>CAZMLG010000129.1:0-9155 GCA_964566985.1 uncultured Intrasporangiaceae bacterium
GCCAGCTGACGGTCATCAGTTCGTCGTTCTTCTCCTTGAACCGGGCGTCGACCTCCCGCTGGCGGCCGAACACCTTGACCAGTTCGTGACCGGTGAACGTCTCCTCGATCTGCCCGTTGAGTTCACCCGTGTTCTTCCACTGCGCGGCGAACATGGCCTGTGATCGTTTCATCACCTGCCCGGTCACGACCATCACGATCGGGATGGCGACCAGGGCGATCAAGGTCAGACGCACCGACACGGTCAGCATCATCACCAGCACGCCGACCACGGTCAGCACGGAGGACAACAGCTGACTGAGGGTCTGTTGCAGCGACTGGCCCACGTTGTCGATGTCGTTGGTCACCCGCGAGAGCAGCTCCCCGCGAGGCTGCCCGTCGAGGTAGCGCAGCGGCAGCCGGTGCACCTTCGCCTCGACGTCCTGGCGCAGTCGGCGCATCGTGGTCTGCACGGCCGTGTTGAGCAACAATGCCTGCACGAGGCGGCACAGAGATGCCAGGACATAGCAGCCCACGACGACCAGCAACAGTGTGCCGACCACGCCGAAGTCGATGCCGACACCCGGCACGAAATCCATGCGAGCGAGCATGTCCGCCTGGGTGTGGTGGCCGGCGGCACGCACCCCCGCGACGACGGCGTGCTTGGTGGTGCCCTTGGGCACATCCATCGCACCGCCGACGGCGCCGTCGAAGATCTGGTCGACGGCCAGCCCGAGGATCCGTGGGGCGACGACCCCGAGCGCCACGGCGATCACCGTCAAGGAGATGACCCACACGACGCGGGCTCGCTGCGGTGAGAGCAACCCGACGAGGCGTCGTGCCGACGCCTTGAACGCCATCGGCTTGTCTGCTGCCCCCATCCCCATCGAGGGGCCGGAGGCTCGGCGCATCGGCCGCTTGGTCGGCGTGCTCATCGTCCACCGCCCACGCCGGCCAACTGGGAGTCGACGATCTCCCGGTATTCGGCGCACTCGCTCAGAAGTTGATCGTGAGTGCCCAGCCCCACGACCGCCCCGTCGTCCAGCACCACGATCTGGTCGGCGCCGGTGATCGTCGACACCCGTTGCGCGACCAGGAAGACCGTCGCCTGGGTGACCTTCGGCGCGAGCGCGGCGCGCAGCCTGCGGTCGGTGGACAGGTCGAGTGCCGAAAACGAGTCGTCGAAGAGATAGATCGTCGGCTCGGCCACGAGCGCCCGCGCGATGCAGAGCCGCTGGCGTTGACCCCCGGAGAAGTTCGTGCCCGCCTGGGTCACCGGGCACTCCAGCCCGCCGTCGAGCTTTCCGACGAAGTCCGCCGCCTGCGCGACCCGCAGTGCCTCCCACAACTGGTCATCGGTGGCATCGGGGTTGCCGTAACGCAGGTTGGTCGCCACGGTCCCGGAAAAAAGATAGGCCTGCTGCGGCACGATCCCGATGTGTCCCCACAGGTCGGACGGTTCGAGGTCCCGCACGTCGATCCCGTCGACCTTGACCTGCCCGCCGGTCGCGTCGAACAGCCGGGCGATCAGCGAGATCAAGGTGGTCTTGCCCGCGCCGGTCGATCCGACGATCGCGACGGTCTGTCCCGGTTCGGCGCGCAGCGAGATCCCCTGCAGCACGGGGGCATCGGCTCCGGGATACCGCATACTCGCGTCGCACAGTTCGACCACACCGCGCACACGGTCGGCGCGTTTCGGGTGAGCCGGCGGCACCACGGACGGCTCGGTGTGCAACACCTCGGTGATCCGTTCGGCGGAGACCGCGGCACGCGGGATCATCATGAACATGAAGGTGGCCATCATGACCGACATGAGGATCTGGATCAGGTAGGTCATGTAGGCGGTCAGGGAGCCGATCTGCACCGCGCCGTGGTCGATCTGGTGGGCGCCGAACCACCAGACGGCGACGGTCGAGGCGTTCATGATCAAGAACACCGACGGGAACATCGCCATCATCAGCGCGCCGACCCGGGTCGCGACATCGGTCAGGTCGTCGTTGACCTTGGTGAAGCGGGCCTTCTCGTGTTCCTCGCGCACGAAGGCGCGGATGACGCGCACCCCGGTCAGATGCTCCCGCATGACCCGATTGACCAGGTCGATGCGGCGCTGCATGATGCGAAAGCCCGGCACCATCTTGCGCACGATCGCCCCGATGAGGGCGCCGAGCACGATCACGGCGACGACCATCAGCCACGACAGGCCGACGTCCTCGTGCAGTGCCATCACCACGCCACCGACCATCATGATCGGCGCCGAGATCATCAGCACCGCGCTCATCAGCACGAGGCGCTGCACCTGCTGGACGTCGTTGGTGCTGCGGGTGATCAGCGAGGGCGCACCGAATTCGCCGACCTCACGTGCCGAGAACTCGCCGACCTTGGCGAAGATCGCCGCCCGCAGGTCCCGCCCGACGGCCATCGCGACGCGCGCCCCCACGTAGGCCGCGCCGATGGCTGCGCCGATCTGGGCAGCGGTGATCAACAACATCCAGCCGCCGGTGCGCCAGATGTAGCCGGTGTCGCCCTGGGTGACCCCGATGTCGAGGATGTCGGCGTTCAGGCTCGGCAGATACAACTGGGCCGCGACGCTGACCAGTTGGAAGATCGCCAACGCAGTGAGCAGCGGCACGTAGGGCTTCAGCCGCTCCTTGATCAGGCGGGCGAGCACGCGAGCTCCTCGGGTCGGTGGGTCATCGGATCGGGCCTGCGGAGGCTACGTCGCCGCGAGGGTGCCGGGCAACGCGATTTTCGTCGTCGGGTCGGCGCGTCACCCCGTGCAGCACGACCTCGACGATCTCGGCGGGGGTCATCGGGTCCCCGTCGCTGATTCCGTCGTGGCTACCGGAGAAGGTCAACAGCCGCAGATAGCGGAACAGTCCGGCCGGGTCGACGCGCAACGTCGCCGCGTCCGGCCCGAGAACTCGCCGCAGTGCCGTGACCGCGCGGTCGAGCTGGCGTGCGTCCGCTTCGGGATCGCAGGCACTGGCCGGTGGCGAGGTGAGGCCGAGCGCCTCCATCAGCCCGAACACGTTCTGCAATCGCTCCTGCATGCTCGCGACGAAGTCGGTCAGTCGGTCCCGTAGCGGTTGGTCGAGGGAGATCTCGGCCATCGCCGCGCCGCCGTCTTCCCGGCCGAAGGCCTTGGTGATCACCGCGTCGATCAGGTCGTCCTTGCTGGGAAAGATGCGGAAGATCGTGCCTTCGGCAACGCCTGCCGCCTGCGCGATCTCCCGGGTGCTGAGCGGGCGACGCTGCTCTCGCAGCGCGCGCATCGTCGCATCCACCAGCGCCTCACGGCGCTCGTCGGCAGGCAATGGGCTCGCCCTGCGGGTCTTTTTCGCAGGCCGCCCGGCATCGGCGCGGCTCGCTCCGGGTGGGTGGTCGAGGGTCACGGGCACAGCATACACACCTGAGTGAGTGCTCACTCAGGTCATGTGGTGCTGGGCCGAACGGGTGAGGGCACTCCTCGCCATCCGCGTCCTGCCGCGGAGCCGCACTCAGTCGAGCCCGTGGTCCTCGAGGAACTGCTTCGCGACCTTCTTCGGATCCTGATGGTCGATCTGCACCTTCTTGTTCATCTTCGTCAGCCCGTCGGTGGTGAGCTTCGCCTGCACGGCATTGATGATTTTGGTGACCTTCGGGCTCGCCTTGTCCTTGCGCATCAGCGGCACGACATTGTCGGAGCCGAACAGGTGCTTGGGGTCCTTGAGCACGACGAACCCGTCGACGGTGATCGCCGGATCGGTGCTGAAGATGTTGGCCGCCTGCACCTGGCCGTTCTTGAGCGCCAGGGCGACCGATTTGCCGGTGAGGGGGCGGAAGTCGGCGGTGAGGCCGTATTCGGTCTTCAAGCCCTTCATGCCCTGGTGGCGGCCCTTGAACTCCGGTGGCGCCGCGACCGTCACGTCGTCGGAGTGCTTCGCGAGATCAGAGATCGACGTCAGGTGCCATTTGTCCGCCGTCTGCTTGGTCACCGCGATGGAGTTCGCATCCTGGGCGGACGACTTGTCGAGGAGCACCTGCGAGGACGGGATCTGCTTCTTGAGCGCATCGTAGATCGCCTGGGGTTCCTTCTGGTTGGCGCTCTTGTCGTAGAAGGTCAGCAGCGAGTAGATGTATTCGGGCACCAAGTCGATCGACCCGTCCTTCAGCGCCTTGAGATAGACCTCGCGGGCGCCGATGGGGTCACCGGTGGTGGCCTTCACCCCCTTGGCCTTGAGCGCGGCGGCATAGATGTCGGCCAACAACTCGGATTCGGGGAAATCGGCTGCGCCGACGCGCACCGCATTGCCCGCGGCCTTGGGGGCGCCGCTCGGGGCGGACGCGGGAGCACTGTCGGTGTCCAGAGGGTTGCCACCGCCGCCACCGCACGCGGTGAGGCTCAATGCGGCGGCGACGGCGGTGGCGGCAAGAGGAAGTGTGCGCTTCATGGGTCCATCATTCCGTGTCGGGGTGCGGGGTGACGTTCAAGGTGGTCTCGGGATCGATGCCGGTCGCTCACCCCTCCTCCGCCACCAGGGTGCGAGGGTCGGCCGCGCCACCCCTCACAGTGGCGCGACGGCGACGGCGACCACCGCCGCCGGACAGCCCGGGTGAGACGACGGCCCGCTGCACGAGTGCAAGGAGCCCGTCGACGACGAGCGCCAGCACGGCGACGACGACGGACCCGCCGGCCATCATCGCGTAGTCACCGAGCGCGAGTCCGTCGATGAGGAACCGGCCCAGCCCGCCGAGGCTGATGGCCGACGCGATCGTCGCGGTGGCGATGACCTGCAGCATCGCGCTGCGCACACCGGAGAGGATCAGTGGCAGCGCGCAGGGCGTCTCGACCTGCAGCAACACCTGCCCGCCGGTCATCCCCATGCCGCTCGCAGCGTCCCGCGCCGCGGGAGGGGTGCCGTCGACCCCGGCATAGGCGCCGGCGAGCAGCGGGGGGATCGCCAGGATGACGAGCACGATGATGCTGGGCACGACATACGCCGGATCGCCGTGCAGTTTCGGTCCGATCCACAGGGCGAAGGCGAACAACAACCCCAGGCTGGGCACGGCGCGGAACGAATTGGCCGCCGTGACGAGCGGCCGGCCGCGCCCCGTGTGGCCGATCCACATGCCCAGCGGGATCGCCAGCACGCTGGCGATCAGGACGGTGATCACGCTGTATTCGAGGTGCTGCAGCACGCGGTGGGTGATGCCGTCGGCGCCGTGCCAGGTGCTCGCCGTGGTCAACCAGGCCCAGATCTGCCCGATCATGCGGCCTTCACCCGCTGCCACGGCGTGAGCGCCCGTGCGACCAGCACGATGACGATGTCGAAGATGAGGGCGAGCACGATGCACGCGACGATGCCGACGCCGATCTCGGTGCCGTAGGTGCGGTTGTAGCCGTCGGTCAGGTAATAGCCCAGCTGGGAGATGCCCAGCAGCGACGCGACGCTGACGATGCTCACGTTGCTCACCGCCGCGACGCGAAGCCCGGCCGCCAGCACCGGCACCGCGAGCGGCAGGTCGACGGCGGCGAACCGCCGCAGCGGCGAATAGCCCATGGCCGTCGCGGCCGCCCGGGCATCCGCCGGCACCGAGTCGAGCGCGTCGGTGACCGACCGGACCAGCAGAGCCACGGTGTAGATCGTCATCGCGATGATCACGTTGACCGGATCGAGGATCTGGGTGCCGACGATCAGGGGCATCAGCACGAACAGGGCGAGGGACGGGATCGTGTAGAGCAGGCCCGACCCGACGACCAGCACCGGCCGCAGCAGCCGCCACCGGTGGGCGGCCCAGCCGACCGGGATCGAGATCGCCAATCCGACCAGCAGCGGCAGCCCGGCCAGCCAGGCGTGCAACAGCGCGCGATGGAGGACGTCGCCCCAGACGCTGCCCACGTAGGTCATGTCGCCTTCGTCGGCGCGATGTCCGCCGGGTCGATCTGCGGCCGCTGCGCGGCATCGATGGCGCGCAGGACCTCCTCGGCACGCACCGTGCCGAGCAACGTCCCGGCCTCGTCGACCACGACACCGCGCCGGCTCGGGGAGGACAAGGCGGCGTCCAGGGCCGCGCGCAACGGGCCGCCGCGCCGGGCGATCGTGCCGCCGCGGTGCAGCATGGCCGGCTCGACGGGGGCGGTGATCCGGTGGGGTTCGATCCACCCCTGCGGGCGGCCGTCGTGGACGACCAGCAACCAGGCGTCGTCGGTCGCGGCGCGGGCCTGTTCGGGCGTCGCACCGAGGTCGACACTCGGTTCCGGCCGCAGCGCGAAGTCGGGCGCCTCCTGGAACGCCAGCGACCGATACCCGCGGTCGCGGCCGATGAAGTCGGCCACGAAGTCGTCGATCGGATGCGCCAACAGGTAGGCCGGGTCGGCGAACTGTGCGAGCTGCCCCCCGACCCGCAGCACCGCGACCTTGTCGCCCAGTTTGATCGCCTCGTCGATGTCGTGGGTGACGAAGACGATCGTCTTGCCGAGGTCGCGTTGGATCCGGAGGAACTCGTCCTGCAACTGCTCGCGCACGACGGGGTCGACGGCGCTGAACGGCTCGTCCATGAGCATCACCGGTGGGTCGGCCGCGAGCGCTCGCGCCACGCCGACCCGCTGCTGCTGCCCGCCGGAGAGCTGGGAGGGATACCGGTCGGCCATCTCGCCCGGCAACCCGACGAGTTCGAGGACCTTCCGCGCGCGCTCTCGAGCCTCCCTGCGGCCGGTGCCCAGCAGCCGCGGCACCGTCGCGACGTTGTCGACGACGCGCCGGTGCGGGAAGAGACCCGCGTGCTGGATCACGTAGCCGATGCCTCGGCGCAGTTGGGCGGGAGGGATGTCCTCCACCGGCTGCTCGTCGAGCAGGATGCGCCCGGACGTCGGCTCGATCATCCGGTTGATCATCCGCAGCGACGTCGTCTTGCCGCACCCGGAGGGTCCGACCAGGACGGTGATCTCGCCCTGCGCCGCCTCGAACGAGAGATGATCGACGGCGAGCGAGCCGGCGTCATACGCCTTGACGACCTCTTCGAAACGGATCATTGTTCGAACCTAACGCAGACCTTGGACAGCCCCAACAGTTTGCACCCGACGACCTTGCGTCCGGGGTCTTCGCCTCAGCCCGAGGGGAGATCGAGAAACGCGGTGACGTCCTCGGGCAGACGGGGCGAGGCGAGCAATGAGATGTGGTCCACCCCTGGCACCAGCACCAGCCGCGCATGGGCCACGCGGCGAGCCAACGCCTCACTCTGCCGCACGGGTGCGTCGGTGTCGTCGGCACCGTGGATGACCAGGGTCGGCATGCTCACCCGGTCGGCCGGCATCGGGCCCAGCGCCGCGAACTGTGCCATGTCGAGCTCGTACCCCACCCGTCGTCGGTCGTACCGCGCGATGCTGTGGGCCAGCTCGGCCAGCACGCCGGACGACTCCGCTCGGGCGACCTGATACAGCGCGTATGCAAAGGCGTTGCGCTTCATCGCGACCGTGGTCAGCCACTTGTCGGTCCGCTGCAAGGGACCCATCGAGGCGTACATCGACCCCTCGCTGTAGGAATCGCTGAGCGCCTCGACCATGACCAGGTGGCTACAACGATCGGGGTGATGCTGAGCCATCGCGAGCGCGCACGGGCCACCACCGGAGACCCCGACGACCACTGCGCGCTCCACACCGAGGAGGTCCAGAAGGGCCGCCATCAGGTCGGCCTGGGCCCGCGGCGTGCGGCCACTGGACGCCGGTGTGCGCAGGTAGCCCGGCCGCGAAGGGGCGATGAGCCGGTACTCGGCGAGGCCGACACAGCGGCCGAGCAGTCGCCCGAAGTCATATCCACCCGGACTGCCGTGCAGCACCAGGACAGGTGGGCCGTCACCCTCGTCGACCAGTTCGACCGCCCCGATCGAGGTGCTGACGACGCGACTGCCACGCTCGAGGCGTACCCCCTCCGCCGCCGACCAGCGTCGGTAGTCGGCCGCCGCGACAGCGGCCAACGTCATACCAGTCCCCAGCAGGGCCCGTGTGCGCATCGGGTCTCTCCGTTGTCGATGTGGATCAGGGGGCCGGCAGCAGGGCCCCTGTGAGGAAGTCGGCGGCGAGCCGGTGCCACACCGGCATGCGGCGCAGCATGGCGTGCCGGTCGGCGAGCGTCACGAGGCGTGCCTGGCCCCCGGCGACCCGTATGCGGCGCGTCAGGTCCTCCGAGCGGCGCGGGTCGGTCACTCTGTCGTCCCGCCCGTGGATGATCAGCAGCGCGGTGTGCTCGAATGCCGCCGGGTCGTAGTCGCGCGCCACCCAGGGGGCGAGCGCGGCCACGGCCGACACCTCCGGCCGCCCCGCGAGCTCGAGGGCGACCCGCCCGCCCATCGAGTGCCCGAGCAGCCCGATCGGCAGGCCGGGGCAGCGCTCGCGCAGCAGATCGAGAGCCCAGGTGGTGTCGCGCAGGGGCGAGGCGGCGTCGCCGTTCCAGCCGCGCACGGCATACCGCAGGAAGGCGGCGCCGACCCGTCCGTCGCTGCGGCGTTCGATCGCCCGCACGAACGGCAGCATCCGGACGACGGCGAGGTTGCGGGCCGCCGTCGGCTCCTGGCTGACCTCGCGCCCGCCGTGCAGCACCAGTGCCAGCGCCCGGGGGCGGGCAACCCCCGGGCCGTGCAGCACGGGCGTCGGCCCGCCCGGTTCGCGAGCCGGCCCGTCGACCACCCACGGGTCACTCATTCGGGCGAGGTCATCCGCCGGAAGTGCTGGTAGGAACGGCTGGCCGTCGGCCCGCGCTGGCCCTGGTAGTGCGAGCCCTTGCCGTCGCTGCCATAGGGCTCCTGCGCGGGACTCGAGAGCTGGAAGAAGCACAGTTGGCCGATCTTCATGCCCGGCCACAGCTTGATCGGCAGCGTCGCCACGTTGGACAACTCCAGCGTGACGTGGCCACTGAAGCCCGGATCGACGAATCCGGCGGTCGCGTGGGTGAGCAGGCCGAGCCGGCCCAGGCTGGACTTGCCCTCGACCCGGGCGGCGATGTCGTCCGGCAGCGTCACCTGTTCGTAGGTGGAGCCCAGCACGAATTCACCGGGGTGCAACACGAAGGGCTCGTCCTCGTCGACCTCGATGAGCCGGGTCAGGCCGTCCTGCTCCGTCGACGGGTCGATGAAGGGGTACTTGTGGTTGTCGAAGAGCCGGAAGTACCGGTCCATGCGGAAGTCGATGCTCGACGGCTGGAT
>CAZMLG010000130.1:0-9043 GCA_964566985.1 uncultured Intrasporangiaceae bacterium
GGCGGGTATGTCGAGGTGCAGGGCACCGCCGAGGGCGCGCCGTTCGACCGGGCCGAGTTGGATCGGCTGCTCGAGTTGGCCGCCAAGGGCACCGGCGAGCTGACCCTGCTGCAGCGACAGGCCCTGGACGGCGACGGCGGGCGACCGTGAGCACCCTGGTCCTCGCGACGCGCAACGCCGGCAAGGTCCGCGAGATGCAACAGCTCGTGGCACAGGCGGGGCTGGATTCCGTCGGGGTCGTCGGCGTCGCCGACCTGGCCGGCGTGCCGGAGGTCGTCGAGACCGGAGTGACCTTCGAGGAGAATGCCCGGCTCAAGGCGCTCGCGGTCGCGAAGGCGACCAACCTGCCCGCGGTCGCGGACGACTCCGGTCTCGCCGTCGACATTCTGGGTGGGTGTCCGGGCGTCTTCAGCGCCCTGTGGTCCGGCACCCACGGCGCCGACCAGGCCAACATCGACCTGCTCCTCGCGCAGACCGCCGACGTCGACGAGGAGCGGCTGACCGCCCACTTCGCCTGCTGCGTCGTGCTGGCATTGCCCGACGGGAGGGAGGCCGTGCGCACCGGCGAGGTGCACGGCCGACTCACCCGGACCGCGCGCGGTGACGGCGGGTTCGGCTACGATCCGATCTTCCAACTGCCCGACGGGCGCACCATGGCGCAGCTCGGCGCCGAGGAGAAGAACGCGATCTCCCACCGCGGCAACGCCCTGAGAGCCCTGCAACCCGATCTGGCGGCCATGCTGACATGACTGCGACCGCCCGCGGGAGAATCCACCGATCGCCGAGACTCGGCTTACCGGGAGGGATCACCGCGGGCGCGCTGACCATCGGGGTGGCCGAGTTGCTCGCCGGAGGAATGCAACGGCTCGGCTGGAGCGCCGGCACGCCGTCTCCGGTGCTCGCGGTCGGGGCCGCCTTCATCGACCACACGCCGGCCTGGCTGAAAAACTTCGCGATCGACCACTTCGGGAGCCACGACAAGCAGGTCCTACTGGCCGGGATCGCGGTGGTGCTGTTTCTGCTCAGCATGCTGGTCGGCCTGCTCCTTGCGCGGACGTATGCCGGCGCGGTCGCCCTGTTCGTCGCACTGGTCGCCGTCGCCGCGGCGGCCATCCTCACCCGCCCACACGCTGCCGGGCCGGATATCGTCCCGTTGATCCTGGGCTCCCTGATCGGCTTGTGGGCACTGGCGGCGTGGCGTCGCCGATTCCTCTCTGCGGCAGGCAGCTCCGTGACCGGAGCGATAGGGCGACGCTCCGTGCTCGGGGCCGCCCTCGGCTCCGCCGCCGTCGGTGCGCTGGCGCTCACGGCCGGTCGATTCGTCAGCGGCTCGACCCGGGCCGTGCGACACGCCCGTGACGTCTTCCGGCCGCCTCGGGTCGCACACCCGGTCACCGTGCCCGACGGCGTCTCGGTCCGGGTGCGCGGTGTGACACCCTTCGTCACCAGCGGGCGGGACCTCTACCGCGTCGACACCGCGCTCGTCGTGCCCCAGGTCGATCCCGCTTCGTGGCGGCTCACCGTGACCGGAATGGTCGACCACGAGGTCGAGATCGACTGGCCGACGCTGCTGTCCAAGCCGATGAAGCAGGCCATGGTCACCTTGATGTGCGTGTCCAACGAGGTCGGCGGCCACCTGAACGGCAACGCGATCTGGACCGGCTGGCCGGTGCGGGAGCTGCTCGCCGAGGCGGGAGTCCGCAAGGGCGCCGACATGGTGTTGTCCACCAGCGCCGACGGATGGACCGCCGGCACACCCCTCGCAGCGCTCACCGACGGGCGTCACGCACTGCTGGCCGTGGCGATGAACGGCAAGGCACTGCGGCCCGAGCACGGGTTCCCCGCGCGCCTGGTCGTGCCCGGGCTCTACGGATACGTCAGCGCCACCAAGTGGGTCACCCGCCTGAAGGTGACCACGTATGCCGAGGATCAGGGCTACTGGACTCCGCGCGGCTGGTCCGCGAAGGGACCGGTCAAGACGTCGTCACGCATCGACGTGCCGAGTGCGGGCGCGAAGGTGACGCCGGGGGAGCAGGGCACGGTCGCCGTCGCGGGGGTGGCGTGGGCGCAGCACCGCGGCATCCGCGCCGTGCAGGTGCGCGTCGACGGCGGTCCGTGGCAGGGCGCACGTCTGGGCGCGAGCGCAGGCATCGACGTGTGGCGCCAATGGGTCTTCGGGTGGGATGCGCCGGCCGGTCATCACACGCTGGCGGTCCGTGCGGTCGACGACACGGGCGCCGTGCAGACTGCCCACCGGGCTCCACCGGCGCCGAACGGGTCCAGCGGATACCACACGATCACCGTGACGGTGGCCTGATCCGCGTCGGCACCGCGACGTGGCACCACGCACCGTGGTGAAACGTAAAGACTTCGTCAAGGCCTGCGGGACACGCGGCCGGGTGCGGGACGTGCCACCGGTCCGCCACTACACAAGGTGACGCACCTCACGCCATCGGCGTGGAGTGCGCTCATCACTCCCCGTCACGATTGGACCACCGATGTCACGACGTATTCGGCGAACCACCGGCCTGGCCGCGGCCACGGCCCTGGCGACCGGAATGATCGGCCTGGCACCGTCGGCGACCGCCGCCATGCACGCCGATCCTCCTCGCGCCGCCGGCCACGGTCAGCACGGCCCGGGGCAACACCCCGGCCAGGGCGGCCACCAGGCCGATTCGGCCTACGACGCCCGCCGCCCACACACCGCGGCAGAACGCCGTGCCGCCCGCCGCGGAGAGGCAAAACTGAACGGCAGGAAGGCCGTGCGGCAGCTCTCGCACACGCTCGGCACGCAGGGTGTGTTGGCGATGGATCCGCAGACCGGGACGCCACGCGAGGTCGCCACGCTCGACGGATTCTTGACGAAGCCGTCCGGGGCCTCCGCGCGGCACATCGCCCTGCGCTACGTGCAGGACCACCGCGCCGCGTTCGGGCTCACCCGGGCCGACCTGGACAGCTTGCACCTCGCGCGTGACTACGTCGACGTCGAAGGCATCCACCACCTGTCCTTCGAGCAACGGGTCGACGGAGTGCCCGTCTTCGGCAACGGACTGAAGGCCAACGTCACCAAGGACGGCCGCCTGATCAACGTGACCGGCTCACCCGTCAGCCACGTCGACGGTGTCGCCCCGAGCTCACGTCGAGGCGCGCTCAGCGTCGACCAGGCCATCACCGTGGCACGCAAGGACACCAAGGAGACCTCCACGAAGCCCGGCGCGCGCGACACCGGGAAGCACGTGCTGTTCTACGTCGGCGGGGCGCTGCGCCCGGCCGTCAAGACGGTGACGATGTCGGCCGCGGACCCGACCCTCGAGGTGATCGACGCCCAGACCGGCAAGATCCTCTACCGCTCGCACCTCAGCTCCGACCTGAGCGCTCGCGGGCACGGAGGACACGGGGGGCACGGAGGGCACGGGCACCCGCAGTTCGCCAAGGTCTTCCCGTGGTATCCCGATGCGCCCGGCAAGGCGGGCCGACTGAACCGCGTGATGCTCAACAAACACCACTGGCTGCCGCGCGGCGCGACGACGCTCACCGGCAACAACGTGCACACCTACAGCGACGTCAACGACAACGACCAGGCCGACCCGAGCGAGGAGGTGCACCCCAGCGGCAAGAACGGATACATCGTCCCGATGGTCCGGACCCACCCGGACGGGCAGTCGGGATGCGCCGACTACGTGTGCACGTGGGACCCCGACACCGCGGCTTCGTGGAAGAAGAACCGCGACCGCACCGGCGTGCAGAACTTCTACTTCATCAACACCTGGCACGACTACCTGGAGAAGTCCCCGATCGGCTTCACCGAGGCGGCCGGCAACTTCCAGAAGGTCAACTTCAGCGGCCGGGGCGAAGGCGGCGACCCGGTGCACAACGAGTCGCTCGACGGGGCCGACGTCGCGGACGGCTTCCCGGACACGAACCACATCGACAACGCCAACTTCGCGACGCCGCCGGACGGCCAGTCGCCCACGATGCAGATGTATCTGTGGCACATGCCCGGCACGCAGGACGGGTTCATCCCGACCATGGGATCGGACGAAGCCGACATCGTCTATCACGAATACACCCACGGCCTGTCCCATCGCCTCGTGGTCGACGCCGGCAACAATCCGGCGCTCGACTCCGTCCAGGGCGGATCCATGGGCGAGGCGTGGAGCGACTGGTATGCCGAGGACTACCTGGTCAACCAGGGCTACATGCCCGACAGCTCCCGACCGGGTGACATCCGGTTGGGCACCTACGTCGGTGGAGGTGAGGGCATCCGCAGCGAACCGACCGACTGCCCGGTCGACACGTCCTCCCCGAAGTGCCCCGGCACCGAGGGCACCGACCCGGGCGGCTACACCTACGGCGATTTCGGCCGGATCTTCGACGCGACCGGTGACGTGCACGCCGCCGGTGAGATCTGGACACAAACCCTGTGGGACCTGCGCTCCGCGGTCGGACCGAAGCTGGCCGAGTCGCTGGTGACCCGCGGAATGGAGCTGTCACCGACCTACCCGTCCTACCTGGACATGCGCAACGGGATCCTGCAGGCGGACCAAGCGATCTATCACGGCCACCACACCAGGGCCATCTGGAAGGTGTTCGCGCACCGCGGTATGGGCTTCTTCGCGGCCTCGAACGGCGGTGACGATCTGCACCCGGTCGAGAACTTCAGCCTCCCGCCGTCGCGGCACTCCGCCCGCGGCACGGTGAGCGGCACGATCACCGACCGGGACACCGGTGCGCCGGTCTCCGGGGTCACCGTCGCCTTCGGCGGCCACGACTCCGGGTTCCCCGGCGACTTCACCGCGGTCTCCGACGATCGGGGACGCTATGCGATCAAGGGCATCCCGGTCGGCAGCTACCCGGACGTGACGGTCGGTGGTGCCGGCTACGACCCGAAGACGGTCACCCTGCAGGTGACCGCCGGTGACACCACGAAGGACTGGGTGCTGCGCCGCGACTGGGCCGCCGACGCGGGCGGCGCGTCGGTGACCGACTTCAACGGGCCCGACTACTCGGCATACGGCTGCGGACCGGCAGGGATGATCAACCAGTCGCAGAGCCAGGGCTGGGGCAGTGATGCCGGCGATCCTAAGCACGTGACGATCGAGCTGCCGAAGGCGGTGGACGTCACCGAGCTGACCGTCGACCCGTCCAACACGTGCGGTGACGGACCCGAGGCGGCCACCGCCGACTACACGGTCGAGACGTCCGTCGACGGGAAGACCTGGCAGGACGCCGCATCCGGCACCTTCGACGCCGGGGACCTGGGCACGCTGAACCCGGTCACCCTGGCCGACGGAAGCGGCGACGCCGTGCGGTTCGTCCGGTACACGATGGTGAACCCGCAAGGCGGAGCCGACGTCGCCTTCCTCGACTCCAGCGAGTTGGAGGTCTACGGGACACCGAGCGCCGACTGACGCTGCGGCGACCGGACGGGCCCACGGTGTATGCCGTGGGCCCGTCTGCGTGCCGAGGTCGCCTGGGAGGTTGATACGGTCCGGTCGACGTCACCGACCGGAGGAGCGACCCAGGTGCCCGATTCCGCCGACCAGCAGGACACCGTCGACCAGATCCAGGAGCAGTGGGCCGACGTGCGCCCGGAGCTGGACTCGACGCCGATGGGCGTGATCGGCCGGATGTCGCGCGCGTCGTCGCTGCTGGACCGGTCGATCAGAGAGAACTTCGCCTCCTTCGACCTGCAGCCGGGGGAGTTCGACGTCCTCGCGACCCTGCGGCGCTCGGGCAGTCCCTACAAGCTCACGCCGGGCGTCATCGGCGACCTGACCATGGTGACGTCGAGCGCCATCACCGCGCGCATCGACAAGATGGCCGACAAGGGCCTGGTCAAGCGCGAGCCGGACCCCGACAATCGCCGCATCGTGGTCGTCTGTCTGACCCGCCGCGGCCGCGAACTGATCAACGAGGTCATCGAAAACCACGTCGCCCACGAGATCGAGCTGATGAAGGGCCTCACCCGGGCCGAGCAGGAGCAACTGGCCGAGCTGTTGCGCAAACTGTTGGTCGGCCTGGGCGACATCCCACCGGCCGAGGAGTAGCGAGTACCCAGCGCCGATGACGTCGTCCTGGTCGCATCACCTCGCGGCGTTGCCAACCAAACGTACGGCCGGTGAGATTCGAACTCACACTGTCGGGCACCTAAAGCCCGTGCCTCCTGCCAGTTGGGCTACGGCCGCTTACGTCACCATCATAGGCCGGCGCGACGTCTTATCAACTCGCTGTTCGTCTCGTCGCCCAAGGACGCCGCGAAAAAGTCGGAGACTGTGAGTGGCAATTGGGGCACAGAAATCTCAGATTGCCTGCAGCGTTGTTATTCAGGTCCCCGTCGATATGGTCCACCTGCAAGACGAGACGTTTTCCCTGCCAATCGGGCCTCAACCCACACACTTCACAAAGGTGTGGACGGCCAAGTACAAGGAGAGCGCGACGGAGGCGCTGGCCATTCACGCGAGTCGAACCTGGTTTCCTCCGCACGAGAAGATCCTCGGGTCGGCCCCTCGGCGTGCGCATTCGTTGACGTTTGCGCCGAGTGAAATGCGAGGTATCGATGTCGTACGCCCGTAGGAGCCGGCTGATGTGTGCGTGTGTTCCGCCTGCTTGTTGCAGGTCGAGATGATGGAGCACGTCCGCGACGGAATCGGCCGTGATTGCGGCCTGCTGGAGCATCTCCTTGGTGTAGCGCAGGTGGCGTGCCATGAATCGAACATACATCTGACGACTGACAGCGGGCATCGTTCATTGATTCGATCTCGGTCTGGCGCGCTTCTCTGTCGAGGCGGTATGCGATCGGGCAGGTCAGACGAGCTTCAGGGCCTTGCTCAGCGACGCGACGTGGCCGGTCGCCTTGACGTTGTAGCGCGCGAGCTCGACGGTGCCGTCCGGGCCGACGACGATCGTCGAACGGATGACACCGGTGACCTTCTTGCCGTAGAGCGTCTTCTCGCCGTAGGCGCCGTAGGCCTCGAGCACCTGCTTGTCCTCGTCGGCCAACAGCGGGTAGGTCAGCGACTCCTTCTCCACGAACGTCGCGATCTTGTCGGGGCCGTCCGGGCTGATGCCGACGACGTCGTACCCCGCCTTCGTCAAGGTGGCGAGGGAGTCGCGGAAGTCGCAGGCCTCCTTCGTGCATCCCGGGGTCATCGCGGCGGGATAGAAGAAGATCACCAGGTGACGGCCCTGGTAGTCCGAGAGCGAGACCTGCTCGCCCTTGTCCGATGTCAGGGTGAAGGCGGGTGCCTGCTGACCCGGCTCGAGACGTGTCATGTGCGACCTCCGATAGATCGAGTGATGTTCTGCGTTATCGTCTCAGACGAGTCCGACGACAAGGAGACGCCTCATGGCTGACAAGGCCGATGCCAAGAAGCCCAAGCCGCCGACGGCCAAGCAGGTCGAGGCAGACCTGGCCGCGAGCCGCCAACGCCTCGCGAGCACGGTCGACGAGCTGGCCTTCCGGGCCCAGCCCAAGGAAATCGCCAAGCGGCAGACCGAATCGGCCAAGCTGAAGGTCAATGATCTGACCCGCACGCCCGAAGGGGAGCTGGACCACGGCAAGATCGGCGTCATCCTCGGCGGGGTCGGCGTCGCCCTGCTCGCACTCGGCCTGCTGCGACGCGTCCGTGGCTGAGGCCGCCTCCGGCGACCTGCCGATCCGGATGCTGCACGACCGGGTGCTCGTGCAGTTGGACGAGGAGGGCGGAGAGCGCCGCTCCGGAGGGGGCATCGTCATCCCGGCGACCGCGAGCGTGGGCAAGCGCCTCGCGTGGGCGCGGGTGAAGGCGGCGGGCCCGCACGTGCGCCAGGTGAGGCTCGGTGACCGGGTGCTCTTCGACCCCGAGGACCGTGCCGAGGTCGAGTTGGCCTCGGCCGACTACCTGCTGCTGCGCGAACGGGACATCCACGCCGTCGCGCAGGAGAGCACCGAGGACGGCTCCACCGGCCTGTATCTGTGACGCGATAGCGCAACGAACCGTCAACACTCGCACCACGTCGGCGCGGGTGTTGACGGTTCGTCGCGTTATGGCGTGACTTCGGTGCGGGCGTCGATGAACGCCTGCACGCAGGCGCGCACGTCGTCCTCGCTGTGGGCCGCCGACATCTGCACGCGGATGCGGGCCTTGCCCTGGGGCACGACGGGGAACGAGAAGGGGATGACGTAGACGCCGCGGGTGAGCATCGCGTCGGCGATCGCGCCGGCCGCGCGCGCCCCGTCGTCACCGGGGAACATCACCGGGATGATCGGGTGACTGCCCGGCAGCAACTCGAACCCGGCCTCCTGCATGAGCCGGCGGAACAGTGCGGCGTTGCCTTGCAGGCGCGCGCGTGCCTCGGTGGACGTCGCCGCGATCCGCAGGGCCGCGCGTGACCCGGCGACCACGGACGGTGCCACCGCGTTGGAGAACAGGTAGGGGCGGGCGCGTTGGCGCAGCAGGTCGACGATTCTCCGGTGTTGCGGCTAGGTCGCGGCCGGTGGATCCGCGAGGGCCTTGCCGAGCGTGCCGGTCAGGATGTCGACGCGGCCCAGGGTTCCCTTGAACTCGTGGGTGCCGCGGCCACCGTCACCCACGAATCCGACCGCGTGGGAGTCGTCGACCATGACCATGGCCTCGAACTCGTCGGCCAGATCGCAGATCTGATCCAACGGCGCGTAGTAGCCGTCCATCGAGAACACGCCGTCGGTGACGATCACGACGCGCTGTGCGCCGTCGGCACGGGCTTCCTCCAGCTGTGCGCGCAGGTCGGCCATGTCGGCGTTCTTGTAGCGGCGCCGGGCCGCCTTGCACAGCCGTATGCCGTCGATCAGCGACGCGTGGTTGAGCTCGTCGGAGATGACCGCATCGCCTGGCCCGAACAGTGCTTCGAAGATCCCGCCGTTCGCGTCGAAGCACGAGGAGAACAAGATCGCGTCCTCGGTGCCGACGAAGTCGGCGATCTCGTGCTCCAGTTCCCGGTGTTGTGACTGGGTGCCGCAGATGAACCGCACGCTCGCCATGCCGAATCCCCACTCGTCCAGCGCGGATCGGGCGGCGGCGAC
>CAZMLG010000131.1:0-9037 GCA_964566985.1 uncultured Intrasporangiaceae bacterium
CCGCCGCATCCTGCGCGACGAGGGCTTCGTGACGATCATCGTGGTCCGCGACGCCGACACGGGCAAGATCGCCGCCGGCCCGGAAATCCAGACCCGGGGGTTCGCCGAGGACGAGGCCGTCTTCGACAAGGTGCGCCCGAAGCTGGAGGCCGCCATGGAGGAGGCCCGGGAGAAGGGGATCTCCGACACCTACCAGTTGCAGCAGGTGGTGCGCCGTGCGGTGGGCAGCTATGTCGGCGGCAAGCTGCGTCGCCGACCGATGATCATCCCTATCGTCATCGACGCCTGACGCCTGCGCTCGGGATGCGCCGCCACGGCCTCCCGTTGTCTGCTCGGTCAAGGCATAGGCTTTCCGGGGCCGAGCAGAATTCGGAGGCGTCGAGAGGAGAGCGAGCCATGGGTGAGGACTCGTCGAGGCGGCGTGCGGAAGAACACGTAGAGCACTTCAACGCGTGCGTGGACAGTGGCAACTGGTCGTCGTTCGTCGCTTCGTATGCCGACGACGCCGTCCTCGAGATCGTCGGAGCGGGGATCCCGACGTTGCGCGGGCGCGACGCCATCGCGGGCTTCTACGCGTCCTACCCACCGCGCGAGCACATGCACCCCGTGGATGTCACCGCCGAAATGGACACTGTCACAGTCCGGTTCACCTGGGACTCCGGTGAGCGTGCCGAGCTCACCGCGCGGTGGCGTGACGACCTGGTCGCCCATGTGCGCCTGACCTCGCGCTCCTGAACCGTGCAGCGGACACGCTCAGCGAGGGTGCCTCACCTCAGGCGAGGAACGCCAGGCCGAGGGCGGCCATCGCCACCAGCCAACTGACGAAGCTTCCGACGAGGAAGTACTCGGTGACCTCGTCGATGCCGACACCCTTGACCTGCACATTGGCGGTGCGGCGCGTGTTGAGCTCCGGGAACCGGATCAAGCCCTTCGCGGCGATGACCAGGGCGGCGGCGGTCGGGGCGCCCGCCAGGCCGAGCCCGAGGATGAAGACGCGTTCCATCGGGCCGAGCAGCCGGCCGCCCCGGAGGCGGTCCGAGGGTTGCGGTTGCCCCTCCGGCCGGATCGATCCGATCGCCGTGAGGACGAGTCGTACGATCAGGTTGCCGGTCGTCAGCTGCACCGCGAAGAGGCCGGTCACCAGGAGGAATCGGTCCGCGGTCGCACCGTGCAAGGTGGCGAAGGCACTGGAGGAGAGCCACGACGCGAGCGGCCCGCCGGGGGCGCCCACCGCTGCGGTGCACAGCAGCTGGATCGCGATGCCGCCGGCGAGGGCGGAGAGGGCCGCGCGCGGCCGTGTGCCCGTGCGCACGGCCCTCGCGCTCAGCCAGGTCCATCCGACGGTGGTCACGGCGGCGACGGCGAGCAGGGTCAGCTCCTGCCAGGAGCGCAGGCGGGCGAGTGCAGCGAGTACAACGACCACGACGGGGCCGACGGCGTAGGCCTCGCGTGGATGAGCGGGATCGTGGCTTCGCACGAGGTCGGTGACGCCGACCGCGATCAGCAGCACTGCCAGGCAACTCATGCGACGTGCGCCAGGTGTCGTGAGGCGAACAGGACTACGTCGAGGCCGTCGCGCGCGGCGCGCTGCGACACCGCCGACGCACTGATACCTTCGCGGTCGGCGAGTGCGGCCCGGGTCTCACCGGCCATCAGGCCGCCCAGGATGCGCAGTGAACGGTCATCCAGCAAGCCAAGCAGATGGTCCCGACAGGCGAGCGCGGCGTTGACCGGTTCCGGTGCCGGTCCCGCGTCTGAGGAGCGGTGATAGGCCGTGCGCAGCAGCCGCAGCCCGGACCGTTGCTGCGCCCCTTCGATCTCGTCGATGGCGTCGCGCGCGGCCCACCATCCTGGCCCGTCCTGCGTGTTGCGCTCGGGGTCGAGCACGGTGACCTCGCCCCATCCGATGCCGAAGCGGACCGGCACCTCGGGCAGCAGGCGTAGTTGCAGCAGCAGGGTCGTGTGGACGGCCTCGCCGAGTGTGGCGTAGGTGCCTTGGAACTCGTCGCCGGCGGTGATGGCCAGGGGAGTGGTCGGGGGAACATCCGCGGCCACGTGGTCGAGGGCCGCGGTGACGGCACGGTGGACCGCGCGTCGATCGGCGCTTCGGCGTGATCCGATCAGGTCCCCGATCACCGTGGCGTAAGTATCGACCTTCCGATCCGTCATAATGAAGAGTATAGCTTCATTACTATGGAAGTGAAGCCCTGTGCTGAATCACCAGGGGCGTTGTTCCCACAGGTCCCGTGGATCCCCGACGGCCCGCCAGCCGGTGTCGGTGTGGTCATAGGACAGGAGGGGGCCGTCGACCACGAGTCGGTGCACCGCCTCGACGAGCCGGTCGACATGGTGGGCGGCGGTGGACAGGCCGATGCTGGCCCGGACCGCCCCTCGGCCCTCACCGAGAAGTGCGTCGCAGAGTTGGTGGGCGCAGAACCGCCCGTCCCGCACGGCGATGCCGTGTTCGTCAGAGAGCACCTGGGAGACCAGCGCGGGGTCGTCGTAGCCGTCGACGGTGAAGGCGGTGACGCCGACGTTCGGGCGATCCGCGCCGAGCAGCCCGACCACGTTCACCCCGGGGATCCGCGTCAGCCCCTGGCGCAACCGGGCGTGCAGGGCCTGCTCGTCGGCCTCGATCGCGCCGGCGTGCTCGGCGAGCGTGGCGCAGGCACTGGCCAGCGTGATCGCTCCGACCGCATTGGGGGTGCCGCCTTCGTGGCGCTCCGGGCCACGCTTCCAGTGCGTATGCCGAGCGGTCACCGACGCGGTGGCCCCTCCGGCCGGCAGGTAGGGCTCGGCGACGTCGAGCCAGTCCTGCCGGCCGACGAGGGCGCCGGCGCCGTAGGGCGCGTAGGCCTTGTGCCCGGAGAAGGCGATCCAGTCGGCGCCCAGTTCCTCCAGTCGCACCTGCCGGTGCGGCACCAACTGCGCGCCGTCGACGACGACACGCGCGCCGTGGGTGTGGGCGATGTCCGCGAGTTCGCGCACCGGCCAGATCTCGCCGGTGACGTTGCACGCACCGGTCAGGACGACGAGTCGGTGGCTGGCGGGACTCGCACGCAGGGCGTCGTCCAGCAGGCGGGCGGCGTGATCCGCGCCGCCCGGCACCGGGAGGCGCACCGTGTCCCGGCTCGGCCACGCCAGCAGGGCCGCGTGGTGGGCGCTCGACCAGGTGAAGACCAGGGTGTCGTGCGGCAGGCAGTGGGCGAGCAGCGCGAACGCGTCGGTCGTGTTGCGGGTGAAGATCACCTCGTCGCCCTCGCGCGCCCCGACGAACCGCCCGACCTCCTCGCGGGCCTGCTCGAACCAGGCGGTGGTCAGGCGGCTGGACAACCCCGCTCCGCGGTGCACGGATCCGTAGGTGGGAGTGAGGCGCTCGAGGGTGCGTTGCACCCCGGCCAGCGCCGGTGTGGTCGCGGCGTGGTCGAAGTTGGCGGCGTCGACCACGGTCCGGTGGACCGTCGGCACCCCGAGGTCGTCGGCCACCGTGGCGGGACGTGTGGGTGTCCGGTGCGGGGCGGTCCTGGCGGCGACGGCCGTGACGGGTTCGAGGGTCGGGGCGGCACACATGGGTTTCTCCTCCGGTCAGGGACCGGGCGGGAAGGTGACTCGTGCCGGTCCGCGCTTGCCGCCATCGGTCGATGCCGGCCGGGTCGTCACCCGGAGCACCCCACCGCGGAGGAGGGTTGCCGCCCAGCGAGCCGGGGCTTGACGCTGGAACTCTTGACCTGGCGCATACCGTAGCGATCGCCGCTCGGCAGAGTCCATTTGCCGAATGGTCGGTCTCAGCGCATGAGACGCCCCTTTTCTGTGAGTTCTCGAGCCCTGCTGTGCGTATGCCGTCGCTTCGGCACCTCGCGGAGTCGCTCGACTCGGGTCCTGCGCCGGGCCGGACCAGGTCTCCGGGTGTCGAGTGCAGGTGAGGGAGCCGCGTTACTGTGCGCCACATAAGAATGCCTGTGAGATTTCGTATCCGCTTGAAGCGCAACGATTTTGGTATTCGGCCGTCAGAAGGCATGCTCGGTGGCCGTGTCGCACATCGGGGTAGGCGACATGGCCGCAGTTCGGCTCTTCGGGCTCACGCAGGTGCGATGCGCAGGAGTGCGGTCCGGCCCTGACGTCGTCGAATCACGAAGGAAACAACACCATGGGTACCTACATCCCTCGTCATCTCGCGCCCGAGCCGAGCCTTTTTCGCAGCAAGGTCGGCCGCCGGGCCGCCGCGGTCACCGCCGGTGCGGCCATCGTCGTCCCGGCCCTGACCGGTATGGGCAGCGCCCACGCCCAGACGAACTCCGCGGCCTCGGCGAGCGCTCAGGGCGCCGGCGTGAACCCGACCCACGCGCGCCCGGGCGGTGGCGGCGGATCCAGCGCGCCGAACCGGGACACGGCGTCGGCCGACGCCTCAGACGCCACGGTCCTGCGCTACGGGTCGATCGGCGATGCGGTCCAGACCCTGCAGAGGCGCCTCGACGGCCTCGCGGTCGACGGCAGCTTCGGCCCGAAGACCCTCGCCGCGGTCAAGCAGTTCCAGAGCACGCACGGTCTGGCCGTCGACGGCATCGTCGGTCCGCAGACCTGGGCGGCGCTCGGCGGTGCACCCAGCGGCTCGCCCGGCGGTGGCGGTGGCGGCTCGACCGCCAGCTCCTCCAGCGTGGTCGAGATCGCCAAGCAGTACATCGGCACGCCCTACGTCTACGGCGGGAACAGCCCGTCCGGGTTCGACTGCTCCGGTCTGATCCAGTACGTCTTCGCCCAGGCCGGCATCGACGTGCCGCGCACGGCCTCCGCCCAGCAGGCCGCTGCCACTCCGGTCAGCAACCCGCAGCCGGGTGACATCGTCTTCTTCGGCAACCCCGCCTACCACGACGGGATCTACATCGGCGGCGGCAAGATGATCTCGGCGCGCAAGCCGGGCACGGTCGTCGACATCGGTGGCATGTATGCCCCGCACACCTTCGGACGTCTCGGCTGAGACTCTCCAGGTCGATCGGCGCCCCTGGCATGTGGCAGGGGCGCCGATCTGTCATGGGGTGTCAACGTCCCTCGCTCCGAGCTCGCCCGACCGGAACGCGCACCGCTTATCGTGTCGGCTCGGCGCGAAACATCTCGCGATAGTGAGCCGGCGTGGATCCCACAATGCGTGCGAAGTGGTGGCGCAACTGGGTCGCCGAGGCGTATCCGACGCGATGGGCGACCTGCTCGACCGACAGGTCGGACGCTTCCAACAGCTCTTGCGCGCGGCCGATGCGTTGCGCCGTGACCCAGCGCAGCGGGGTCGTGCCGATCTCGGCGGTGAAACGGCGGGCGAGGTGGCGCGGGCTCATGCCGGCGTGGCGGGCCAGCCCGTCGACGTCGAGCGCATCGCCCAGATGGTTCATCGCCCACTCCAGGGTCGGTGTCAACGTGCCGGTGCGCGCCGGGGGGACCGCCCGCTCGACGTATTGCCGCTGTCCGCCCTGGCGTCCCGGTGCGACCACCATTCGGCGCGCGATGGTGTTGGCCACGGTGGGCCCGAGTTCGCGACGCACCAGGTGCAGGCAGGTGTCGATCGCGGCGGCGGTGCCTGCCGCGGTGATGACATCGCCGTGGTCGACGAACAGCTCGTCGGGAACCACCTCGATCGCCGGGTAGGCCGTGGCGAACGCGTCGGCATACCGCCAGTGGGTGGTGGCTCGCCGCCCGTTGAGCAGGCCGGCCTCGGCCAGCAGGAACGCTCCGGTGCACAAGGAGACCACCACCGAGCCCTGCGCGTGTGCGGCGCGCACCGCGGCGACCTCGTCCGGGGTGCCGGGATCAGGCAGTGTCGCACTGACGATCACCACGTCGGCACCCCGGAGCCCGGACAGGTCGTGGGTGACCAGCACGCCGATGGTGTCGGTGTGCTTGGTGCCGACCGGGCGGCGGCGTCGCGAGCACACGCGGAACTCGAGGGGCGGCACGCGTGAGTCGGTCCGGTCGATGCCGAAGATCTCGGCCGTGATGCCGAACTCGAACAGCGACAGGTCCTCGCGGATCAGCACCGCGACCGAACGAAGCGCCATGGTCGCCATGATGGCATGAATCCGATGAAAGGTGGCATTCGCGCCACTCGTGTGCGCGCCGTCGGCGGCGCAGGCTCAAGGGATGGCGATGTCGACGGCGACCGGACGCGGCGGACTCGGACCGGCCGGAGGGGTCGCGGCCGGCTTCGCCTCGGTCGTCGGTGCCGGCCTGCTGGGGCTTCCCTCCGCCGTGCTCCACGAGGCAGGGACCGCCGCGGTGCTCGTGTGGCTGGTCGCGGCGGCCGTGTGCGTGCCGATGATCGTGCTGTTCCACCAATCCGTGCGGCGTGCCGGGGCGGGCGGAGATCCGCTGCGAGAGACCGTTCGTGTCGGGCTGGGGGTGCGATGGGGCGATGTCGTCCCTCTCATGTTCGGCATGGCCGTGGTGGTCGGGCTCCCGGCCAACGCCGTGGTCGCGGCCCGCAACCTCGTGGCGGCGACCGGATGGGGCCCGGCGGGCGCGATCGCCGGCGGGACGCTCGGCCTCGCCGTCGCGGCGAACCTGGGCGGGCGGCGTGCCGGGGCTCGCCTGCAGCAGGTGGGCGCGGTGGCGCTGGTGGCCGCCCTCGTGCTCGTCGTCGCCTGGGCGCTCACGGCGGCGCAGCGGCGCCCGGCCGTGGTCCCGACGGCCTCGTCGTTGCCGGGCGTCCCGGCCGGCGTGCTGCTCGCGTTCTGGGCGTTCGTCGGGTTCGAGAACCTCACCTTCCTGGCGCGCGACCTCGCGCATCCGCAGCGTGATTTCCGCCGGGTCGCCGTGCTCACCCTGGTGCTGCTCGCGGTGTTGACCGTCGCGCTCACGGTGGCCGTCGCCGCGCATCGCTCGGCGGCCCGCGTCGACCCGGTCACCGGCCTGGTGGATGTCGCCCGCCGGTTGCCCGGTGGCCAGGTCGCCGCCGTGCTCGTCGCGACGGCCGGGACCGCCGGCATCCTGCTCAATGCGGTCGCCTGGCTGCGCGGCGTGGGGCTGGTCCTCGCCGCGGCCGCGCGGGACGGCCTGCTTCCGGGCCGCCTCGCGGGCCCCGACCCCGCACAGCCGCGACGGGCCGTCATGGTCCTGGCCGCGGGGATCGGGGCCACGACGGTGATTCTCGTCGCCGCCCCGGCCCTGGTCGTGCCCGCCCTGGCGGCCGCGAGTGCGGTGTTCGTGGTGATCTACCTCATCTGCATCGTCGCGTTCGTGCGTGCGAACGGCCCGCGGTTCTGGTCGGTCGCCAACGCGGCGCTGATTCCGGTGATGCTGCTGTCCCTGCTGCGGTCGCCGGGGCGCAGTGCCTACGCGATGATCGCCCTCGGTGCGGCGCTCGTGGCGGCCGGCCGAGGGTCGGCGCGGCGCCGCCGGAAGGCGTCGCATTCGGACACCACGGCGTGTGACGTATGAGGTTCCTGTGCTTGTCGCGTAGTGTGCAAGGGTGGCCACCCGACAGAGCTCTTCCACGTCGACCACCCGAGCGACTCGCCCCAAGAGCGGCTCGGGCAGCCGGTCGCGCCCGTCGGCGAGCCGCGCGTCGTCCCGTCCGCCCGCCAAGAAGTCGGGCGGGTCGGCCAAGGGGCGCCAGAAGGCCGCCGGCGGCGGTCTGCCGCTGCCACTGCGTGCGATGCGCGGCACCTGGATGGGCGTCGCGCACGTCGCCGGGGGAGCGGCCCGCAAGGTCGGCCGGTCCACCTCCGACCTCGAGCCCGAACTGCGCCGCGACGGCGTTGGGTTTGCACTGGTCGCTCTGGCCATCGTCGTCGCCACCCGCGAGTGGTGGGGCCTGTCCGGCCGTTTCGGGCAGATCGTGCACGCCGTCGTCGCCGGCACGTTCGGCGTGGCCGGCATCGCGATGCCGCTGGTGCTGCTGCTGCTCGGAGTGCACATGCTGCGCTCGCCGCGCGGCCATCAGGCCACCAACCGCGTCCTCATCGGCCTGGCACTGACCGTGCTGGCCGCCTGTGGCCTGGCCAGCATCGCGCAGGGCGTGCCGATCCCGCAGGACCAGGACGGCATCCGCAGCGCCGGGGGCATGATCGGCTTCCTCGCCTCCAGCCCGCTCGTGGCCGCGATCCGGACGTGGGGCACGGTTGCCGTCCTGCTCATCGGCGGATTCTTCGGGATCCTGGTCATGACCGCGACGCCGGTGCACCAGATCCCCGCACGCCTCCGGCAGGTCGGCGACCGGCTCTTCTATCACGACGGCACGTCGGGCGACGGTGGCCCGGTCGACGCGGTGGCGGAGGATCTGCACGGCGATGCGATCGACGGGCCGACCAAGAAGCGCCGCACCCCACGCCGGCGCACGAGCGACGACTCCCCGGAGCGCGCCGGCGACGAGGCCTTCGAGCAGGCCGCCGTCTCCGAGGCCATGGCCGCCGACGTCAAGGCCAAGCGCACGACGAAGGACGGTCGGGTGCTGCGCCCCGGCGAGAAGGCTCCGAAGGAGAACGTCGGCACCGACACGGTGTTCGACGGAGCCGGCACCGCCACACCGCCCGACCAGCCCGGTTTCGACGAGAGCGCCGAGCAGAAGCGTCCACTGGAGGCGCCCGCCACCACGCCGCTGCCGCAACGGGTCGAGCAGCTCGCGCTCGCCGGCGACGTCACCTATACCCTCCCGCCGGACGACATGCTCGAGCAGGGGCCACCGCACAAGCAGCGTTCGGCGGTCAACGACCAGGTCGTCGAGGCCCTCACCGGCGTGCTCGACCAGTTCGGGGTCGACGCGCAGGTGAGCGGTTTCACTCGCGGGCCGACGGTGACCCGTTATGAGGTCGAACTCGGTTCGGGCACCAAGGTCGAGCGCGTGACGGCGTTGTCCAAGAACATCGCGTATGCCGTGGCCTCGGCCGACGTGCGCATCCTCAGCCCGATCCCGGGCAAGTCCGCCATCGGGATCGAGATCCCCAACACCGACCGCGAGAAGGTCAGCCTGGGCGACGTGCTGCGCAGCCGCGCCGCGCGGTCCAACGACCACCCGATGGTCATGGGCGTCGGCAAGGACGTCGAAGGCGGCTAC
>CAZMLG010000132.1:0-9005 GCA_964566985.1 uncultured Intrasporangiaceae bacterium
CGATCACCGGCAAGGTGCACCAGCCGCCGCCGGTGCACCAGGTGTTCGAGGGCACGGGGTTCGTGGTCTGCAACTTCGTCCCCCGCAAGGTGGACTATCACGAGGGATCGATCCCGGTGCCCTACTATCACTCCAACGTCGACAGCGACGAGATCATGTTCTACGTGGACGGAGACTATGAGGCGCGCAAGGGTTCGGGCATCGGCAAGGGCTCGATCTCGTTGCACCCCGGCGGGCACGCCCACGGGCCACAGCCCGGCGCCTACGAGAAGTCCGTCGGCGTGCACTACTTCGACGAACTCGCGGTCATGGTCGACACGTTCCGCCCGATGGAGTTGGGCGAGGGCGGACAGGCCGTCGACGACGGCACATACGCCTGGAGCTGGGTCGGTGGTCGCTCACCGTCCTGAGTCGACGTGACGACTGCGCGGATGACGCTCACCGTGCTCGGCACCACGGATCTGCACGGTCACGTCCTCGACTGGGACTATGCGGCGGGCGCGCCGTATGCCGACGACCGGGGCAATCATGTCGGCCTCGCCCGATGCGCGTCGATCATTCGCGAGGAGCGCGCCGCCCGCCCGGCCGGTAGCTGTCTGACGCTGGACGCGGGAGACACCATTCAGGGGACTCCGCTGGCGGATCGGTATTCGAGGAGCGACCGGCCGACTGACGAGATGCATCCGATGGCGGCGGCGATGAACGCGGTCGGCTACGACGCGGCGGTGGTGGGCAATCACGACTTCAACTACGGCCTCGACGCATTGCGCCGGTTCGAGCGGCAACTCGACTGTGCGCTGCTGGGCGGCAACCTGCTCGATCCGGCCGGCGGGGAGCCACTGCTGCGACCGTATGTCGTGCGCACGATCACCGGACAGGACGGCCCGCCGTTGACGGTCGCCGCCATCGGGCTGGTCACTCCCGGGGTCGCCGTCTGGGATCGCGCGCACGTCGACGGGCGGGCGCGGTTCGACGGGATCGTCGAGCGCGCGTCGGTCCTCGTGCCCCAGGTCCGGCGCGCCGGTGCCGACGTGGTCGTGGTCGTGTGCCATTCGGGCACGGACGGTGAGGCCACGTCATATGGAGATCTGCTGCCGTTCCCCGAGAACGCGAGCACCATGTTGGCTCAGCGGGTGCCGGATATCGACGCCATCCTCGTCGGGCATGCGCACGTCGAGATCCCCGAGCGCATCGTGCGGCACAAGCACACCGACCGACCGGTGCTGCTCAGCGAACCGTTGTGTCTCGGGATGCGGGTGAGTGTCATGGAGCTCGACCTGGAGCACTGCGGCGAGGCCTGGCAGGTGGTGGATCGGCGTGCCGGTCTGAGGTCGGCGGCAGAGGCGGAGGAAGACGACGACGTCCGCGAGGCAGCACGGGTGGGCCACACACGGGTGTGTCGTGAGCTGAACGAGGTGGTCGCCATCGGTGTCCGCGAGATGCCCGGCAGGTCGGCACGATTCGCACCGAGCGATGTGCTCGACTTCGTGAATCATGTGCAGGCGCAGATGCTCTCGCGTGCCTTGAGCGGCGGTGAGCACGGGAGGTTGCCGGTGCTGTCGGTCACGTCGCCGTACAGCAGAGACTGTCTTCTGCCGTGTGGTGATGTGTCGGTGCGGGATCTGGTCGGCGTCTACATCCACGAGAGCACGCTGGTCGGTGTGCTGCTGACCGGGAAGGAGATCCTCGCCTACCTGGAACACTCCGCCGCATACTTCCGGCGGGTGCGTGGGGGCGGCCCCGTGTCGGCATTCTGGTTGACCTGTGCGCCGACGTCGCACGAGCCACACGGCACACCGGACTTCTCCTACGACGTGCTCGGCGGGCTCGAGCAGCCGGTCGCCTACGACCTGGACCTGTCGGCCCCGGTCGGAGGGCGGGTGCGTGGACTGCGCTACGGCGAGCGACCGATCGACCCGGGCGACACGTTCGCCGTCGCCGTGAACAGCTATCGGCAGGCTGGTGGCAGCCACTATCCGGTGGTCCGTGAGGCGCCGGTCGTGTATGACGGAGGGCGGCGGGTGCGGGATCTGCTGATCGACTGGTCGCGGAATCGGGGTGTGATCGATCCGGTCGAATTCGGTGGGTCCCTGTGGCGCCTGACCGCCGGTGACGAGCCGCTCCAGGTGGTCCCGTAGGTCCGTCTCAGCCGACGACGGGCGCGCCGGTCGTCGCGACGTCGGCCTGTGCGAAGTCCTCGAGGGTCTGGTGTGCGCTGTCGGCGGCGACGGCCGCGGTCAGATCGAGCAGTACCCGCGTCTCCAGCGAGGCCTTCGCGGCGTCGAGCGCAGTCGCTCGCACGCAGTAGTCGGTGGCGATGCCGACCACGTCCACGCTGTCGATGCGGTGCCCGTGCAACCAGTCGGCAAGGGTCTCGCCGTGTTCGGTGCTGCCTTCGAAACCGCTGTAGGCGGCACTGAACTCGCCCTTGCGGAAGACCTCCTGGACCCGCTCCATCGCCGGCAGGACGTGGGGGTGGAAGTCGGCGCCCGACGTGCCCACCTTGCAGTGCACCGGCCAACTGTCGACGAAGTCCGGCTCATCGGACCAGTGCGAGCCCGGGTCGCGATGCCAGTCCGCTGTGGCGATGACCGCGTCGTAATCGCCCTCATGAGAGGCGACGTGGCCGGCGATCGCAGAGGCGACGGAGGCGCCGCCGGCGACCCCCATGGAGCCGCCCTCACAGAAGTCGTTCTGCACGTCGACGATGATCAGGGCCCGGTGTGTGCTCATGCTGCGACTCTACGTCGTATACGGCGTGCCGTGCGCCCGCCGTCGAGATGTCCGCCGCGTCATCGAATCCGGGGACGGGTTTGTTCACCGCGACCGCTGCGGCCGGAAAGAAGCGCGGACCTCTGGCCGGCTGGTTGAGCCCGGCGGGTGGTGTGGTGTTCGGCGCCTCTGGTCGGCTGGTTGAGCCCGGCGGGTGGAGTGGAGTTCCGGGCCTCTGGTCGGCTGGTTGAGTAGCGAGCGCCCTGGCGCGAGCCGGTGTCGAAACCTCCGCAGCGGCAATGTTCGGCTGGGCCGTCTGGCGGCCCGCCGGGCTCGAGTGAGTCGTGACGTTTCATGACGTTATTGCGGTGATTCCAGCCCGAATTCACGCAGCTATTCGCGGCGAGCCTTCGTCTCAGATTCGAACTTGCGTATCAGAGAAGTATGGGGTCGGGGGCAAGCGATCGGCAGACCGACCACCATGGTGGTGGTGTCGGGCGGAGGCGTGTGGGGTTGTCGTCGGTGGTGATTGCGCCGGTGGGCAACAGTGTGGCTACCTCGCAACCGTCACCGACACCGGGGGTCGAATGGGGCCTGACCCCCGGACGCATGCAGTACCTGACTACCCGGATGGACACGGAGCGAGCGCCCTGGCGCGAGCGTATCGAAACTTGTCGGGTCGGTCGTGGTGGTCGAGTACTGCTGTGTCCTGGGGATCTCGATACGTCTCGCCTAGCGGCTCGACTACTCGATCGGCCGGTGGGGGGCCATTAGCGGCTCGACTACTCGATCGCCCGGTGGGGGGCCATTAGCGGCTCGACTGCTCGATCGGCCGGCTGGGGCCACTAGCGGCTCGACTGCTCGATCGCCCGGTGGGGGTGCGTGGTCGTCAGGCGGAGGGACGGATCAAGGGTGACGGATGGCTTCCGACCAGGCGGGTGTGCGCTTCCCACGCCTGCGCGAGGTGCAGCAGTTCCAGCTCGGCGTGATTGCGGCCCAGGACCTGCAGCCCGATGGGCAGACCGCGATCATCGAATCCGGCCGGGATCGCGATCGTCGGTGCGCCCACGAGCGTGGCCACCGTGGTGACCTCCATCCATCGGTGATATGAGCTCATCTCGACGCCGGCCACGGTGGCGGGCCAGTGCGTCGCGGCATCGAACGGCATGACCTGCGCCGTCGGGAGGACGACGTAGTCGAACGAAGCGAAGAGATCCACGAAGGCGTGATAGAGAGCCGTCCGTCGCTGCGAGGCCCGGTAGATGTCGACGGCATCGATCGGGCCGCCGTCGACGTCGCCGGCCAGCCCGTCGTATTCGTAGTGGGCCTCGGGCTTGAGACGGTCTCGCAGTCCGAGGTCGTATGCCGTCCTGACACTCATGCCTGCCAGCCAGTGCCGGTAGGTCAGCCAGGTCGGCCACAGGTCGTCCGTGCCGCGAAAGCCCTCACCGCGGGGCAACTCGGACAGCGCGGTCACGGTCATGCCCAGCCGTTCGAAGTGCGTCAACGCGCCCTCCGTGACCGCCATGACCGCATCCTCCATCGGCAGATAGCCACCCAGGTCGCCGAGCCACGCGACGGTCCGGCCCCGCAGAGACCCGCCCCGGAGTGAGCCGAATACGGCAGGATCGGTCTCCAGCGACAACGGGGCTCGCTGGTCGTAGCCGGCCATGGTCTGCAGCAGCAGTCCGAGATCCTCCGCCGTGCGGGCGATCGGCCCGACCACGCCGCCCTGGTCGACGAAGACCTCGTCGCCGGCCGCAGGCACTCTGCCGAAGGACGGACGCAACCCGAGGACGTTGTTCCATCCCGGCGGGTTGCGCAGGGACCCCATGAAGTCGCTCCCGTCGGCGACGGGGAGCATGTGCGTGGCAACGGCGACGGCGGCTCCGCCACTGCTGCCACCTGAGGTCCGCGACGGATCGTACGCATTTCCCGTCGTGCCGAAGACCGCGTTGTACGTCTGCGACCCGAGACCGAGCTCGGGCGTATTGGTCTTGCCGATGAAGATCGCCCCGGCCGACCGGATCCGCGCCACGAACAGCGAGTCCGCATCGCGTCGCGCCATCGACTCCGAGGGATCGAGCAGACCGTAGGTCGTGGGCAGACCGCGCACGTCGGCCAGATCCTTCACAGCGAACGGGAAACCGTGCATCCAGCCCAGGCGATGCCCGTCGTTCAGCATGCCGTCGTAGGTGGCCGCCTCCGAGATCAGCTCGTGCCGCGGGCGCAGTGCCACGAGCGCATTCACCCGCGGATTGATCGCCTCGATCTGGTCCAGGAAGGCGGCCATCACCTCGACACAGCTGACGGAGCGCCGTCGGATCGCCGCGGACAGTTCCGCCGCGGTCCAGTCGACGATCCGCTCGTTCATCGAGGCGTGCGATCCCCTTCGTAGACCGTCGGGATGACCGGCTCGCCGCGGGAGAGCTGCAGGGCCTGGGCCGGCAGTTGTGCTCGCGACGCGGCGTGCCGGTCCCGGGCCTCTTCCAGCGCGGGAGCCGAGATCACGTCGCCGGATCGCACGAGCGGCACGAGCAGTTCGCGGGCCCCATCGTCCTCGGGTCGGCCCGGGTGCTCCCCGATGCCGATGACCTCGGCGCTCGCCGTGCCCGAGTCGTCGATCCGCCGGTAGGCATACTTCCGGCCGCCGACGGAGCGTTTGTCCTGACTCTTCTTGGCGACCGAGACCAGGGCGCCGGAGGAGTCCTCACGGGCGACGAGCTTGTAGACCAGGCCCGCCGTCGGGGCACCCGAGCCGGTGACCAGGCTGGTGCCGACGCCGTAGGCGTCGACCGGGCCCGCCTGCAACGCCGCGATCGCGTATTCGTCCAGGTCCGAGGTGACGACGATGCGAGTGTCGGTGGCACCCAACGAGTCCAACTGGTCGCGCACTTCGCGGGCTTGCTGCAGCAGGTCACCGGAGTCCAGTCGCACCGCACCGAGTCCGGGCCCGGCCACCTCGACGGCGGTGCGCACCGCGGCCGGCACGTCATACGTGTCGACCAGCAGGGTGGTGTCGGTGCCCAGGCAGTCGACCTGCGCCTGGAACGCCTCCTTCTCGGTGTCGTGCAGCAGCGTGAACGCGTGTGCCGCCGTGCCGGCGGTCGGCACCCCGAACTCCCGTCCCGCCGCGAGATTGGAGGTCGTCGCGAACCCGGCGATGTATGCCGAGCGGGCCGCGGCGACGGCGGAGCGCTCGTGGGTGCGCCGCGACCCCATCTCGATGCATGGTCGGCCGTCGGCAGCGACGATCATCCGCGACGCGGCCGCGGCGATCGCACTGTCATGGTTGAGGACGGACAGCGCGAGAGTCTCGAGGACGACGCCCTCGGCGAAGGGAGCCTCGACCACGAGCAACGGGGAGCCCGGGAAGTACGTCTCTCCCTCGGCATACCCGTAGATGTCGCCGGTGAAGCGGTAGTCGGACAGCCAGTCGAGGGTCGCCGCATCGACCACGTCCGCGCGCTCCAGCGCCGCCAACTCGGCCTCGCCGAAGCGGAACGTGGTGAGGGCGTCCAGGAAGCGGCCGGTGCCGGCGACCACGCCGTAGCGCCGGCCGGTCGGCAGGCGCCGGGCGAACACCTCGAAGACGCTCCGGCGTCGGGCGGCCCCGCTGCGCAGAGCGGCCTGGAGCATGGTCAGCTCGTAGTGATCGGTGTAGAGCGCCGTCGACGCGCCCTGGGCCACGCGGGCCCCACTGTCGATACTCACCCGGCCACCTTATGGTGGGATGGTGTCTTTGGCGCCACCGGATCATGCACTGGATGAGGATCTCGAGACCCGTCACGATGCCTCGCGCCGGGCGGACCATCCCTGGGTGACGATCGTCTGGAACGACCCGGTCAACCTCATGTCCTATGTCACCTGGGTGTTCGAGAGCTACTTCGGTTATTCGAAGGCCAAGGCCGAGCGGCTGATGATGGCCGTGCACACGGAGGGGCGCGCGGTCGTCTCGCGCGGCCCGCGGGAGCGCATGGAGATCGACACCGAGGCGATGCAGGGTTACAGCCTGTGGGCGACCTTCCAGAAGGACGAGTGAGTGGCCACCGCATTCCGCCGCAAGGGTGATCGCCTCGTCGGCCGCCTCTCCGAGGAGGAGCGGGGGCTGGTGATCGAACTGTTGGCTCGCACGCGTGATCTGCTCGCGCCGCCGGAGGACGAGCCGACGGGCGACGTCTTCACCGACCTCGTGGCCGGCCTGGGGGAGGACGGTCCCGACCCGGACGAACTCGCGGGGCGGGATTCGGCGCTGCGGCGGCTCCTGCCGGACGGTCACCGGGAGGACCCGGAGATCGCCTCGGAGTTCCGGCGGCTCACCGAGCACGGGCTGCGCCGGACGAAGGCGAGCCGGCTCTCGGCGGCGATCGAGGCACTGGAACTCGAGCACGGCGAGCGGCGCTCCAAGGTGAGCTTGGACCTCGAGCAGGGACAGGCTCTGATGATCGCGCTCACCGACGTCCGCCTCGTGCTCGCCGATCGGATGGGCCTGCAGGACGACGAGGACGGCGACCGGCTGCACGACCGGCTCGAGGAGGCGCAGGATCTGACCGACCCGCTCGTGGTGTTCGTCGCCTACTACGACTTCCTCAGCTGGCTGCAGGAGTCGCTCGCCCAGGCCCTGACGACCTGAGTCCCGCCAGTAGGATCGGGGCATCATGAGCAGCTCTCCCGCATCCAGTGACTCCCCTGTCCGCCTGCGCGTCGCGCCGTCCCCGACCGGCGACCCGCATGTCGGCACCGCCTACATGTCGATGTTCGACCTGGCGTATGCGCGACAGCAGGGCGGCCGATTCGTCCTGCGCATCGAGGACACCGACCGCAAGCGCCTCGTCGAGGGTGCCGAGCAGCAGGTCTACGACACGCTGCACTGGCTCGGGCTGGACTGGGACGAGGGGCCGGACAAGGGCGGGCCGTATGCCCCGTACCGACAGTCGCAGCGGCTGGAGACCTACCGGCCCTACGTCGACAAGCTGCTCGCCGAGGGGAAGGCCTACCACTGCTGGTGCTCGGCCGAGCGCCTCACACAGATGCGCGAGATGCAGCAGAAGACCAAGCAGCCCACCGGCTATGACCGCATGTGCCTCGGCAAGACCCGCGACGAGCGTGCGCAGCTGCCCGGCTTCAGCGAGACGCCAGTGGTGCGCATGCTGGTGCCCGACGACGTCGACCTGACCTGGGAGGACCTGGTGATGGGCCCCTCCAGCGCGCCGCGTCCCGACGACCAGGTGATCCTCAAGGCCGATGGGTTCCCGACCTACCACCTCGCGGTCGTCGTCGACGATCACGAGATGGGCATCACCCATGTGGTGCGCGGGCAGGACTGGATGTCGAGCACACCCAAGCACACGCTGCTCTATCAGATGCTCGAGCTGACGCCGCCGAAGTTCGCCCACATGCCGCAGTTGTTGGAGACGGGCAAGAAGAAGATCAGCAAGCGGCGCAATCCGTGGGCCCGGCTCACCTGGTTCCGCGAGCAGGGCTATCTGCCCGAAGCGTTGATCAACTTCTTGGCGTTGCAGTGCTATCCGCCGGTCATCGAGGACGACGGGTCCGAGCGGGAGGTGTTCTCCTTCGCCGAGTTCACCCAGCGATTCGAGTGGGACAAGGTCAAGCGGGCGGGCGCGGTGTTCAACCTCGACAAGCTCCAGTGGCTCAACGGCCACTACATCCGCGAGCTTCGCGTCGAGGAGTTGTCGGACCGATTGCTGCCCTACCTGCAGCACGACGGCGTGCTCGGCGAGGCGCCGTCGGTGGCCGACCTGGAGCGGCTGCGGGCGATCGCCGAGCTGGTCCAGACGCGGATCACGCTGCTGACCGAGGCGACCGCGCTCGTGGCGCCCTTCTACGTCGCCGACGACGATCTGGAGATCGCGGAGGACGCGCGCAAGCAGTTGAAGGACTCGGCCCCGCAGGTGCTCGATGCCGCCATCGAGGCGCTGACCGCGGTGGAGCAGTGGAGCGCCGACCCGATCCAGCAGGTGCTGCGCACGGCGATCGTCGACGGCCTGAGCATCAAGCCGCGGCTGGCCTTCGGTCCGTTGCGCACGGCTGTCTCGGGGCAGAAGGTCTCGCCTCCGCTGTTCGAGTCGATGGAGATCCTCGGGCGCGACGCGACCTTCGCTCGGCTGCAGTCGCTGCGTGCGAGCTTGTGACGTGCGCCATGACGCCCGCGATTTGGGGAAGCAGGGGATTCCCAGGTAGAGTCTCCCCTCGGTTCACCTCTTCGATGCGAAGAGTGTGATACCCCCTTGGGGTATGGTGTAATCGGCAGCACGACTGATTCTGGTTCA
>CAZMLG010000133.1:0-8901 GCA_964566985.1 uncultured Intrasporangiaceae bacterium
GGAACTCTTCATCCAGCATGTCCAGGGCTGCCTGGTCCGGCTCCGGTGCCTCGAATGCGTTTCCCCTGTGTCCCATGCCCTATTCTACGCACACCAGTTCGATTAGGTCAAGAGGTTATGCGAGATGTGTTCGATGTTTTTCCCTGGGCAGGCTGGCCCTGGCGCGACGGGGTGGTCGAGTGGTTCGTGTGGTCGGGTTGCCGTGTGGCTCACCGGGTTTCGATACGCTCGCGCCAGGGCGCTCGCTACTCAACCAGCCGAGGGGTGGCGAGGCGGCGATGCTCAACCAGCCGGGTGGGTTTCGATAAGCTCGCGCCAGGGCGCTCGCTACTCAACCAGCCGTGTGGTGGCGAGGCGGCTCGGCTACGGGGCCAGCCGGTGGGGGCGGCGAGGGTGCTCGGTCGGCCGGGTGCGCGCGACGAGGGTGCTTAGTCGGCGCGTGGGGGTGGCGGACCGGCCTGCGTGATGGATGCGGGGTGTTCGGGTCAGGAGCGGACGTGGTCGAACAGTTCGGTCGACAGGTATCGCTCGCCGGTGTCCGCGAGAATCCCGACGATCGTCGTGCCGCGCAGTTCGGGGCGTCGACCGAGCTGCCGCATCGCCTCGAGCACGGCGCCCGAGGAGATCCCGACCATTAGGCCCTCGGCCCGCATTGCCTCGCGCGCGACCTCGATCGCGGTGTCTTCGGGGATGCGCACGACCTCGTCGATCAGCTCCATGTCCGTCGTCGGCGGCACACCGTTGCCGCCGGTGATGCCTTGGATCTTGTGGGGTCGCCACTCACCACCGTTGAGGACCGGCGCCTCGTCCGGCTCGACCCCGATGACGCGCACGTCGGCGTTCTTGCTCCGCAGGAACCGGCCGGTGCCCGACAGACTGCCACCTGTGCCGGTGGCGGCGACGACGACATCGACGACGCCGCCGGTGTCCTCCCAGATCTCCGGACCCGTCGTCGCCTCGTGGATCGCCGGGTTGGCGGGGTTGCCGCCCTGACCGGACAGGAATGCGGTCGGGTCGGCGTCGATGATCAGACCTGCCCGCTCGTTCGCTCCGGCCATGCCGTCGGCGCCGGGTGTGAACTCGACCTCGGCGCCCAGCGCGCGCAACAGCAACAGGCGCTCCGCAGAGACGTCGTCCGGCATCACCAGCACGACCCGGTAGCCGAGGGCCGTGCCGGCCCACGCCAGTGCGATGCCGGTGTTGCCCGAGGTCGCCTCCACGATCGTGCCACCGGGCCGCAGCGAGCCGTCGGCCTCGGCGGCACGGATGATGGCCAGTCCGGTGCGGTCCTTGACGCTCCCGAGAGGGTTGAAGAACTCCAGTTTGCCCAGTAGGCGTGCCGGGTTGTCGCCGCCGAAACGGTTGAGAGCCAACAAAGGGGTGTGACCGACGACATCGGTCAGGCTTTCGTGGACAGGCATGCGCCGACCTTCCGGACTTCGAGGGAACACCACGATCCTATCCGGCAGGCGCCGTACGACGCGTCGAGGCCGAGCGGAAACCGGGGGTGAAACCGCGGTGAAACCCCTGCGCAACGCACACGTCGCACAGTGAGGTCATCGCACCACCGGGGTGCGACCGGACACATGGGAGGTATCAGATGAGCGACCTGGCCGTTGACGCCAGTGGACTCGTCAAGGAGTTCAAGGGCTCGGGTGGGATCCGCGCCGTCGACGAGGTCGACCTGCAGGTTCGTCAGGGCGAGGTCTTCGGAGTGCTGGGCCCCAACGGCGCCGGCAAGACGACGATGATGCGGATGCTCGCCACTTTGTTGTCGATCGACGAGGGGAGTGCCCGCATCTTCGGTGTGGATGTCGTGCGGCAGGCACACCAGGCGCGTCAACTGATCGGCGTCACCGGCCAGTACGCGTCGGTCGACGAGAAGCTGACCGCCCGCGAGAACCTGCGCCTGTTCGCGCGAATCCACGGGCAGGGCGCGAGCCAGGCATCGTCGACGGCGGTGGACATGCTCGAGCGCTTCGGCCTGTCGGACGCAGCCGACCGCACGATCTCGAAGTTCTCCGGTGGTATGCGGCGCCGTCTCGATCTGGCGGCCAGCCTGATCTCACAGCCGCCGTTGATCTTCCTGGACGAGCCGACCACCGGCCTGGACCCGCGCACGCGCGGCCAGATGTGGGACACGGTGCGCGAACTCGTCCGCACCGGCTCGACGATCCTGCTCACCACGCAGTATCTGGACGAAGCCGACCAACTCGCCGACCGGATCGCCGTGATCGACCACGGCCGCAAGGTGGCCGAGGGCACCTCGGGGGAGCTCAAGGCCTCGGTGGGCAGTTCGACACTCGCGCTGTGCCTGGAGGACCCGGAGGAGGTGGACGCGGCAGCGCGGATCGTTGCGCGTGCGACCGGCCGCACGGCGGGCCGGACCCCCGAGTCCGGCCGGCTGACGGTGCCGCTGGACCGGCCCGACGAGGCAGCCGATGTGCTGATCGCGCTGCGCGAGATGGAGATCGACATCACGCAGGTGGCCGTCGAGCAGCCCACGCTGGACGAGGTGTTCCTCGCGCTCACCGGTGACCACGCGAGGGCCGAGCCGGGCGACGACGACACCGCCTGCGACGTACACGAGATCGACGAGATGGAGGTGAGCCGATGACCACGATGACCGCAGGGCCCAAACGGGTCGACACGACGTCGCTGCGGCGGCATGTGAGCGGCGCCGACACGCTGCGCCAGTCGGTGCTGATGACCGGACGAGCGCTGCAGAAGATGCGCCGCAACCCGGAGCAGTTCTTCGATGCGATCGTCCAACCGCTCTTGTTCACACCGATGTTCGGGTTGATCTTCGGTGGGGCGATCGCCGGAAGCGTCTCGAAATACCTGCCGTGGCTCATCCCGGGAATCCTGGTGCAGACGGCGCTCACGACCTGCATGGCCACGGGCGTGACCTTGCGCGAGGACATGGAAAAGGGTGTCTTCGACCGCTTCAAGTCGCTGCCGATGTCGCGTCTCGCGCCGTTGATCGGGCCGGCCGTCGCCGACTGCCTGCGCTACGCGATCGCGACGGTGCTGACCATCGCCATCGGACTGCTCATGGGCTATCGACCCGGCGGCGGTGTGCTCGGTGTGTTCGCTGCGGGACTGCTCGTCGTGGTCGCCGCATGGTCGCTGGCGTGGATCTTCACCTTCCTCGGCACGGTCATGAGGTCGGCGCAAGGGCTGCAGGGCGTGTCGATGATGATCATGTTCCCGCTGACCTTCCTGTCCAACGCCTACGTGCAGATCGACACGCTGCCGGACTGGATGCAGGGCTTCGTCAAGGTCAACCCGGTCTCACACATCGTGTCCGCGATCCGATCGCTGGCCAACGACGGCGTCGTGGACGCCCAGGTCGGATGGGCCCTGGTCGGATGTGCGGCCGTCGTCGCGATCTTCCTGCCGTTGGCCCTGCGAGGCTACCGGCGACAGGACTGATCGAGGGCTTCCAGCAGACGCAGGCCCTCGGGCACACGCTGATCGAGCGGCAGATCGGCATACGTCGACGTTGCGGAGACGTATGCCGATTCCGCCGTTTCGCGGGCGAATTCGGCGGACCACCCGGGCGACATGCTCGGCAGGTAACGGGGGTAGCCGGTCGTGTCGGCCAGCGCCACGAGCGCCGCGCCGATGCGGTCGTGCTCCGGGCCGTCGTGCCGGCGAAGAGTCGTCAGCCCGACCGCGAGCAGGCCCATGCCGAAGACCGGGACGTCGACGCCGAACGGAGTCACGGGCCGATCCTGTGAACGCCGCACCAACTGCTGCAGCTTGCCGCGCAGCATCGGCTCGAGGCCCTCCACGTCCGCGAGGTGCTCATAGCGCGCGTGGGCGACGAGCGCCATCGCCTCGGTCGAGATGCTCCACGGCTCCAGCCCGGGCGGGTCGGTCTGCACGACCTTGCCGACGGTTTCGGCCAGGCGCTCCAGCAGTTGTCGCCATCGGCGCAGCCCGCCGTCGACGTTGCCGCGCACGATGTCGAGTTCGGCGCGGACCCGCAGGTCGTCGTTGACGTTGGGGCCGAAGGGATTGTCGGTGGTGGCTCGCCCGGCCGATGCCAACTCGGCCTCGGCCTCGGCGACGTCGCCGCGGCTGAGCGCGGCCAGCGCGATCGCCCACCGCAGCGCCTGGATGTCGGCGGTGGCGCCGAGCTGTTCGAGCACCGGCAGTGCCGCTCGCATGTGACGCACGCCCTTGTCGAGCTGCCCGCTCTGCAGGCACAGATCGCCGACGCGGCCGAGCATCGCAGCCTGTAGCCAGGGACTCCGGGGAGCGACCAGACCGTCGAGAAGCCGCTCGGACTCCCGGAGCGCCAGGTCGAGTCGGCCGTCGTTCTCCCAGGCCTGCCCGACGAGCATGCACACGGCCGCCGCAAGGGCCGGATGAGGTGAGTCACGCAGCTCCTCGGGCAGGGGAGCGCCCGGACGAGCCAACTCCTGGAAATGCGGCATGAGGACGGCGAAGGCGCGCATCGGAGTATCCGGCACCGCCGGAGGCAGCTTGCGCAGCGCGACGAGCGCCCGCAACCCGCTGCGCTGACCCATGAACATGTCGGTGGCACACAGCACCAGGGCGGTGCGCACGACCTCGACGTGCGTGTCGTCCGGCTGGTAGTGCGACAGCAGCGACGCGACCTCGGCGCTGTAGGAACTCGTCCGTGAATGATTGGATTCGACGGTCCACAGGACTCCAAGTGCCCCGAATGCGGTGGCGCACCCCAGCGCGTCGCCCTCGGCGAGGGCGGAGCGCAGCGCCGCGACGAGGTTGTCCTGCTCGTCCCGCAGCCGTTCCAGCACGGGCATGGGCTCCGGTCCGAAAACCGGTTCCGCGCTCGCCGTGCCGAATTCGGTCGCCCATGCCCTGAAGGCAGACCGCACCGCATCGGCTTCGCCGGAGTCCGTCAACCGTGCGGCGCCGAATTCGCGCACCGTCTCGAGCATGCGATAGCGGATGCCGGCGGGGCGGTCTTCGGCCTTCAACAGGGACTGCTCGATCAGTGCGTCCAGCGTGTCGACGACGTCGACCGATCCGCTGTCGTCACGCAGCAGCGCCTCCGCTCCGTCCAGGGTGAAGCCGTCGGGAAACACCGACAGGGCCGCGAGGGTGCGCTGTTGCCCAGGCCGCAGGAGATTCCAGCTCCAGTCGATCACCGCCTGCAGCGTCCGGTGCCGTGCCGGCGCGTCCCGTGCTCCGCCACGCAGGAGCGCGAAGCGGTCGTCGAGCCGCTCGGCGATCTGGGAGACGGACATGACCCGTGTGCGTGCGGCGGCCAGTTCGAGAGCCAGGGGTAGGCCGTCGAGGTGCTCGCACAGCCTTCGCACCACGTCCGACGGCAGGTCGACACCGGGACGGGCCGCCTGCGCCCGCTGCGTGAACAGATCGATCGAGGTGGTCAGGTCGAGTTCGGGAAGGAGATAGACCGATTCGGAGGTGATGCCGAGCGGGGAGCGGCTCGTGGTCAAGATCCTCAGGTCGGGGGTCAGGGACACCAGGGCCCGGACCAGTTGGGTGACGCCGTCGATGACGTGCTCGCAGTTGTCGAGGACCAGCAGGCTCGGGCCGGGAGTGAGCGCCTCGGCGATGCCGGGCATCAGTTCGCGAGGGACGCCGACCTGCACGTTGCGCTGGATCCGCTGGTCGCGGACACCCAGTGCCGAGGCCACCTCGGCCGTGACCGCGTCCGGCGACGAGACGCCGGCGAGGGCGACGAAATGCACTCGCGGCTGGTCCGCCCTGTGGCCGACGAGGTGGGCCAGTCGGGTCTTGCCGAGGCCGCCCGGCCCGACGATCGACGTGACGCGCGAGGCGCGGATCAGATCGCCGACGGCGGCCAGGTCGCGGTCCCGCCCGATCAGCGAGTTCGGTTCGAAGGGAACGCCCGTGCGCACCTTCTGCGGGCCGCCGCCGAGCAGCTCGCGTTGCACCTCCTGCAGTGCCGGCCCCGGATCGGAGCCGAGCGTGTCGCGCAGGTGTCGGCGGTGCTTCTCGTAGCGCGCCAGCGCCGCGGCGGTGCCGGTGGTCGCGGCCTCGGAGCGCAACAGCGCCGCGAGGAGTTGGTCGTCCAACGGGTGTCGCTCGACCAGGTCGACGAGTGCGGTGAGCGCCTCGTCGTGTCGCCCCAGACGGGACAGGGCGATCGCTCGGCCACGTTGCAGCGCGGCATACACGCCGTCGAGGTCACGCCGAAGCAGGCTGAGTGGATCCTGTCCGTCGTCGACATCCTCGGACGGAGCGTCCCACAGTGCGAGGCCCGCCTGCGCGTGCGCGAGGGCGGCCGCGTCGTCCTGCGCGTGCGCTGCGCGCTCGCAGGCAGCGGCCGCGGCACCGGCCACGTGGGTGTCGACCTGCTCACCGGGCAGGCCGAGCCGATAGCCGGTGGCCGTGCTCACGATCAGGGCGCTGCCCAACTGGCTGCGGGTGCGCGACACGAGGACCTGCAGCGCCTTTGCCGGGTGGCTCGGCCGCCGGTCGGGCCACAGGCCGTCGATCAGGCGCCCGCTGCTGGCGCCGGTGTGCAGGTCCGTGCTGAGCACGGCCAGCAGCTGGCGGACTCGCGGACTGGCGATCGGCTGCCCCTGATAGGTGACGCGCGTCAGCAGTGTCAGTTCGGCAGCCACCCGGCCATCGTAACCACGCTCCGGGACACCGTGCCGTGCACTTTTGCGCGCGACCGGTCAGCCGGCCGCCCGCGTGCTGCCGTGGCCGACGCGCTCGTCCTGCCCGGTGACCTTGTCCAGCGTCGGCATGATCCACTTCCAGAACAGTTTGGCTCCGTCGGCCGTGTAGTGCACCCCGTCGTCGCGGACCTTCACGCCGTGCAGCTTCTCGGTGAAGTTCCCGCCGGGACACACGTGGGAGGCGACGTCGAACAGGTGCACGCGCGAATGCGCCGAGGCGAAGCCGCGCAGGATCGCGTTGAGCGCCTTGGCCCGCGCCGGATCGTTGCGGTCGGGCGCCATGTTCTGGCCGTCCACGACGTACTTCGGCTGGTGGTAGCACGGCACGTTGGGGATGACGACCTGCACGTGCGGCCCGAGGGCCTTGAGCCCTTTTTCCAGTTGCCCGCGGAAGTATCGGGCATAGGCCGGGCTCTGCTCCTTGAGGATCTTCCCGTCGATGCGGTGGTCGAAGACGTCCCAGCCGCCGAGCGACCAGATGACGACCTTCGCCCGTGTCTGCTGGACGTAGGTGCCCCAGTGGCGGAACGGGTCCTTGCAGTCCGGGTTCGGGCCGCCGGACTGGGGGACACCGTTGACGACCAGATCCTGGTAGGCCGTGCCGCACCCGATGATGACGTGCCCGGTCACCGCGACGTCCGGGTATTTCTTCTGTGGGAAGTTGAACCCGATGGAGAATCCCACCGAGTCACCCACGACGAGAACCCGCTGGTGCGCGTGGACGTCACCGGTGTCGGTGTCCCATCCGGTGCCCGCCTTGGCGTCGATCAGCGGATTGGCCTGCACCGAGGCCGTCCCGGCCAGGACGACGACGGCGGTGAGGGGCAGCACGGCATACCCGCTGATGATGCCGACGGTCCGGCCGAACCAGCGCTTCACCCCGTAGCGGCGGATCGGCTCCTCCAGCAGGTAGAACGACGTCGTCCCGAGGGCGAAGCTGAGCGCGAACCGGACGACGAACAGCGGGACACCGGACAGGTCGGTGTGTTGGGGGCTGACCATCACGAAGACCGGCCAGTGCCACAGATAGAGGCCGTAGGAGATCTTGCCGACCCACGCGAAGGGGCGGTAGCCGAAGATCGTCGCGACGATCCCGTCCTGGTCGAGCTCGACGACGGCGATCACCACACACGTCGCCAGCACGAAGAGGAAGAACCCGCCGTGATAGGTGAGCAGGTTGCCGTCGCTGACGAAGAGGAAGAACGCCACCATCACGGCGCAGGCGGCCAGGCCGATCACGTTGACGCGGCGCAGATTGCGGGTCAGGCGCCGCCGGTTCGCGGTCGCCATCCAGACGGCGAGCGCGGAGCCGAGCAGCAGGTCCTGGGCGCGGCAGTCCGTGCCGTAGTACATCCGCGACGGATCCTGTCCCGGGGTGAACAGGTGAGCCATCCACAGGGCCGATGCGGCGGCCATCCCGAAGAAGATCCAGGCGAGGGCGCGGCGGTGCCGCCGGGTCAGCCGCAGCAGGATCAACATCGTGACGGGCAGGACGATGTAGAACTGCTCCTCGATGGCCAGCGTCCACATCTGCCGGTAGGGGGAGGGGTCGCCGAACTGCTGGAAATAGGACTGGTCGGTGGTGATGAAATGCCAGTTGGCGAAGTAGAAGATGGTCGCGAGGCCGTCCGAGCGCATCGTCGCCTTCGCGGTCTGGTCGACCACCAGGGGGCAGATCAGCGTGATGCCGATGACCACCGCCGCGAGCGCGGGCAGCAGGCGGCGGGCGCGGCGCACGTAGAAGCTCGCCAGGTCCAGGTTGCCCCACTTGCGGTCCTCCTGGAACAGCAGGCCGGTGATGAGATATCCGGACAGCACGAAGAAGACGTCGACGCTGTAGAACCCGCCGGCCGGCTGCTGGTCCAGGCCGTGGAAGGTCATCACCAGCACGATGGCCAGCGCACGCACCCCGTCCAGCGCGGGACGGTGCTTCTTCGTCGGCGTCGTGGCCGCCGTGCGATGGGCGGCGGATCGCGCGCTCGCGTACGTCGTCACGGGGTGGGCACACCTTCGGGTCGGGCATCCGGGGCGGAGACACAGCTCCTACTGGCGGGTAAGCATACGACGTCCGGCGGTGCCACGGCCGATTGCGGCGCGAGTGATCTCGCCCGGACGATCGTCTCGGATGATGAGATTCGGCTTCCGCAAGATGATATGACCTCCTAGTATTTCTGGCATGACGCGACGCATTCTCATCCTTCGGCGCCGCGGCGAGTCCTTCTAGATCGGC
>CAZMLG010000134.1:0-8876 GCA_964566985.1 uncultured Intrasporangiaceae bacterium
GACGGATGCCCACCCAGCCGCTCGAACCCGACGACCCGCTCATCCGCGGACCCGGTGCACCACCCGAGCAACAAGACACCGGATAGCTACTCCGTAGTCAGCCAGTCCCAGCCTCATCTCACCAGGCCTCGATACGGCCTCGCGCCGGGGCGCTCGGCCTACTCGACCGGCCGATAGGGGGCCTCGATACGGGCTCCCCCCGCTGCGCTCCTCCGCCCTACTCGACCGGCCGGGGTAGGGCCTCGATACGGCCTCGCGCCAGGGCGCTCGGCCTACTCGACCGGCCGGGGTGAGGTCTGTACCCCCCGTGCCGGGCCATTCGACATGCTCGACCAGCCGATTCGGGGCTGTCGTCTGCCAGGATGACTGCGTCATGAGCATGCGGCAGGCAGTGCGAACGCTCCCGCGATGGAGGACGCCCCGGCCCGCCCCGCTCGGACGGGTCGTCGCGATCGCCGCGATCTTCGTCCTGGTCGCCCCGCTGGTCTGGTGGACCCTCGCGAATATCGCGATCGGCTGGATCCCACAGGGCGACGACGCGATCATCGCGATCCGCACCCACGACGTCTTCAGCACCCACCCTCCGCTGCTCGGGATGCGGTCGACCAGCTCGCTCACGGCGCCGGGAGTCTTCGCGCACCATCCCGGGCCGATGGAGTTCTACATCCTGGCCGTGCCCTACCTGGTGACGGCCTGGCACCCGGTCGGACTGCTGCTGGGGTGCCTCGCGACGACGCTGACCCTCGTGGCGATCGCCTTGCACTCGGCATACCGTGCAGGGTCCTGGCCGGGCTTTGCCACCGCAGCCGCGGTGATCGTCGTGCTGGAGGTCGAGTTCGGCATGGCGCTCGTGCTGCCGCTCAACACCTGGCCGCCGGTGATCGGCCTGCTCGCGGTCATGCTGCTCGGCTGGCGGCTCCTGCTCGGCCAACTGTCCGCCATGCCCTGGTATGCCGGGTGCGCGAGTTATGTGGCGCAGGCCCACATCGCGTTCGCCCCCGTCGTCGGGCTGCTGTCGATCGCCCTGGCCGCCGTCGGACTGGTGCGGTGGCGGCGCCGGCGGGCCGCCGTGTGGCCGATGCCCGGATTCCACCGCCGGATCGCGACCCCTCGATGGCGCCGCCGTGGCTGGGTGACGATCGTCGTCGTGCTCGCCTGCTGGGCACCGGTGCTGGTCGATCTGCTCACCGGGGACCCCTCGAACGCGTCGGAACTGCTGCGGATCGTCATCGATGGCGGCGGACGGCACATCGGCCTGATCGCCTCGGCGCGATACGTCCTCGCGATGACGGTGCCGCCGCTGCAACTCCTCCCGGCCATCGTCGCGCAGGCCGTGGGAGGCGGCGTGGTCCTGCTCGCCGTCCTCGCCGCCGTGGCGTCGGCTCGCCGGTGGCGCACCGACCGAGCCGACCGCCCGGCGGCCCGGCTGCTGTGCCTGTATGCCGTGTGCGCGCTGTGCGTGCTGCCCGTGGTGTGGATGGGCGCCCACGTCGACGGCGGCCTGCGCCTGCGCTACGTCAACCTGCTCTGGGCCGTGCCGCTGTTGCTCGTGGCGGCCGTCGGGTGGTGGGTGGCCGGTATCGCCAGACGGTGGATCGCGAGCCGCGAGTGGAGGTCCGAGCGCGAATCCACGGGGGCGAGCAAGTGGACGGTGCCCGTGGTCGCCACGGTCGCCGTGCTGGCGGCCGCCGGCCTCGGGATCCAGCCAGGGCTCTATCAGAACTCCCTCGGCTATTGGGGTGACGTCGGTCGGGCCAAGGCCGTGGTACCCCCGATGGTCTCCGCGCTCGAGGTGCCGGGTCTGCGAGGGCGGCCCGTCGTCGTGAAGTGGTATGGCGTGCAGTCCTGGTCCAGCATCGGGCCCGCCCTCGAGGCCGAGCTGATCGCCCGGGGCCGGACGGTCTACTTCGACACGGTGTGGCCGAATCCGGAATACGACGCGTATCGACGCGTCCGGCATGCTCCGCGCGACGCCGTCCAGGCGATCCTGCGGGAACGATCCGCGCCGCAGGACGCCTGGTCGCTGCGTGACCCGCCGCCGTCGCGCGTGGCGGTGTCACGCCCGTTCGACGGCGGACGGATCCAACTGCTCGTCGCGCGACCAGGCGGCGCGCAGGGCTAGTGGTTGGCGTCCTCGATCGTGTAGTGCACCCGGTCGGAATCATCCACCCGTGTCACGACCGCGCGATAGGTCTTCTTGTCCCCGTCGATGACGGCGGTGCAGGTCGTGGAGGCATCGACTTTCGCCTTCAGGTCGTCCTGGCAGGTGACCTCGCCGACCTTGTGACTCGAGTTCTGCTCCACCAGCTTGGTCTGGATCGCCTTCTCGACGTCACTCTTGCGCACCGTCTTCGAGCAACCCGAGACCCCGAACACGAGTGCCGCGGCCGTCACACCGAGGACGACGCGCCGGGTGGTCTGGTGCATCACGGTTCTCCACTTCGTCAGGTGCTCCCGCGCCGATGGTACGCGGTCACCTCGCGTTCGGCGAGCACACGTCGTGCCGGTGGAGCAGTCAGCCGATCACCCGGACCGGCTCCTCGACACAGTCGCCGACGAACCGCAGGAACCCGCCCGCGACGCCGCCGTCGCAGACCCGGTGGTCGAAGGTGAGCGAGAGTTGGGTCACCTTGCGCACCACCAGGCTGCCGTCCACCGCCCAGGGTTTGTCGACGATCCGGCCGACCCCGATCATGGCCGCCTCCGGGTGGTTGAGGATCGGCGTCGACCCGTCGACGCCGAAGACGCCGTAGTTGTTGAGTGTGAAGGTGCCGCCGGTGAGTTCGGCCGGACTCAACCGGTCCTCCCGCGCCCGCCGGGTCAGGTCGCGCAGCGCCGCGGAGAGCTCCCGGGCGCCCATCCGGTCGGCGTCACGGACGACCGGGACCACCAGTCCGCGCGGCGACTGGGCGGCGAAGCCCACGTGGACGGCGCGGTGCCGCACGATCTCGTCGTGATCGGTGTCGACCGACGCGTTCAGCTCGGGGAAGCGCTGCAACCCGGCGACACAGATCCGTGCCAGCAGGCCGAGCAGGCTGACGTCGTCGCTCTCCTGCCGCATGGCCTCGCGGGCCCGCATCAGGCCGGTGGCATCCACGTCGACCCAGGTGGTCGCGTCCGGGATCTCGCGGCGCGACCGGGCGAGCTTCTCCGCGACCGTGCGGCGTAGGCCGGTGATCGGGATCCGCTCGTCGCCCTCGGCGCTCTGCCGCTCCGGCGCGGCGGGAGCAGGCGACAGGGCGACCTCCACGTCGCGGCGTCGGATGACGCCGCCCTCGGCCGGAACGATCGAACGCAGGTCCAGTCCGTGGTCGCGGGCCAACTGCCGCACGATGGGCGAGATGACCTTCGGCGCCTCCCGTGCGGTGTTGGGGCTCCCCGGCCCTCCCTGGCTGTCGGTGGTGGCGGCGGTGGTCGCGCCGCCGCGACGGCGCCTGCGCCGGGAGCCGCCGGCCTCGCTCGTGCCGTAGCCGACGAGCACCGCTCCGGATCCGTCGTCGCCCGCGGCCGCGTCCTGCGGGTCGGTCGCATCGGCACCACCGGGCTCGGCGACGGTGATGAGGGGCTGACCGACCTCGAGCACGTCGCCCTCGGAGCCGTGGCGCCGGGCCACCGTGCCGGCATACGGGCAAGGGACCTCGACGCTCGCCTTGGCGGTCTCCACGACGACGACGTGCTGGTCGATGCCGACCTGGTCGCCGTCGGCGACCAGCCACTCGGTGATCTCGGCCTCGGTGAGCCCCTCACCCAGATCGGGGAGAGCGAAGACGCGCGCGCTCATCGTGCTGCCCACGTCAGGTCGGGGGTGTCCTCCCACTGCAGGCGCGCGATCGCGTCCAGCACGCGGTCGACGTCGGGCAGATAGGTGCGCTCGAGCATCGGCGGGGGATAGGGGGTTTCGAGCCCACCGACACGTGCCACCGGTGCTTCGAGCGAATGGAAACAGCGCTCACCGATGCGGGCCGCGACCTCCCCCGCGACGCCGCCGAAGCCTTGGGCTTCGGCGAGGACGACGCAGCGGCCGGTGCGGCGGACGGAGTCGGAGATCGTGGCGTCGTCGAACGGCGTGATCGTGCGCAGATCGACCACCTCGACGTCCCAGCCTTCTTCGGCCGCCGCCTCGGCGGCCTTCAGCGCCGTCGGCACCTGCGGGCCGTAGGTCACGAGCGTCACGTCCGTGCCGGGGCGCCTGACGACGGCTGTGCCGAACAACTCGGTGCGGCAGGGGAGTTCGACCTCCTGCTTGGACCAGTAGAGCGCCTTGGGCTCCATGAAGATCACCGGGTCGGGGTCGGCGATCGCCTCGCGCAGCAGGCTGTAGGCGTCGGCCGCGTTCGACGGCGTGACCACCTTCAGCCCGGGGGTGTGTGCGTAGTATCCCTCCGAGGAATCACAGTGGTGCTCGACGCCGCCGATGCCGCCGGCATACGGAATACGGATGACCATGGGCAGATTGACCTGGCCACGGGTGCGGTTGCGCATCTTGGCGACGTGCGACGTGATCTGCTCGAAGGCGGGATAGGCGAACGCGTCGAACTGCATCTCGACCACGGGACGATATCCGGTCAGGCACATCCCGAGTGCGAACCCGACGATCCCGGACTCCGCGAGCGGCGTGTCGAAGCAGCGCTCCTCGCCGAACTCGGCCGTGAGCCCGTCGGTGATCCGGAAGACGCCGCCGAGGGTGCCGACGTCCTCGCCGAACACCAGGACGTCGTCGTCCTCGCGGATGCTGTCGCGCAGCGCCTGGTTGAGGGCCTTGCTCAGTGTGGTGCTCATTCTGCGTCCTCCCCGTCGAGCTCGGCCGCGACCATCCGCCGCGCATCCTCCAGTTGGCTGGTGCGCTGCTCGAAGACGTTGTCGAACAACGACATCGGATCGACTACCGGGTCGGCATTCATCCGGTCGCGCAATTCGGCGGCCAGCGTCTCCGCCTCGGCGTGGGTGGCCGACACGACGTCGTCGTTGAGTGCGCCGTGGGCCTTCAGCCATGCCTCCGTGCGGGCGATCGGGTCACGCTCCAGCCACGCGGAGACCTCGTCGGAGGACCGATAGCGGGTCGCGTCGTCGGCTTTGGTGTGGGCATCCATGCGGTAGGTGTGTGCTTCGATCAGGAACGGGCCGTGACCGGAGCGGCAGTGCTCCAGGGCGACGTCCATCACCGCGAGGACGGCCGCGGGGTCGTTGCCGTCGACCTGCTCGCCGGGGACGCCGTAGCCGATCCCCTTGTATGCCAACGACGGGGCCTTCGTCTGTTTCGCCAGTGGCACGCTGATGGCGTATTTGTTGTTCTGCACGAAGAAGATCGCGGGGGCGTCGAAGACCGCCGCGAAGTTGAGGGCCTCGTGGAAATCGCCTTCACTGGTGGCGCCGTCCCCGATGAAGGCGAGGGCGACGTGGTCGGTGCCGCGGCGCCGCTCGCCGTAGGCCGCGCCGGCGGCGTGGACGAGCTGGGTCGCCAGCGGCGTGCACTGCGGTGCGGTCCGGCGGGCACGAGGGTCGTAGCCGCAGTGCTGGTCGCCGCGCAGCAGCGACAGCACCTCGACCGGGTCGATACCGCGGGTCACCAGGGCCATCGAGTCCCGGTAGGTGGGGAACATCCAGTCCTGCTCCCGGAGGGACAGCGTCGCGCCCACCTGGCAGGCCTCCTGGCCGCGGGAACTGGGGTAGACCGCCAGCCGCCCCTGTTTGGTCAGGGCCGTGGCCTGCAGGTCGAACCGTCGGCCGATGACCATGGAGCGCCAGACCTGGCGCAGCCGGTCGGCGCTCGGCATACGGTAGGGGCGCGGCAGGTCGGCCAGCGGGACCTCGGCTCCGGTGGGATCCACCAGTTGGAGCGGGGTGGGCAGCGGCAACAAGTGCGCGACGCGATCCGGGGAGGCGGCTGTGGTCTGCATCACACCATTGTCCGCCAGTCGGGCCAGGTGGCTCAAACTCGTCGACACACGCAAGACGGACGATGCCATAATGTGGTCATGGAAGACCAATTGTCTCGCAGGAGGCCGCGCCGCGTGGCCTCGGCCGGACACGTTGCCGAGGCCCTGGATGCGGTCGACCGGCGCCTGCTCGCCGAGCTCGAACGGGACGCCCGGATCTCTGTGCGGTCCCTCGCACAGCGGCTGCACTTGTCCCGGGCGACGGCCTACGCGCGCATCGAGCGGTTGACGCGAGACGGAGTCATCACGGGGTACGGCGCCCGGATCGCGCCGGAGCGGGCCGGGCTCACCACGACCGCCTACATCGCGATCACGATCGAGCAGAACACGTGGCGCGCGGTGTCCGAGGCGCTGTCGCATCTGGACTACATCGACAACATCGCCCTGCTCGGGTCCGACTTCGATGTGCTTGCCCAGGCGCATGCGCCGGACAACCAGGCGTTGCGCACCCTCGTCTTGGAGCGGATCCAGGCGATTCCCGGGGTGAAGGGCACGCGGACCTGGCTGGCGTTCGAGGAGATCGACGGGGCGGGGACCCCGTGGGAGCGAGACGATGAGTGACGACACGGTGGGAGTGAGCAATGGTGGACGAGAGGTCTGAACGACACGAGGCGGGACGGGAGAGCACGGCGGACGACGAACGGCTGGTCGAGATCGCGCAGGCCTGCGCCGATTTCGCGCGGGACGGCGACACCGCACGGATCGCGGCCTACATCGACCGCGGGGTGCCGGTGGACCTGGCCGATGCGCAGGGCAACACGTTGCTGATGCTGGCGGCCTATCACGGCCACGCCGAGACGGTGCGGGCCTTGGTCGAGCGCGGTGCCGACGTCGATCGCCCCAACGACCGGGGGCAGGCGCCGGTCGCCGGCGCCATCTTCAAGGGTGAGGACGACGTCGTGCGTGTCTTGATCGATGCGGGAGCCGATCTCGACGCCGGCGCCCCCACCGCCCGCGACACGGCGAGAATGTTCGGTCGCGAAGACCTGCTGCCCTCGATCTGATCCGACCGGGCCGCAGGAGCGGCGTCGGGGCCCACGACGTATCCCAAGGGGCGCCTGGACCCGCCCGATCAGCCGGTGACTGCTGCCGTTCCGCTCGAGGCGCTCGTCGCACCCGCATCGTGGTCCTGGATCCTCGGCCAGGGCGCCGCCTGCTCGATCTGTAGTGCGAGCCGCAGCAGCAGCCGCTCGTCCCCGTGTGTCGCGGACAGCATGGTGCCGATCGGCAGACCGCCCGTGGTCATGCCGGTCGGCAGCGAGATCGCCGGGGCACCGGTCGCATTCGCCAGTGGCGTGAATCCGCACAGGTCCAGCAGCCGCTGGAAGTGCTCGGCCGGGTCGAGGTCGGCAGCGAGGTGGCCGAGCTTGTGGGTGGTCGTGCTGAGCACGGGGGTCAACACGACGTCGGGCCCCCGCCGGAACTCCATGCGGGAGACCAGGCTCGACCCGAGCAGCCGCGGGATATAGACCGGTGCCCGCCACAGGTTGCGCAACCCGTCCTCGGCGAGGCCGAGCGTCAGCGGCTCCAGCAGCTCGCGATCGAACGCCGCGCCATACATCGATCCGCCGAAACGGGAGGCGAGCAGCGCCAGCAGCTTCCAGTAGTGACTGAAGTCGGCGGCGAAGAAGTCGGGGACGTGCAGGTCGTAGGGCTCGACGTGATGCCCCAGCGATTCGAGCAGCCGTGCGAGATCCTCGACTGCCGCACGGGTTTCGGGGTCGGTGGGCGGCGCGACAGGGGAGTCGAGCATGACCCCGATGCGCAGCGGTCGATCGATCGGGTGGTCCACGTGGCCGATCCGCGGCAGCGTCCGGTTGTGGTAGACGCGCTCGGCCTCGGTGAAGAAGCCCGCGACGTCGCGGACGGACCGCGCGAGCACGGAGTCGGACACGATCCGCACCGGCATCATCCTGGTCCCGTCGTCGATGCGCAGCCGCCCACGGGTCGGCTTGAGCCCGACGAGTCCACAGCATGCGGCCGGTATGCGGATCGAGCCGCCGCCGTCGTTGCCGTGCGCGATCGGCACCACACCCGCCGCGACGTAGGCCGCGGACCCGCCGGAGCTGCCGCCCGCCGAATACTCGAGGTTCCAGGGGTTGTGGGTCTGATAACGCAGCGTCTCGGTCGATGCGGTCCAGCCGAACTCCGGCATGGTGGAGGTCCCGATCGGGATCATCCCCGTTCGCAGATACTGGTCGGCGACCTTCCCGTCCGCGCGGACCGGGCTGAGAGGCAGCGCGCGCGACCCCTCGGTCATCGGCATGCCCCCGACCGGGATGTTGTCCTTGAACAGCATCGGCACCCCGCGCAGGCCTCCGTCTCGAGGTGCTGCGGCGCGGGCGCGAGCGCGGGCGAAGTCGCGATACATCATCCCGCAGAGCTGGTCTTCCACCGCGTCGCTGCGGGCGATGGCGGCCTCGATCGCTTCGGTGGGGCTGATCTCGCCCGATCGGATGGCCCGCGCCACACCGGTGGCGTCGCGCTCGCCGAGGGCGTCGTCGCGGAATGCATGCACGTGAGTGGTCGCCATAAAACTAAACTAGTCGGTAACTTGGCGGATGTCAGGAGGCCGTACCGCCCGCCGGTGGGGCGGGCCCCGAGTCAGTCCTCGTCGAGGAAGCGCACCAGCTGGGGTGCCAGCCCGACATACGTGCGCGGTGTCAGCGTCAGGAACCGCGCCTCCACGTCGGCGGGCAGCCCGAGGCCGCGCACGAACCCACGCAGGTCCTCCTCGGTGATGCGGTGCCCGCGGGTGAGTTCCTTGAGGCGTTCGTAGGGCTGCTCCATCCCGGGCACGCCGGCGGCCCCGAGCGCGCGCATCGCCGACTGGATCGGCTCCCCGAGCACCTCCCAGTTGCGGTCGAGGTCCGCGCCCATGGCCTCGGGTGCGGCGTCGAGACCGGACAGGCCGCGTCCGGCGTTGTCGAGGGCCAGCAG
>CAZMLG010000135.1:0-8813 GCA_964566985.1 uncultured Intrasporangiaceae bacterium
TGCAGGGCACCGCGGGCGAGGAGCTGCTGGACAGCTACGACGCCGAGCGACAGCCGGTGGGCCGTCAGGTCGTGGACCGGGCGATGAAGAGCGTGCAGGACATGCTGCCGATCTCGCAGGCGCTGGGGTTCGAGCCGGGGCAGAGCGCGCAGGACGGGCAGGCCGCTTTGCACGGGGTGTTCGCACCGGGCCCGGAGGGCGAGCGCCGCCGTGCCGAGCTGGCGAAGGCGATCGAGCTGCAGAACTATCAGTTCAACTGCCACGGCGTCGAACTCGACCAACGCTACGCGTCGACGGCGGCCATCTCGGACGGCACCCCGTGGGCCGCGCCGACGCGCGATCCCGAGCTCTACCACCACCCGACGACCCATCCTGGCGCCCGCCTGCCGCACGCCTGGCTGGAGCGCGGCACGGAGCGCGTGTCGACGCTGGATGTGACCGGCCACGGCCGCTTCACGCTGCTGACCGGGGTCGGCGGGCAGGCGTGGAAGGATGCCGCGGCGAAGCTGAGCGCATCGCTCGGCGTCCCGCTCACGGCATACGCCGTCGGCCACGGGATGGATTATCAGGACCCGTGCGGTGACTGGGCACGTCTGCGCGAGATCGGCGACCGCGGCGCCCTGCTCGTGCGGCCCGACCACCACGTCGCCTGGCGATCGGCCGACCTGCCAGACGATGCCGCCGGTGTCCTCGAAGAGGCACTGCGCGGCCTACTCGATCTGAAATAACCGGAAGGACTCTCATGCGACTCGCCAACATTCATGGACGTGCGGTCATCGTGACCGAGGACGGCCACGGCGCCGACGTCCACAAGGCCAGCGACGGCCGATTCGGGCCCGACCTGCCCACGCTGTATGCCGATTGGCCGGCGTTCCGCTCGTGGGCCGACTCCGCGACGCTGCAGGCCGACACGGCGTTCGAGGTCGACGCGCTCGAGGCGCCCTCCCCCGCGCCGCGGCAGAGCCTCGCGCTCGGACTCAACTACGCCGCTCACGCGGCAGAGTCCGGATTCGACACGCCGACAGGGCTGCCGCCGGTCTTCCCCAAGTTCGTCAGCAGCTTCAGCGGCCCGGTCACCGAGGTCACCCTCCCGCCGGGCGGGCACACCGACTGGGAGGTCGAGCTGGTCGCGGTCATGGGCGCCACCGCCCACCACATCGACGAGGCCGACGCGTGGGACCACATCGCCGGCGTCACCGCAGGCCAGGACCTCTCGGAGCGAGTCATCCAACTCGCCGGCCCTGCACCGCAGTTCGGCCTCGGCAAGTCCTACCCCGGGTTCTCTCCGATGGGCCCCTGGCTGGTGACTCCGGACGAGCTCGACGACCGGGACAATCTGCACCTGGTGTGCACGCTCGACGGTGAGGTGATGCAGGAGGGCCACACGGCCAACCTCATCGTGCCGGTCCCCCGACTGGTCGCCGAACTGTCCAAGGTCGTGACCCTCTATCCCGGCGACATCATCTACACCGGCACCCCGGACGGGGTCGGCATGGGCCGCGAGCCGCAACGGTTCATCCGGCCCGGTGAGACGCTCGTCAGCACGATCGACGGCATCGGCGAACTACGACAGACCTTCATCGCAGCGAACGGAGAGTAGCCATGAGCCTCCACCGCCTCGCCCACGTGCAGATGGGCGTCCCCGACGTCGAGCAGACGCGCGCCTACTACACCGACTTCGGCCTCACCCCCGGACAGGGCGAATGGCTCCGCACGAGCGAGGGCGGCGAGCAGTTGCGCATCAGCCACGCCCCGCGCCGCCAGATCCTCGAGCTCGGCCTCGCCGCAGACGACCCCGACGACCTGGCGCGCATCGCCACCAGTCTGCAGCGCCTCGGCATACCCGGCGACCTGCAGGGTGACGCCCTGGTCACGCACGAACCCGCCAGCGGCTTCCGGGTCCGGGTCGACGTCCTCCCCCGACTCCAGCAGGAGACGCAGCCCGCCACGCCCTACAACGGCCCCGGCCGCACCGAGCGCAGCGGCCGCGCACCCGGCATCATGCGGGAGGACCCGGTCACGCCCCGCCGCCTCGGCCACGCAGTGGCCGGCACCACCAACCTCGAGGCGACACAACGCTTCTTCGTCGACGGGCTCGGGTTCAAGGTCAGTGACTACATCGCCGGCCAGGGCGCCTTCATGCGCTGCTCGACCGATCACCACAACGTGCTGGTCATGCGTGCTCCGATCGACTACCTGCACCACACCAGTTGGCAGGTCGACGACATCGACGACGTAGGCCGTGGCGCGTTCACCATGCTCGACGGCCACCCCGAGCGACACGTCTGGGGCCTGGGCCGCCACCACGCGGGCTCGAACTTCTTCTGGTATCTCAAGGATCCGGCGGGCAACTTCTCGGAGTACTTCTCCGACATGGACGTCATTCCCGAGGACGAGATCTGGGAGCCGGAGGTGCTCGAGGGCGCGAAGGGCCTGTTCAACTGGGGACCGCCGCCACCGCCGTCGTTCCTCGACCCCGACGACCTGGCCGCCATGATGACCGGCGCACACAGCAAGCGCTGACGAGTCCAGGTGGTTGAGCCGCCGAGCGCCCCAGCGCGAGGCGCGTCGAAACCACCGAGCCTTCGGCATCGGTCGAGCGGCTGCGCAGGTGGCCCGGGCCGCACGATCACCGCGCCATGACCCTCGGTCCTTCGGACATGGCAACCAAAGCGTCACCGCCACTTTCGCATGCACGGCCTCACCGGAGGCGACGCACGTCACCGGTCGACGTCGGCTGCGCGCCCAGTCCCCGGGAGATGCTGCGTGCCGCGGCGCGCACCGCGGGGCGCAGCGCAATCGGGGTCAGCGAAGAGTCGGTGTGCACCACGACCGAGAGCGCCGCGGCCACATCGCCGTCGGCACCGATGATCGGCGCCGCCACCGAGACCGCGTCCGTCGTCACCTGTCGATCACTGATGGCGACCCCCGACTGACGCACCTCGGCCAGCACGCGGCGCAACCGGGCCGAGTCCGTGATCGTGTGCGGTGTCCACCGACGCAGCTCGCCGGCCAGGACGTGCGCCTGCACCTCCTCCGGTGCATGGGCGAGCAACACCAGCCCGACACCGGTGGAATGCAAGGCGAATCGGCCTCCCACCCGGGTCAGCACCCGGACGGCGTCACGCCCGGCCAGCCGTTCGACATACACGACCTCCAGATCCTGGCGCACCGCGAGCTGCACATTTTCGTGAGTGCTCTCATACAGGTCTTCCATGACCGGCAGGGCGGCCTCTCGCAGCGGGACGGCCCGCGGCGCGAGGGAGGCGACCTCCCACAGTCGAAGGCCCAGGTGGTAGGCACCGGAGGCGTCCCGCTCGAGCGCACCCCAGTCGAGCAGATCGGCGACGATGCGGTGAGTCGTGGTCAGGGACAGGTCGCTCGCTCGGCTGAGCTCGGAAAGGGTCCGGTGCGGGTGTCGCTGAGTGAAGGCGGCGAGCACGTCGAGGGTCTTGATGCTCAACGACCGCGTGGAGTCAGGTGGCGTCATCAGAGATCCTTGTCTTCCGGTGGCCGGAAACAGTGTGTCACGGCTCACACGGTCTGGCCGACAGTCGTGGGTATCCGTTGAAGTCACCGACAAGGAGCGACCCATGCCGACCTGGCCCCGCAATCAATGGTATGTCGCGGCATACTCCGCCGAGATCACCCACGAGCTGTTCGCCCGCACCATCTGTGATGAACCGCTCGTGCTCTATCGCACGACGGCGGGAGACGTCGTCGCACTCGAAGACCGGTGCGTGCACCGGCGCTTTCCACTCTCGAAGTCGCATCTGATCGACGACACGATCGTCTGTGGCTATCACGGATTCACCTATGACGCGTGCGGCAGTTGTCTCGCCGCGCCGGGCCAGAAGCGCATCCCGCGGACCGCTCGTGTGCCCGCGTTCGACATCGTCGAGCAGGATTCGCTGGTGTGGGTATGGATCGGCGACAAGGACAAGGTGGACGAGACGCGGATTCCGCGTGTGCCATGGCTGGACTCGCCGGACTACACCGTGGTGCGCGGCATGGAGCCGCTGCGGTCACGTTATGAACTGCTGGTCGACAACCTGATGGATCTTTCGCACGAAACCTATCTGCACGGCGGCTACATCGGCACCCCGGAGGTCGCCGAGACCCCGATCACCACGGAGGTCGACGACGATGCAGGCGTCATCTATGTCAGCCGGCACATGGATGACGCGGCGTGCCCGTCGTTCTATGCCAAGTCCACCGGCATCGAGGGGCGCATCATGCGCTGGCAGGACATCGAATACCAGCCGCCGTGCCTCTACAAGCTGCACAGCCGGATCGCCCCGGCCGGGGTGCTGCCCTCCGACAACGGCACCGACGACGACGCGTTCCACGTGGAGGTCGTCTATGCGATCACTCCGGAGACCGAGCACTCCACCCACGACTTCTGGATGGTGGCGCGAGACTTCGCCCTCGACGACCAGGAGGTCTCCGACTTCCTGGCGGAAAGCAACCGCACGGTGGTGCTGCAGGATGTCGAGGCACTCAACCTGCTGGAGGTGGTCGTCGAAGGCGAGAAGGACCACTATCAGGAGCTGTCGATCAACATCGACACCGGAGGACTGGCGGCCCGGCGCCTGCTCAAGCAGCTCCGAGAGGCCGGCGAATCCACGCCGAATCCGCAGCCGGCGGGCGCGCGATGAGCGGCCCGACCCCCACCCAAATGCTGGACGGCCGGCATGTCTACCGGGTCGTCTCGCAGCTGGGCACCGATCTGTTGGTCGGGCACTGCTGGTGCGGTGAGTCGCGGTCCGCGCAGGACCCGATCGAGCTGTGGCAGTGGCTGATCGCCCACCCGGACACCCACGGTGACGGGTGCGCGGGCCCGGTCGCGCCGGATGCCGACGAGTTGGTGCGCTCATGACCGCGATCGTCGGGCCTGCCGGCACCGAATCTCCCGCCGACGCCGCGCGGTCCGCAGACCATCGGCAGGGCGAGACCGCCTTCGAGGTGGTCGTCAACTCGATCTGTGACCCGGCGGCGGGGGTGCGCGAGCTGATCCTGCGTGCGCCGACCGGTGAGCCGCTCCCGGCCTGGCAGCCGGGTGCCCACATCGATGTGACCGGCGGCGGATTCACCCGGCAATACTCGCTCTGCGGCGACCCAGATGACCGATCGTCCTGGCGGATCGCGGTGCTGCGCGAACGGGACGGCCGGGGCGGATCGGCCTACGTGCACGACCAGGTGCGTGCGGGCGACACACTGACCGTCCGCGGTCCGCGCAACAACTTCGCCCTTGTCACCGCACAGCGATATCTCTTCATCGCCGGCGGCATCGGCATCACCCCGCTGCTGCCGATGATCCGCGCGGCCGACGCCGAGGGTGCCGACTGGTCCCTCGCCTATGGGGGTCGCGCCCGCGGATCGATGGCGTATGCCGAGGAGCTACGCACCGACCACGGCTCCCGGGTGCGTCTGCTGCCGCAGGACGAAACCGGGGATCTGCCGCTGGACGAGCTGCTCGGGCGCCCCGACCCGGACACAGCCGTCTATTGCTGCGGCCCCGAAGGACTGTTGACCGCCGTCGAGCAACGATGCGAGGCGTGGCCGGCCGGAGCCCTGCACGTGGAGCGTTTTGCCCCGATGGAGCAGCAGGCACCACAGCGGGCCGACAGTTTCGAGGTCGAGCTCGCGGTGACGGGCACGACCTTGACCGTGCCACCGGATCGCACGATCCTGCAGGTCCTCGAAGAGGCCGGCGTGCCGATCCTCTCTTCCTGCACTGAGGGCACCTGCGGCACGTGTGAAACCGGCGTGCTGGCAGGAGAGGTCGACCATCGCGACTCGCTGCTCACGGCCGAGGAACGAGCGGCCAATGACGTGATGTTCGTGTGCGTCTCGCGTGCGGCCTGCCCGAAGCTCACGATCGACCTGTGAGGTGACCGGGCGGACCACTCATCCAACGTGCGGCATCATGCAGGGAAACGCGCCGCCGGGAGCCTTGGCACCTCACTGATCGCCTTCGCATTCGGGACCTTGTTGAAATACCCCGCACCGAATGCCAGGCACTGCAGCACATACCAGAACTGTCCCGCGCCGGTCATCTGCAGCAGCCGAGCATCATTGAGGGCCTTGCATACCGGGATCTTCGCGAAGTATCCCGCTCCGAACGCAATGCACTGCAAGACGTACCAGACGTGCTCCGCACTGGACATCTGCACCAGGCCGGCATCGTTCAGCGCTCGTTTGACGGGTACCTTGGCGAAATATCCCGCGCCGAAGGCGATGCACTGCAGGACATACCAGAACTGCTCCGCACTCGTCATCTGCACCAGGCCGGCATCGTTCAGCGCCCGTTTGACGGGCACCTTGGCGAAATATCCGGCACCGAACGCGATGCACTGCAGGACATACCAGAACTGCTCCGCGCTCGTCATCACGAAGCGTGGCATCGGAGCCATCGGCTGAGCGGAATCCCAGCCACCCTGGGGCGGCGGTGCCAGCTCGCCGGTATGCGGCGCCGCCCGGGGCACCGGAGCCTGCTGAGGTTCAACCGCTCTGGATGGCCCTGTACCATCCGGAGATTGCTCCACCGGCCCATGATCAGCGCTGCCATTGTCAGCCATAGTTATCCCCCTTCTTCCCAAGTGATCCCGGCGGAATCATAGCGGCGCCTGCCGACACCATCGGACCAAACGCCGATACCGCTGCGGATCCGCCGCTCTCATGGGGCCGACTGATCGTCTCTCCCACGGGATCCGAGGTGCCTGACCCTTGACGCGATCCCGGCGCAAGCGAGCTAATGAGCGGGGTCGGATGCTGCCTCGGACCGGCATTGTGGACTCGCACTCGCCTTGGGCTCTGTACACTGGCGGCGAGGAGTGCGACGCCCAGATCAGGACAAGCCGAACTGGGCCTCGCGAAGGGGGCAGGATGGCCGGCAAGACGCGACCACTTCGTCGACGAGCAACTGCGTGCGCCATTCCCGTGCTGGTCATCGCTTGTGCGTCGTGTGCCTCCACCACCACAGCGGCTCCGACGGAAACCATCACGGTAACTCGTACGGAGCCTCCAACTCGTACGGAGCCTCCGAAGCCCGACGCGACCACGCCACATCGACAAGCCCACGCAGGTGGTTCTGAGACGACGGCGCCTCCGGTCAAGGCTCCAAGCAGTCGGCAGTCGCCTTCGCCATCAACCACGCCTACGGGAGAGAGCGCGACGACCGCTGCACCGGATCCCAGCCCGCCGCCAAGCGCTGCCGCGACCTCCACCGGTGCAGCTCCACCAACTGAACAGTTCGACCGGGCGTGGGCCAAGAAGAGTGCAAAATGGATCATGGAGGACATCAAGACCATAGACAAGCGTGTTGGTCAGGGCGACGATCCCGGTCTCGCCTACTCAAATCTCAGTGATTCGTTCGGGTATCTCAAAGAGGCCAATGTGCCCCCCGGAGCAGATCGTGCGTCATACCTGGCGCGCCTTGAGACCTTGAAGAAGTTTGCCAAGGATGCCTACAACATCGAGATCGGTGACCCGACCGGCGCTCTGGCGAAGTATCTCACTCTACGCAAAGAGACCCAGCCGATCCTGGACGCCCTCAATCCAGTTCTCGGCACGCAGTACAAGCTCGGACCCCCTCCTGGCTCACCTTGATGCCATGGACGTGATATCCGGGAACCGAGCCGTATCCGACTATCCGAAGGCATCGGCCTGAGCCGTTATGGAATGGGCGATCGCGAGGCGAGATCTATGGTCGTCGCCGGATGCAGGTCTGGAAGGTGGGGACCGGCCAACCAATTCGATCACCAGCGGAATACTGGCGGCCTGACGGTGGGCATCGACGCGGGAGGATCAGCTACTTCGATGAGCACGGTGCGGCTGACTGTGTCCGGAGACCTCACCTTCGCCTGAGCGGGTTCTCGCGGCGCGGCGATCGGGCCGCTTCACTATCCCGCGGTCTGCCGCACGACGCGAACTCGCGCATGATGCCCCTGGGTGTCGAGCTTGCGGTCGCAGGTGACCAAATCCGCATCGATTGCCTCGGCAAGAGCCACGTAGCTCGCGTCGTAGCTGGTATACCGGTGGCGTAGCGCCCAGATTCGATCAGCCAGTGGCTCGAGCTCCTGGCGAGCGATCGTGAAGGAAAAGTAGTGGCGCTTCGCCTGCTCCGCCCTTGCCGGGGCGATCTTTCCCCCGAGAGTCAGGCCGCGCAGCACCGACATCACCTCCGTGTCCAGCAGGTGCGGCGCACTGAGGTCTCCGCCCAACACGTCCATCAGGCTCGGGTCCGGTGCACGGCCGACGAGGCCCTCGATCATGGCCGACGCGTCGATGACGATCACCGGCGACCGGACTCCAATGCCTCGAGGATCGTCTCGACATCCGGCGCGTCGGTGCGATCGATCGTCATCAGCCGCCGGGCGATTTCGGCATTGGTCGGGCGGGCCACGATCTTGCGCAACTCGGCTGCCACGTATGCCGAGACGGACATGCCCTGGTCGCTCGCGCGCTGCTTGAGCGCGCGAGCGGTCGCGTCATCCACGTCACGGATATAGAGGGTCGGCATATACCGAATGCTAGCATATTGCAAGCACTGCGCCTCTCGCCGAGGAGCTCACCACAGCGCTGAGAGGTGCAGCCGAGAGGTGCACATATTGTGTATGCCCCTCACCGGTTTCCTTGACCTCTCGGCATCAGGCCCGCAGCGGCAGCTCGACCTCCCCGGACCCCTCCTGCGGCGCGCGGCGATCGGTGGCGACGCGACGCCGAGCAGTGGCGCGGCGCGAAAGGAGCACGGCAACGGCGCTGACGGCATACGCCCCGACGATGTACCACGCCAGGTGTGTCGTGCCGGC
>CAZMLG010000136.1:0-8804 GCA_964566985.1 uncultured Intrasporangiaceae bacterium
CGGCCGAGCCGTTTTCACCGTGATCGATGCGCCAGCCGAAGAGCTTCTCGTAGAAATCCTTGGCGTGGTGCATGCCGCGGTGCTCGGGGGCGAACGCGCACTCCGTCCAGCAGGGCGCCCCGACGGGCCACGGGTCGGTCTTCACGGGCACGGTGCCTCCTTCGCCGGCAAACGGTGTTCTCGAGGATAGGTCACCGAGACGCGCGATGGGGCAGGAAAATTGCCCGGAACCGGACTCTCGTGTAAACCCCCCGCGGCGCCCGGGATGCGCCTACTCTGACGGTGTGATCGCCCATGATCCCGGGATCGTACGGTTGCTGGCCTCGCCAGGGTTCCGCCGCTCCAGGCTGGCCGCGGCCGGCCTGGTCGACGACCCCAAGGCGCTGGAGAAGCTGATGGCGACGGTCGACGCCCATCGGTTCAGCATCGACGCGGTCGGCGACGTCACCCGGGGGATCGACCTCGATATCGCGTGCGCGGTCGTCGAGGCCCGGATCGAGGAGTTGCACGAATCACCGGCTGCCCGCGCGGCACCGTCGTGCGTGCAGAGCGCGCGGTTGCGCATGGTGGTCGCGGGGCTGCACTACCTGGTCACCGAGCATGACGGCGGTCGTCCGTCGGATGCGGGCCCCCCACGGCATACTGTCGGCGATGCCGCGATCCTGCGCTGGATCACCGGGATCGCCCAGGGGGAGATCTCCGCCCGCTGAGCCGCGCGCTGCCGACCGGTTGACGACGGCGTGCGCGGTCGGCCTATGCCCGGCGCGCCGCGACCTCCGAGACGACACCGCGGCACGCGGCCTCGACCTCGGCCAGGCACCGGGTGAAGCCGGACAGATCGCCGAAGTAGGGGTCGTCCAGCCCGAGGTCGCCGGCCGCGACCGCGTCGGGGTCGTAGCTGCGCACGAGGCGGATCCGGGCGCTGCCCCGGCCCAACTCGGCGAGTTGTCGCAGATGCCCGTCGTCGGCGGCGAGGATCAGGTCGCGCTCGTCGAGGTCGGCCGCGTCGATCTGGCGCGCACGATGCGTGGATCCGTCGTATCCCGCCTCGCGCAGCACCTGCAGGGTGCGCGGGTCGGCGGGGTGACCGATGTGCCAGTCGCCGGTGCCCGCGGAGTCGACGACCACCGTCTCGTCGAGGTCGGCGTCCCTCAGCATGGAGCGCAGCACGACCTCGCCCATCGGCGAGCGGCAGATGTTGCCCGAGCAGACGAAGCAGATCCGATAGAGCGGGTCATGGGTGGCCATGGGTCCAGTCAATCAGGCCGAGGTGTCCACGCGCCGGGCGCCGTCGGCGGGCTCGACGGTGAAGGCCACGGGCCGTGGGTGCCCGGCGGCCAGGGCCGCTCGCGTGCACGCCGCGGCCACACCGTCGGCAGCCCCCGTGTCGACGAGGGCGATCACGCAGCCTCCGAACCCGCCGCCGGTCATCCGCGCACCGTAGGCTCCGGCGGGCCCGGCGGCGGCCTGGATCGTGTCGACGGGTGGCACGGTGATCTCGAAGTCGTCGCGCATCGACGCGTGGGAGGTGTCCAACAGCGGTCCGATGTCGCGTGGATCGACACCGGAGGTCAGCGCCCGGGCGACGAGTTCGACCCGGTGACTGTCGGTGATGACGTGGCGGGCCCGGCGGGCCAGCAGGTCGGGCAGTTTGCGCAGCGGCTCGTCGAGCCCTTCGACGGGCACGTCGCGCAGGTCGCGCACGCCGAGCCGCAAGGCGGCCTCCTCGCACGACTGCCGCCGCTCGGCATACTCCCCATCGACGAGCGCGTGCGGAGCGCGGCTGTCGATCACCAACAGCGCGAGGCCGAATCGGCCCAGGTCGAAGGGAATCTGGGTGACCTCCACGGATCGGGTGTCGATCTGCATCGCGTGCCCGGCCCGCCCGCACACCGATGCGAGCTGGTCCATCACCCCGGTGGGTGCCCCCGCGATCTCGTTTTCGGCATCGCGGCCGAGTCCGGCGACCGTGACGTCGTCGAGCGACCACCCCTGCAGGTCGTTCCAGGCGCGTGCGATCACGCAGGACAAGGCTGCCGAGGAGGACAGGCCCGCACCGCGCGGCACGTCGGATGTCAGCGCGATGTCGAGCCCGCCGACGGGCAGTCCGCGCCGTGCGGCGGCCCACCCCACGCCCGCGACGTAGGCCGTCCAGCCGAGATCCGCGCCCGGGGCCACGGCGTCCAGATCGACCTCGCGGGTGTCGCCGTCGTCACCGAGATCGGCGCTGTGCACCCGCACGACCCGGTCGGCACGCCGTCGCACGGCGGCGACGGTGCCGAGCGGCAGCGCGATGGGCAGCACGAAACCGCCGTTGTAGTCGGTGTGTTCACCGACGATGTTGACCCTGCCGGGAGCCCACCAGACACCGTCCGGTGCGCCGTCGAAGACCCGGTCGAAGAGGCTGCTCACCCGGCTCCGGCCAACCGCCGCCGCGCCCGTGGTCATGGTCGGCCCGCGTCACGCAGCCGTCGGACCAGGTCCTCGGGCAGACCATCGTTGACGAAGGCGCCCTGGCCGGACTCGGATCCGGCGAGGAACTTCACCTTGCCCTCGGCGCGGCGGATCGAATACAGCTCCAGGTGGAGCCAGGCCTGCTCGCGATGCGCGCGCACCGGAGCCTGCTGCCAGGCCGCGATGTAGGGCGTGGGCGGGGTGTAGATCCGGTCGAAACGGCTGAGCACGTCGAGGTATACCCGGGCGAAGTCGTCCCGCTGTGCGTCGTCCAGGCCCGGGAGATCGGCCACCCGGCGCTTCGGGTAGAAGTGCACCTCCACCGGCCATCGGGCGGCGAACGGCACGAACGCCAGCCATTCCGGCGAGTCGACGAGGATGCGTGACCCGTCGTGCTGTTCGGCCCGGAGGATGTCCCCGAAGAGGTTGCTCCCGTGCTCGGCGGCGTGGTCTTCCGCTCGGATGAGCTCGGTGAGGGCGCGCGGCGGCACGAAGGGGTAGGCGTAGATCTGCCCGTGTGGATGCTGCAGCGTCACGCCGATCTCGACGCCGCGGTTCTCGAACGGGAAGACGTGCTCGACGGTGGGGATCTGCGAGAGCTCGGTGGTGCGATCGGCCCAGGCGTCGACGACGAGCCGGGCCTGGGTGGCGCTCAGCTCGGCGAAGGAGGTGTCGTGGTCGCTGGTGAAGCAGATGACCTCGCACCGGCCGGCGCCCGGGCGCTGCTGCTCGAGCCCTTCCGCGATCGTGACGGAGTGCTCGTCGAGCCGGGTGGACAGCGACGGGAAGCGGTTCTCGAAGGCCACGACCTGATAGTTGTCCGAGGGGACCTCGGACAACCGGCCGTCGCGGCTGGGGCACAGCGGGCACTGGTCCGCGGGGGGCATGTAGGTGCGTGCCTGGCGGTGTGACGCGACGGCGATCCACTCCCCGGTCAACGGGTCGAGCCGCATGGTCGAGGTGCTCGAGGCCGGCGGCAGGTCGCGCAGGTCCGGCTCGGCGACGCGTGCGTCATTCGTGTCGTACCAGACGATTTCTCGGCCATCGGCCAGTCTGCCTCGCGTGCGCCGCATCACAGCCGTACCCATCCTTCCGCCCGGGATCTGAATTCGCCTGGTGGCCGGCGTGCCGCACCGGCGGGGACAGCCCCGGTGAGGCGTCCTCCGGCGAGCGTCGTCAGCTCGTCGATGTTGGTGCGCGCCGGCAGGTCGGGGTCGGCGGACTGGGAGCCGATGACGACGCCGAGCAGCTCGAGGCCGCGACCGGCCAGGGCCTCGAGGGTGAGGGCGGTGTGATTGAGCGCGCCGAGGCCCTCGCGCGCGACGACGAGGAACCCGACGCGCAACTCGCCGGCGACCATCGCGGTCGCGACGTCGGCGAGCGTGCCGCCGTCCAGGTCGAGGTGGACGAGCAGTCCGCCGGTGCCTTCGACCAGCACGACGTCGTAGTCACCGCTGCGGGCGAGTGTGCCGATGGAGGCAGCGTGCTCCGAGGCGGGCAGGATCGGCACCCCCGCCCGTCGCGCCGCGACGTCCGGCGCGAGGGTCTCGGGCAGGCGGACGTTCTCGAACGTGGCGATGTCGGGCCCGGCCAGGCGAGTGATCTCCTGCAGGTCGCCGGGCTGCTCCGGGGCCACGCCCGTCTGCACCGGCTTGACGACGGCGACGCGTTGGCCGCGGCCGTGCAGCGCGGCCGCCAGCGCGGCGGTGACGACGGTCTTGCCGACGGCGACGTCGGTGCCCGTGAGGCAGATGACCGGGCAGGGCTGGTCCACAGGCTGTTCGGACATGGTCATGACCTCCCGAGTGTGGTCCGCAAGGTGTGCGTGACGACCCGCCGGGGCAGTCTCGCCTCGTCGCGCCGCGCGGACGCGTCGGCGAGCCACCGTGCCAGGGAGTCCACGTGCGCACCTCCTTCCGGGATCCACCATCGCACGACCCACTCACACCGATGGCCGAAGGCGGTGCCTTCGGCCATCGGGCGCGGGTCACGGGCGAGCGGCCCGCGAGTGCTCAGTTCTTGCGATGCGCGATCGTCGCGATGTTGCGGGCGACCTCGAGCACGATGCGGATGACGCCGACCACCAGGATCAGCCACACCAGGTCGGTGATCGTGTGCACGATCGCCGAGCCGGTGCCCATGTTCTTCACGGAGGCTCCGCCGAAGTCCTGGCTGCCGAAGTTGTAGAACAGGTTGGACAGGAAGTGCAGCACGGCCCAGATGATGGTGCCGAGGAAGACCAGGGAGCACAGCTTCTCGGTCAGCGACTTCTTGAACTGCAGGTCGCTGAACAGGTCACCGATCCCCTCGCCCGCGCCGCCGGCCACGGCGCTCGCGCCCGACCGGAAGTCCTGTGCCTGCTGACCGAATCCGCCCTGTGCGGGCTGCTGCGGCTGCTGCCCGTAGGCCTGTGGGTCGTACCCCTGCGCCGGCTGGCCGTAGCCCTGCTGCGGGTCATACCCCTGCTGCGGGTCGTACCCCTGTGCCGGCTGCCCGTAGGCGGGCTGCTGGCCGGCGTTCTGGTCATAGCCCTGGCCCAGGCTCTGACCCTGCTGCGGCTGATAGCCGCCGTACTGCTGGCCGTCGCCCTGGCCGCCTGTCGGCTGAGACATCCATTCCTCCTTGATCGGCACCCGGACGGGGCGCTGGTCTGTTGGTGCGTGGAGGCGATCAGGGTGTGTCCCGTCCCGCCTGGTGCCTCCAGAGTAGGCGAAACGGTGCCGTCCAGTGTGGCACGGCGCGGCCGCCGACCCGTGCCACGGCCTACCGGGCCCGTCCGTGCCGTCGGCCGTGTGTCGCGGCCACCGGGCCCGCGGATGCGACGATGTCCGACATGGACGACGTGGGGCTGGTGCCGCTGGACGGGGGCTTCAGCGGTGAGACGTTCCTCGGACAAGCGGCCGGGGAGCGGACGGTCGTGCGGATCTACGGTCGGCGCGGTGCCCTCCGTGGGCCCGCCGCGGTCGATGTCGATGCCGCCGTCCTGCGGCTGATGCATGGCCTCTTCCCGGTGCCCGAGGTGCTTGAGGCCCGTGCCCCGGATCCCGAGAGCGGGCGGCCCGGCGTGCTGGTGACGTCGTGGCTGCCGGGAGAGCGGCTCGACCTGCTGCTGCCCCGTCTGTCTGCGCCGTCACGCCAGGAGGTCGGGGCGCGACTGGGCCGGATCCTCGCCCGGCTGGGGCAGATCCCGATGCCGAGAGCCGGGGAGTTCGTCGACGCGGACCTGACGATCCGATCCTGGCCGGACGGTGGCAGCCTGCCGGACTTCGCGGCGCACCGGCGCCCGCGGAGCGCGCTCGCGGCCTGGCCGGACGAGCGCTTCGAGGCGCTGCTCGCGGTGGCCGATCGCGCCCAGGACCTGCTCGACGGCCTCGAGCGATGCGTCCTGGTGCACAGCGACTTCAACCCCAAGAATCTGCTGGTCGATCCCGATCGACTCGAGGTCACGGGACTGCTCGACTGGGAGTTCGCCCACGCCGGGATCCCCTTCGCCGACCTGGGCAATCTGTGGCGTTTCGACCGGGACCCGGGCTTCGTGGACGGGGTCGTCAAGGGCTATTTGGAGCGAGCCGGCCACCTGGACGGGTTGATCGACGGCGGCAGGCGTCGACTGCTCGACCTGGCGCGCGCCGCCGACCTGTTCGCGCTCACCGACCTGGCCGGGCGACGCGGTGAGAACCCGGTGGCCGACCGGGCGCACGATCAGCTGCATCGGATCGCCGCCACCGGCGACCTGCACGCGACCGCCGGCGCGGGCGACGCGTGACGCCCCAGATCCCGGCATTGCACGGAGTCGGTCAGAGTGCAGGACTTGTGAACGATCGCACAAGCGGCCTGGGGGATCACCCCGAGCTCACCCCGATACGCCCCTGAATCGCGCTGAAACACCGTGACAACAAGGATTCCTGCCGGTCAGGATGAACGGCATGGACACGCTGTGGAACGCCTGGTCGATCGCGGCGAGAGGAGGGTCACAACTGCTTGATTTGCACTTTGGTGTGGTAAAGGGCAAAACTGTCGGTATGTCATCGACCGCCGTGACGCCCGAGGTGGAGCTCGACTCCCTGGAGGCGGCCCGCGCCATCCTGGTCGCTCCGCCGGCCGACGCACGGTCCGCGAAACGAGCCGAGACCGCCCGTCGCATCGCGCGGTGCGCCCAGCAGCTCGCCGCCGACCGGGGCTATGAGGAATTCACCCTCGACGATCTGGCCGAAGCCGCCGGGGTGTCCCGCCGCACGCTGTTCAACTACTTCCCCGGGAAGCTCGACGCCGTGCTCGGCGAGCCGCCCCAGGTGCTGCGCGCCGACGCCGACGCCTTCCTCGAGGGACGGCCCACCGGCCGCCTGATGCCCGACCTGTCGGTGCTGGTGCTGCAGATGATCGACGATCACCGCGCGAGCCGGGAGGACCTGCTGCTGATGCAGCGGTGCTTCGAGCGCAACCCGAAGCTGCTGCTGTCGGCCATGGGCAAATTCCGCGAACTGACGGCGGCCGCACAGCAGTTCGTCGCCAAACGGGAAGGGGTCGCGCCCGACAGCGCGCGCGCCCGGGTCAGCGTCACGCTGCTCGCGGCACTGTTCGACCTGACCATCAACCAGTTCGCCGAGAGCGACGAGGCGACCTCGATCGCCGAGCTCTACACCGACAACCTCAACCTCGCCGGCCAGTTGCTGCGCGACGTCCGATAGCCGCCATCGGCCCGCTCCTCGGGGGAACGGGCCGATGCCACCCGACCACCACGTCAGGAGCCACCCGCATGGCCACACTCCTCTACCGGCTGGGCCGCACGGCATACCGCCGCTGGCCGATCTTCATCGCCGCCTGGCTGATCGCCCTGATCGGCTTCGGCGCTCTGGCGACGTCGATCTCCAAGCCGATGGCCGACACGTTCTCGATCCCGGGGCTGCCCTCGCTGCAGGCGCAGGACATGCAGCAGAAGCTCTTCCACGAGAACTCCGACGCGCTGGAGGAGGCGACCGCCACCGTCGTCGTGTCCGCGCCGAAGGGCCACACGCTGCGCGAGGCGCGCTACACGAAGGCGGTCAATCACCTCATCGCGGACCTGCAGAGCGGCCCGCAGATGCCGAAGACGCCGCTGCAGAACCCGGTCAAGCTCTCCGACGCGCAGTACAAGCAGACGGTGGCGGCCGCGGTCAAGGCCGGCACCCCGAAGCCGCAGGCGAAGGCGAATGCCAAGGCACTGCTGCCGCTGTCGGACGACTCCCGGGTCGGCACCATCACCTGGGACTTCGACGTCGACGAGGTCGCCGATGTGAAGCCCGCCACCCAGGACCATGTGCTCGACGCCCTGAAGCAGGCCCGTCACTCGGGGCTGAAGGCCGAGGCGATGGGTCCGGGCATGCAGGCCATGCAGATCGAGAGCGGCGGCAGTGAGCTCATCGGCGTCGCCGTCGCCGCCGTCGTCCTGCTGATCACCTTCGGATCCCTGGTGGCCGCGGGCCTGCCGATCGTCTCCGCGTTCGTCGGCGTCGGCATGGGCATGCTCGGGCTGACGGCCGCGACCTGGCTCACGACCATCCCCACGACGACCCCGATGCTGTCGACGATGATCGGTCTGGCCGTCGGGATCGACTACACGCTGTTCATCCTGTCGCGGTATCGCACCGAGCTGAAACACACCGACGACCGCGCCCACGCGGCCGGATTGGCTGTGGGCAAGGCCGGCAGCGCGGTCGTCTTCGCCGGCCTCACGGTGCTCATCGCCCTGTCGGCCCTGTCCGTGGTCGGGATCCCGTTCCTCACGTCCATGGGTCTGGCTGCCGCCGGCACCGTGCTGTGCGCCGTGCTCGTCGCGCTGACCCTGCTGCCCGCCATCCTCGGGGCGCTGAAGTCCAGGGCCTTCGGCGGGCGGATCCGCCGCCGTGTCGACCCGCAGGATGCGGACGGCAAGGCGATCAACAACGGCGTGCGGTGGGCCCGCGTGCTGGGCCGCCGCCCGGCGATCGTCGTCGGCCTCGTCGTCGTGGTGCTCGGCGCGCTGGCGATCCCGGCCAAGGACATGCACCTCGCGCTGCCCAGCGACTCCACCGCGGCGACCGGCAGCACTCAGCGACAGGCCTCCGACATGGTGGCCGACGCCTTCGGCCCCGGCCGCAACGCGCCGCTGATGACGGTGGTCGACGCCACCGACGTCAAGGGTGCGAAGCAGCGGCAACAGGCCATCGGCCAGGTCGTGCAGTGGGCCGCGGGCAAGGACGACGTGGCCAACGCTCAGGTCGTGCGGATGAACAAGCAGGGCACCGGCGCCCAGGTGTTGATCACCCCGAAGAGTGGCCAGGACGACCAGGCGACCCTCGACCTGCTGAACAGCCTGCGCGACACGCAGGACG
>CAZMLG010000137.1:0-8721 GCA_964566985.1 uncultured Intrasporangiaceae bacterium
CGTCCTGGATCTCGTCCGGACGGATCGAGAGCTCCGTCATCTTCTTCTCCTTCTGGGTCGGCCGCTTGGGGCCTCTGGTCTGGTGCCGGGACTTCGGGCCCGACGGACAAGTAGGGGGTTCTAGCCCGCCATCGCGCGGCGAGCTTCTTCGAGGCGGCGCTGGACGGTGCCGTCGATGACCTCGTCACCGACGTGCACGCGCACTCCACCGATCACGGACGCGTCGACGACGACATTGAGCTGCACCGGGGTGCCGTACATGCCGGTCAGCGCCCGGGCGAGACGCTCCTCGTGCTCCGGAGCCAGCGGCACCGCGGTGGTGACGCGTGCCACCAGCCGGTCGCGCATGCGCGCGGCCGCCGCGATGTAGGACTCCAGCACCTCGTCGAACCGCCTGCCGCGCGAGTGGGCCGCGGCCTGGGTCGCCAGTGCGAGCGCCTCCGCCTCGACCTTGCCCTCCAAGAGCGTGGACACCAGACGCGCCTTGTCCGCTCCGGCGCGCTGGCGGTTGGCCAGGGCACTGCGCAGCCTCGGCGTGGTGGCGACCGTGCGCTCGAAGTCGAACAGTTGCTGCTCGACGACGTCGATCGCCTCGCGGCGACCCGCCGAGGCGAAGGTCGCCTCGACCGCGAGCTGCTCGACGGTGTCCGGGATGTCCTCCTCCGCCGACCACCGGCGCCCGACCACGCCCTGCATCAGCGCGAGGGTCTGGTCACCGACCTTGCCGGTCAGCAGCCGGCCGATCAGGCCCTGCTTGGTCTCGGCCGAGGTGGCGGGGGCGCCGACTGCGCGGCGCAGCGTCGCGCTCGTGTCGAGCACGCCGACGACGCCGAAGAGCTCCTGTCCGACCTGTGCCGCGTCGACCGAGCCGTCGGCGAGCACGCCGCGCAGGTCGTCCCGGCTGGCGGCGAACGCGGAGCGTGATGCGCCCTGCATCAGGCGCCCGCCTCGGTGTCGCCGGAGCCGACCTTCGTCGGCTGCACGGAACCGGACTCCAGATCGGTCAAGAAGCGCTCGACGATGCCGCGCTGGCGGGTGTCGTCCTCGAGCGACTCTCCGACGATCTTGCTCGCCAGGTCGGTCGACAGCTTGCCGATGTGGCCACGCAACTGCACCTGGGCCGCCTGCCGGTCGGACTCGGTCTGCTTGTGTGCCGCCTCGACGATCCGGGCACCTTCGGCGCCCGCCTTCTCCCGGCTCTCCGCGACGATCTTCTCGCCGTCCTCGTGAGCCTGCTGGCGGATCTGGCCGGCCTCCTGCCGCGCGTCGGCCAGAGCCGAGCGGTACTTCTCCTCGGTCTCCTGGGCCGACTTCTGTGCCCGGTCGAGCTCGTCGAACCGCTCCTTGATGTTCTCCTGCCGCTCGGTGAGCGCCCGGTTGATCGGCGGGACGACCCACTTGCCGAGGATGAACAGGATGAGCAGGAAGGCGATCAGCTCGGCGATGAACGTGCCGTTGGGCAGCAGCGGGTTGTCGGCCGCCGGAACCACTGTGTGAATCATCATTCCTCCTTCTCCTTCCGAGAAGGAATTACTTGCCCAGGACGAAGACGAAGATCACCGCGAAGGCGAGGTTGATGAAGTACATCGCCTCGGCCAGACCAACGGTCAGGAAGAAGACCGTCATCAGGCGGCTCTGGGCCTCCGGCTGACGGGCGATACCCGAGATGGTCGCGCTACCGGCGAGACCGTCACCGATGGACGCACCGATGGCACCGCCACCGAGTGCAAGGCCACCGCCGACGAAGGCACCGGCGGTCTTGACTGCCGATTCCATGGTGGTTGTGTCTGCCATGTCTTTCTCCTTGGTTGCGGGTGACAGGCACGTGCCCGGTCACCTGATTCTTCACTTACGTCGGGTGGTTCTCTCGGCTCAGGCCGCGCTGGGCAACTCCGAGCCGGTCGTGCTCTCGGCATCGGCCTTCGCCTCTGCCGACTGTTCTTCTTCCTCTTCGCCGGCCATCCCGAAGTAGAGGATGGTCAGCAGCGCGAAGATGAAGGCCTGGATCAGTCCGATGAACATGTCGAACAGCTTCCATGCCACGTTGGGGCCCCACAGGATGTAGCTGGGGAACATCGCGATCAGCGAGAGCATGATGCCCCCGGCGAAGATGTTGCCGAAGAGTCGAAGCGCCAGCGAGAACGGCTTGGCGATCTCCTCGATGAGGTTGAACAGCGCGAAGACGGGATACGGCTTGAAGTAGTGCTTGACGTAGCCGCCGACTCCCCGCTGGCGGACGCTGTAGACGTGCACGCAGGCGATCACGAAGAAGGCCATGGCATAGGTGAGGTTCACGTCGCCGGACGGCGAGGGGACCTTGTCCATCGTCGGGACCATCTCGATCCAGTTGGCCACGAGGATGAAGACGAACAGGGCGATCGCAAGCGGCACGACGAACGGGTTGATCTTGCCCAGGGAGTCCTCGACCTGGCGAGTGACCAGGTCGACCAGCGACTCCCACATGATCTGCAGCTTGCCCGGCACGCCCGAGGTGATCTTGGACTTCATCCACAGGCCGAGAAGGATGACGATGACCCCCGCGATGACCGTGGACCAGATGGTGTCGAGGTTGAAGGTCATGCCGAGGAAGGTCCGCTCGATGTGCTCACCGGGGTGGATCTCGGTGCTCGCGGCGAGAGCGGTGATCATACGTTCTTCAACTCCTTCAGCAACGGGAAGCCCGTGGCCATCAGCGTAATGAGGTGGAAGATCGCCAACCCGACAAGGGTTGCGGCCCCACCGACGGACCAGAAGATCACGGTCACGGCGATGCCGACGACGCTGATGGCCAGGAGGCGGAACAGCGACGCCTTGCCGTACTGCTTACGGGAGAGCTCCTCCCCGCTTTCGACCGCACGAAGCAACGTGACCTCGGTGGCGATCTGATTCGCCATACCGAGCAAGATGCCCACGGCGCCGAACACACCGGGCAGCAGATAGCCGAAGACACCCAGGACCCAGATGGAGGCGACACCCAACACGGCGCCGAGGATGAGCACCCGGCGTTGGTTCGCCAGGGCGCGGGTCAACGGTGACCCACTCATCGCTTCACCTTCCTTACGGCCGCCTGAGCCGCTCTCGCGTCGTGTCGGGACGAACCCTCCCACCCGTGGTCACGCCTCACTGCCGGCCGGCGGTGAGCCCAGGCCGATCCCGAGCGACGTGAAAGTGGGTGACGTGCTGACATGGGAATTCGCGAAGTGGCCGACGGCCGGCCTGCGAACGAGACCGGTGACGAGTATGCCGCGCGGGCCGACGAACTCCCATGCTCCGGGACCGAAGTCCCGGGGCACATCGTACACCACGGGCACCTGCCTCTCGTCACGCACAGGGGGCCCACGATACGCCGCAGGAACGGCTCCGGGAAGAGGGCGCAGCACCGGGACGGCGGGGCAGGTCGACGAGTGCCACCGCAGGGTGGGTGCACTGCTCGGGAGTCCATGTCGGGCTTCCTGTCCTGCCGGTCGGGGCGTCGTCGTGGGCGTCTCGCGAAGGGCATCGCATCCGTCGAGGATCGCTGCTTGTGAAAGTTATCACAAGCGTCGTCGCGAACTCCACTTCGGCAGTCCCCAGGTCAGCAACAGGCAGATCGCCAGCATGCCCGCGAGCAGGGCGAGGGCCGCGCTCGCCGGCACGTAGGAGAACGCGAGCACGCCGAGAGCGATCGACGCGGACCAGAGGTAGAGCAGCAGGACGGCACGCCGATGCGGATGGCCCATCTGCAGCATGCGGTGATGCAGGTGCTTCGCGTCCGGCTTCCAGAACCGGGGCCCTCGCCGGATGATGGCGAGGATCACGTCGAGCACCGGGAGCGCGAGGATCAGCAGCGGCAGCGCGATCGGCAGCCAGAAGGCGAAGGTGGCCTGATGGCTCGAGACGTCCGCCGACGGGTCGAAGTGACCGGTCACCGAGATCGTCGACGCGGCGACGAGCAGCCCGAGCAACAGGGCACCGGCGTCGCCCATGAACAGCTTGGCCGGGTGGAAGTTGTGCGGCAGGAAGCCGAGGCAGCATCCGATGGTGGCCGCCGAGATGAAGGCCGCCGACGAGAACACGCCACCGGGTTCGTAGTGGGGCGCGAAGGCATACGTCCACAGGAAGAACGCCGTCGCGGCGATGGCCACGAACCCGGCGGCCAGGCCGTCGAGCCCGTCGGCGAAGTTCACCGCGTTGGTCATCGCCAGCACGATGAAGATGGTCAGGCACACGAGCACCGGCTCGGGCAGCACCGTGTAGGTGTTGGCGATCGGTAGCGACACCAACAGCACTCCGCCGTAGGCCATCACACCGGCCGCGATCATCTGGCCGGCGAGCTTGGTGATCGGGTCCAGCTCGCGGAAGTCGTCGAGCGCACCGATCGCGGTGATGAGGACCGCAGCCACGAAGACGCTGACCAGTTGGCTCTTGCCCGCCCCGTGGAACAACTGCCCCAGATAGGGCAGCCTGCTGGCGACCAGCTCGGCGATGCCGAAGCCGACGAGCATCGCCACTCCCCCGAGCCGGGGAATGGGCACCGAGTGCACGTCGCGCCCGCGAACGGGCGTGACGGCGCCGTAGCGCGCGGCGGCCCACCGCACCGCCGGGGTCGTCACGAAGGTGACGACCCCGGCGATGATGCAGATCAGCAGGTATTCACGCACGGCAGGTCGGCGCCTCAGCTCGCCTCGGGCGGCGCCGAGCCACCGCGTTTGTCGAGATCGACCCCCGGCGCCGGTTCGTCCGCGGAGTCCTCGTCATCGCCGGGCTTGTCGAGATCGACCGGTGTGTCGGCATACGGCACGACGAGTTCGACACCGGCGAGCACCTCGCGCAGGCGCTCGGCGTCGATCGCGCCCTCGCGCAGGACCACCGGGTCGGCCTTGGTGCAGTCGAGGATGGTCGAGGGTTGTTGCTCGGTGCGTGGTCCGCCGTCGAGGTAGACGTCGACCGCCGGCCCGAGCGCGAACCCGGCCTCGGTCACGGTGGTGGCCGAGGGCTTGCCGGTCCGGTTGGCCGAACTGACCGCCGTCGGCCCGCAGACCGCCAGCAGCGCCAGGGCGACCTCGTCATCGGGCACCCGCAGGCCGACCGTGCCGTTGGTGTCGCCCAGGTCCCAGGCGAGCGACGGCTGAGCCCGGAAGATCAGGGTCAACCCCCCGGGCCAGAAGGCGTCCATCAGCCGGCGCGCGTAGGAGGGGACGGACATCGCCAGCCCGTCGACGGTGCGGGCGTCCGGGATGAGCACCGGGGGCGGCATCTCACGGCCACGGCCCTTCGCGGCGAGGAGGGAGGTCACGCCGGAGGAACTGAACGCGTCCGCGCCGATGCCGTAGACGGTGTCGGTGGGCAGCACGACGCATTCGTCGTCGGCGAGCGCGATCCGCGCGGCGTCGACACCTTCTTCGAGCCCCGTGGGGGTCGTGCAGTCATAGACCGGGCTCACCCGTTGCTCCTCGGACTGGACATCTGGCGGAATGGACAGGGTCAGTCTCCCGCACGATCGCGGCCGGGCGAAACATGCCCCGCCGGGGCACGGCGATCCGGCGGTGTCCAACCGGGCCCCATCGCGCTCGCGGAGCAGGTCGACGCAGGCGGTGCGCGCGAGCAGGCGAAGCGCGTCGCATGTGCCGCGGTATGCCTACCGGCGGTGGGCGGCCTCGTCACGGGTAGGTAGAGCGCGGCACCCATGACGCGATCTGCCTACTCCGGGTCCGCGGCGCTGACCAGGGCATGCACGACACGGAACGCCCGACCCGAGTGACCCGTCGCGCGGCAACCGACGTCCAGTGCAGCTTCGCGCGCTATCACGCGACGAACCGAGCGGCTCGACGCTGCCCGAATGGCGTGGCAGGGGCCTGTATCGCGCCACCGTCGCCCACCGCGCCAGGCTTGCCCGCGACCGGGGCTATCGGTTCATGCGGCTGGACACCTCGCCCGACTCGCGCCCCATTGTGGTCCGCCTCGGACTGCACGCGGTGGCGACGACGACGCCCTACGTCCTCGACAGGCGCGACCCGGCGGCCTGACGGGCAGGCGTGCGATGACAGGGTTGCCCCGCACACCGGCATCCACAACAAATGGGGCGAAGGAGGCGCAGGTGGCCCACGTGGACTACGGTCGAGATATGAGTGGTGATCCCGACGAGCCGCTGCTTCGCCAGGCAGTGCGCGCCGTGCTGCTCGACCCGGCGGACAACATCCTGCTGGTGCACTCCAATTGGCCGGAGCTGCAGATCAAGGACGGCTTCTGGGCCTGCCCGGGCGGCGGGATCGAGGAGGACGAGAGCCCGGAGGAGGCGCTGCGGCGGGAGCTGCGCGAGGAGGTCGGCTTCGAACTGGCCGACCTCGGGCCCGCCATCTGGCGCTCCCGGCACCTGCTGGCGATCCCCGGCTACGACGGTCAGGAGGACTGGTACTACCTGGTCCGCACCGAGCACTTCGTCCCCGCGCCACGGCTCACCCCCGAGCAACTCATGGTCACCCACGTGCGCGGACAGCGCTGGTGGTCACTCGACGAGATCCGTGCCGGTCAGGCGACGTTCGCGCCCAGGCGCCTCGCGGACCACCTGGACGAGTTGATCACCCACGGGCCTCCCCGGCAGACCCGCACGATCGACATGGTCGATCCGCCGGGTGCCGCCTGACCGCCTCACCCCCGGCGACGGGCCGTGGTGGCGCGGGGCCGCCCGGACAGGTCGGGATGATCCTCGATCTGGTCCCAGGTGTCCTGTCGATGCAACCCGGCCGGCAGCGACGCTCCCTGCGACTCCGCATGCTCCATGACCAGCAGGCCCCGCGGCCGCAGCAGTCTCGCGGCCGCGGTCGCGACCTCCAACGGGATCCGTAGGCCGTCGGAGCCGCCACCGTAGAGCGCCTGCTCCGGGTCGTGGTCACGCACCTCGGGATCGACGGGCACCATGTCCTGCGGCACGTAGGGCGGGTTGCTCACCACGACATCCGCCTGCCCGTCGAGGTGCCCGAAGGCCGACTGTGCAGGACCGTGTTCGAGGCACACCTCGAGGCCGAGTTCGTCCCGGTTGCGCCGAGCCCAGGAGACGGCGTGCTCGGACAGTTCCACGGCATACACGTAGGCGTCGGGGCGCTCCTGCTTCACCGCGAACGCCAGTGCGCCGGAACCGGTGCACAGATCGACCACCACTCCCCCGTGCGGCAGCGCCGGCAGCGCCAGATCGACGAGCAACTCGGTCTCCGGGCGCGGCACGAAGACGCCGGGCCCGACGTGCAGCTCGAGGTGGCGAAACGGAGCCCGGCCGGTCAGGTGCTGCAGCGGCACCCGCCGGCATCGTTCGCCCAGCAGTCCGTCGAGGGTCTCCTCCACGGCGGCCGGGACGTCCTGTCGCAGGACCATCGCACGTCGCACCTCGGCGGCCGGGCACGACCAGGCGTGCGCCACCAACAGCACCGCGTCGACCTCGGCCGACGGTACCCCGGAGCGGGTCAGTCGAGCCGCGGCACCGGCCACCAGCGTGCGCGCGTCGGTCACGAGTGCGCGTGGTCCCCGACGGCGGCCATCCGCTCGGCCTCGTCGGCGTCGACGCACGACTGGATGACCGGATCGAGATCGCCGTCGAGCACGGCGTCGAGGTGATACGACTTGAAACCGGTGCGATGGTCGGCGATCCGGTTCTCCGGGAAGTTGTAGGTGCGGATTCGCTCGCTGCGGTCGACGGTGCGCACCTGCGACTTGCGTGCCGCCGACGCCTCCGCGTCGCGCTCCTCCTGCTGGATCTGCCGCAGCCGCGCCTTGAGCACGCGCAGGGCCTGCTCCTTGTTCTGCAACTGGGACTTCTCGTTCTGGCACGAGACGACCACCCCGGTCGGTAGGTGGGTGATGCGCACCGCCGAGTCGGTCGTGTTGACGCTCTGCCCACCCGGGCCGGACGAGCGGTAGACATCGATCTTCAGATCGTGCGGTCCGAACTCGATCTCCTCGTCGTCGCCGTCGTCGAGATCGGGCATGACCAGCACGCCCGCCGCCGACGTGTGGATGCGACCCTGGCTCTCGGTGACCGGCACGCGCTGCACACGGTGCACACCGCCCGCGTACTTCAGGCGGGCCCACGGCGCCGTGCCCGGCTCCATCGACCCCTTGGGCTCGATGGTGAGGCGCACGTCCTTGTAGCCGCCCAGTTCGGTCTCGGTCGCGTCGGTGATGCGGGCCCGCCATCCGCAGCGCTCGGCATACCGCAGATACATGCGGACCAGGTCGCCGGAGAACAGGGCCGACTCCTCGCCGCCGGCGCCGGCCTTGACCTCGAGGATCACGCCGCGATCGTCGTCCTCGTCGCGCGGCAGCAGCAGCTTCTGCAGCCGGCCGGCCGCCTCGTGCTCGGCCCGCTCCAGGGCCGGAACCTCCTCCGCGAAGGCCGGATCCTCCGCCGCGAGTTCGCGGGCCGCCTGCAGGTCGTCCGACGCGTGTCGCCAGGCGTGGTAGGCCGTGACGACCGGTCCCAGCGCGGCATACCGCTTGTTGAGCCGCCGCAGGGCCTTGGGGTCGGCGAGCACGTCCGGGTCGGCGAGTCGCGTCTCCAGTTCGGCATACTCCTCGACCAGGGCGGATGCGGACTCGAACACGGTGACCTCACAGGTTGATCGGCGGCTGGGCAAATACGAATCGCCGGCCCCATCGAGGTGATGGAGCCGGCGATGCGGGAAAGCTACTTGGTTTTCTGCTTGCCGTAGCGCGCCTCGAAGCGGGCGACGCGGCCACCGGTGTCGAGGA
>CAZMLG010000138.1:0-8677 GCA_964566985.1 uncultured Intrasporangiaceae bacterium
TGGTCTTCCTCGACACGCTCTGGCCCGACTTCGGCCGCACGGACTTGTGGCGGGCGATCGAGATCTACGCGCGGCGGGATCGACGCTTCGGCGGCGCCGTCGACGCCTCCTCCTCGTCCTGAGCCCGTCAGATGACCACTTTCGCCCGAGATGGCCACCTATATGTGGGTGTTTCGGGCGAAAGTGGTCATCTGGTGAGTCAGTCTCGGCAGTCGGAGCAGGTGCCGACGATCTCGACGACGTGGTCGACGTCGGAGAACCCGTGCTCGCGGCTGACCTGGTCGGTCCAGCGCTCGACCACCTGGCCCTCGACCTCGACCGTGCGGCCGCACTCACGGCATACCAGGTGGTGGTGGTGGCTCGGGCTGCATCGGCGATAGACGGCCTCGCCGTCGTCGGTGCGCAGCATGTCGACCTCGCCGTCGGCCGCCATCGCCTGCAGGGTGCGATAGACCGTCGCGAGCCCGACCGTCGTCCCCTCGTCGCGCAACCGGGAGTGCAACTCCTGAGCGGAGACGAAGTCGGGCGCCCGGTCAAGTTGTCGGGAGACGGCCAGTTGCTGACGGGTGGTGCGGCGGGGGACGGTGTTCATCGATGGGACTCCTCGCGTGCGCCGGGTGACGACTCGGCGGTTCCGAGTGACGACTCGGCGGTGCTGCGTGACTTCTCGGCGGTGTCGGCGGTATGCCGATGGCCTGCGTGGACGTAGTCGACGTGATCGCCGTGCAGCACGGCGTCGTGGCCGCAGCCGTCCTGGTGGACGTGCGGGTGGGTGCTGCGGCGCAGTCGGCGGCGTCGGGCCAGGCGCAGCAGCGAGGTGGCGATCGAGATCGCCAGGAACGCGGCCACGGCGGTGAGCACGACGGTGCCGCCGGACGGGGTGTCGAGATAGAACGAGGAGCTGACCCCGACGAACCCGGACAGGCAGCCGAGCAGCACGGCCCACACGGTCGTCGCGCGGAAGCTGTGGCTGAGCAGCTGGCCGGCGGCATTGGGCAGGATCATCAAGGCGCTGATCAGCAGCAGGCCGATCACGCGCATGGAGAGCACCACGGTCACCGAGGTCAGCACGGACAGCAGCAGATTCAGCGACATGACCGGTAGCCCCGCCGAGGTGGCGAACTCCTCGTCGTTGGCGACGGCGAACAGGCGCCGGCGCAACACCGTCGTGGTGCCGACGGCGATCAGGGCGAGGCCGGCGAACTGCCAGAGTTGCCCCGTCTCGGTCGTGAGGATCGCACCGAAGAGGTATTGCTCGATCGACAATCCGCCGGCGCTGGTCGCCTTGGCCAACAGCACCACGCCGAGCGCGATACCGCCGTAGAACATCACTGCCAGCGCCACATCGGCGTTGGTGCGTCCACGCACCCGGATGAATTCGACGACCCCGGCGGCGAGCACGGCGGTGATCAGCGCCGTGACCATGGGGGAGTGGGCCGTCAGCACGCCGACGGCGACACCGGCGAGTGCCACGTGGCCGAGCCCGTCGCCGATGAGGGACAGGCGCCGCTGCACGAGGAAGACGCCCACCGCCGGTGCGGCCGCGCCGACGAGCAGTGCCGCGACCAACGCGTGCCGCATCGCCTCCAGTTGGAAGACGTCAGGCATGCCGGTGCTCCTTGTCACGAAGGTCCAGTTCGTCGAACGGGCCCGCGCCGTAGGGCCGGGCCGTCTCGTCCTCGTCCTCCTCGAGGTGGTGGGCCCCGGTCGCGGAGGCCAGGATGCGGTCGCCGTGCCGCGTCGCCAGGTCTGCCGGGGTGCCGTCGAACGTGATCCGGCCGTGCGACACCTCCAGGATGCGGGTCACGATGCCGCGTAGCGCCTCGATCTCGTGCGTGACGATGACCATGGTCACGCCGGCGGTCGCCAGCCGTTGCAGGACCTCGGCGAGCACCTCCTGGCTGGCCGTGTCGACGCCGGCGGTCGGTTCGTCCATGATCAGGATGTCCGGGCGCCCGGCCAGAGCTCGCGCGATGAGCACCCGCCGCTGTTGGCCGCCGGAGAGTGCTGCGACGTCGGCGTTCTCGTGGTCGGCCATGCCGACGCGCGCGAGCGCCTCGGTGACCAGGCGCCGGTCGGTGGCGCTCTGTCGCCGCCACCAGCGCCGATGGGCCAGCCGCCCCACCTCGACGATCTCGCGCACCGTCGCCCGCACCGACGTCGACAGCGTATGCCGTTGCGGCACGTAGCCGATCCGCGTGCGTTCACGGAAGGACGCGGCCGGGATCCCGAAGAGTTCGAGGTCGCCGCCCAGGTGGTCGTTGAGGCCGAGGATGCCCCGCATGAGGGTCGATTTGCCGGACCCGTTGGGGCCGAGGACGGCGATGACCTCGCCCTCGTGCACTTCGAAGGTGGCGTCGTCGATGACCGGTGTGCCGGCATACCCGAAGGATGCGGAGTGAAGGGAGAGGACAGGCATCAGTGACATCCTTGATGGGTGCGAAGGGTCTTCAGGTCGGAGCGCATGACCTCGAAATAGGTGGATCCGGCGGAGTCGTCGGTGATGCCCTCGATCGGGTCGAGGACCGTGACCTTCGCGCCGGTCTGCCGGGCGATGGTCTCGGCGACCGCGGGGGAGGCGAGCGTTTCCGAATAGATGGTCTGCACGTCGTGTGCCGTCACGAACCGGCTGACGGCGGCCAGGCGCCTCGGGGTCGGCATCTGGTCCGGGGCGATCCCTGACACGCCGATCTGCTTGAAGCCGTAGCGCTGTGCAAGGTAGCCGAAAGCGGCGTGGCTGGTCACGAGGTCGGTCGAGTCACAGTGCGCGAGCCCCGCGTGGAACTCCTTGTTCAAGGACCGCAGTTTGTCGGTGAACCGCTTCGCCCCCTTCCGGTAGGCCGTGCGGTGGGCCGGGTCGATCTTCTCCAGGCGGGAGGCGATCGCGTCGGCCACCTTCGCGTAGCGGACCGGGTCGAGCCAGAAGTGCGGATCGGTGCCGTGGGTGTCGTCGTCGTCCTCGGGCCGGCCGGCCACCTGGTCGACGTCGTCCAGGCTGAGGTCGAGACCGGCGGCCGGCGCGACGTCGTAGGCGGTCTTCTCTGCGACGCTGCGGACGGTCTGGTCGACGGAGGCCTGGAAGCCCTGGGCGTAGACGAGCAGGTCGGCCTTGTTCGCGGCCTCGACCTTCGACGGGGTCAGCTCGTAGCCGTGCGGCTCGGCGCCGTTCGGGGTCAGGCTGGTCACGTCGACGTGGTGGCCGCCGATCTGCTGCACGGCATACGTGAGGGGGTAGAACGAGGTCGCGACGTGCACCGCGTCCGGATCGGCCGAGGATCCGCCGGAACCGCAGGCCGTCAAGGTGGTGGCGGTCAGGGCGGCAGCGAGTGACAGGGCGGCCCCTGTGCGGCGGTGCATGAGCATCATTCTCACTCCTGTTGAGAATGATTGTCAAAATCAGATCAGGTCGTCAGCCCCCTGCAGCGACGATCGTCAACGCGAGCACGACGAGCAGTGCGGCACCGCGCATCATCCGCTCCGGCGAAGACAGGCGCGGCCAGGCGAGGTAGAGCAACCATGCCGTCAGCAGCGCGCAGAGGCCGAAACACACCGCGCCGATCGGATGCCAGAGGATCACCCCGAGCACGATGAGCACCAGGACCGCGACGACCGGCACCACCCGGGGCAACCGGCCGATGCGCTGGAGCAGGGGGTCGCTCAGGTGCTCGATGCGGACGCGCAGGGGAGAACTGCTCACGGAGGGGCGCTGGTCGGTGGGCACCCGACGAGGATAGGACAGCCGCCGCGGCGCTCCGGCGACACCCGTGACAGATGTCATCCAGGGTTCGTGACAGCCGCCGCAGGGCCGAGCGCCGGCGGGCCGACACGCTGGTGGACATGATGACGAGAGACAAGACGAGCATCCCTCCGGCCGGAGCGCGATCGTCGGTCCAGGCGGCGACGGCGGTCGACCTGCGGGGGATCCACAAGAGCTTCGGCGACGTGCACGCGGTGCAGGGCATCGACCTTCGGGTCCGGCCCGGTGAGGTCGTCGCGTTCCTCGGGCCCAACGGTGCCGGCAAGACCACGACGATCGACATGATCCTCGGCCTCACCCGCCCGGACGAGGGCGACGTGAGCGTCTTCGGCATGGCGCCGTGTCAGGCGATCGCCAAGGGCCTCGTCTCCGCGGTGATGCAGACCGGCGGGCTGCTGAAGGAATACACGGTCCTGGAAATCGTGCAACTGACCGCCAGCCTCTTCGCGCACAGCCGCCCGGCGCAGGAGGTCCTGCAGCGCGCCGGCATCGCGGATCTGGCGGGCCGTCTGGTCAAGAAGTGCTCCGGCGGTGAGCAGCAGCGACTGCGTTTTGCGATGGCGCTGCTGTCCGACCCCGAGCTGATCATCCTCGACGAGCCGACGACCGGCATGGACGTCACCGGCCGCCGGGACTTCTGGAACGCCATTCGCGAGGACGCGAGCCAGGGCCGCACGGTGATGTTCGCGACGCACTATCTCGAGGAGGCGGACGCGTATGCCGACCGCATCGTCCTGGTCAGCCAGGGTCGGGTCGTCGCCGACGGCAGCGCCGCCGAGGTGAAGGCGATGACCGCCGGCCGGTTGATCCGCTGCACCTTGCCGCATCCCGACGAGGCGACGCTGCACGGCATACCGGGAGCCGACAGCGTGGAGATCCGCGGCGACAGTGTCCTGATCTCCTCCCGCGACAGCGACCAGGTCGCCCGACACCTGCTGACCACCACCGACGCGCACGACCTGGAGATCGTGACCCGCGGCCTCGAAGAGGCCTTCATCGCCCTGACGGGCACCGACGAGGGAGCACTGCGATGACCACCACGACCCCCGACATCGCCTCGCGCGCCGTCCCGCCGATGGGCGGGTTCAACCTGACGCTGCTGCGGTTGGAGATCCGCCGGCTGCTGCGCAACAAGCGCACCATGATCTTCACGATGATCATGCCGATCTTCTTCTACCTGGTCTTCGGGCTGACCATCCCGGCCGGTCAACAGAAGGTCAGCGTCGGCGCCCACGGCAACGTCAGCGCGCTGATCCTCATCAGCATGGCCCTCTACGGGGCGATTCTGGCGACCGCGAGCGGCGGGTCGATGGTCTCGATCGAGCGATCCGAGGGATGGAGCAGGCAACTGCGCCTCACCCCGCTCACGCCGATCGCCTACGTGGTGGTCAAGTCGATCACCGCGATGATGCTCGGCCTCGCGTCGCTGGTCGCGGTCTACGTCGTCGGGGCGATCACCGGCAAGGCCGAGATGCCGCTGTGGGTCTGGGTGGCCTCGGCCGGGTGCGTCTGGATCGGTTCGCTGATGTATGCCGCGTTCGGGCTGTGCATGGGCTACCTGCTGCCGACCGAGAACGTCATGCAGATCCAGGCGTTCGCGATCGTGCTGTTCGCCTTCGCCGGGGGACTGTTCTTCCCGCTGGACCAGATGCCCGGCTGGTATCAGACCGTCGCGCAGTTCACTCCGCTGTGGGGTCTGAACAACATCGTGCACGCTCCGTTGTACGCGCAGTTCCACCTCAGGTGGGCGGTCAACGCCGTGGCCTGGCTGGCGATCTTCCTGGCCGGCGCCGCCTGGGGCTTCCAGCGGGACACCAAGCGGGTCTGACCGACGTGAATGGTCTCACCGGGAGGGCTCAGGGGTCCTCCCGGCGAGACCGCCGTCCGACGTGTCCGGGGAATGAGAAGGTGGAGACATGACCGACGGCAAGCGCGGCCCGGCGCGGTGGCTGCGAGATCGCAGCGGCCGTTTGCGTGGCCTGCTCGATCCCGGCGCCGCCGGTGACGGTCCGGTGGCCCGGCACGACCTGCGTCAGCGCGGTTTCGGGCAGGTGATGGTCGCGATCTGGCTGGTCTTCCTGCTGGAGCCGCTCCATACGGCATGGTCCCTGTCCGATCGGGTCCGAGGCTGGGCCGGCATCGTGGTCCTCATCGCCTTCGCCGTGGCCTACCTACGGCACTTCTACAACTCCGGAGTGCGGGCGTTCGCGCCCCACGTCGAGCTGTGCGCGGCACGGCGCCGGATGGTGTGGCCGGGCTACCTGATCGTCTTCGCGCTCGCGGTGTTGGCCACCGTGCTCATCGGGCAGGACGGCACGACCACCTGGGTGTTCCTGGGGGTCTCGGGTCTGTGGACCTGGAGGATCTGGCAGAGCTGGGTCGTGGGACTGCTGCTGGCAGCGGCCTATGTCGGCCTCGAGTATCAACTGCCTGGTTGGTCGAGTGACAACTCGCTCCTCTTCGCCCTCATGCTGGCGATGCTCGCCGCGTCGGGCGGAGTGGTGGCCGCCCGGCGCGGGCACGCGCTGAGCGAGGCGCAGGAGGAGAACGCCCGGATGATGGTGCAGGAGGAACGCAACCGGATGGCGCGCGACCTGCACGACATCCTCGGGCACTCGTTGACGGTGATCACTGTCAAGGCGGAGTTGGCCGGACGGCTGATGGACGTCGACCCCGAACGGGCGCGCGTGGAGGTCGCAGATCTCGAGCGGTTGTCGCGCACCGCGCTCGGCGACGTGCGGCGGGCGGTCGAGGGCTACCGGGAGATCTCGCTGTCGGGGGAGCTCGCTCGGGCCCGAGAGGCCTTGGCCTCCGGGGGTATCCGCGCCGACCTGCCGACGGCGCTGGACGAGGTGCCCGCGGATCTACACGAGATCTATGCGTGGACGGTGCGTGAGACGGTCACCAACATCATCCGGCACAGCGGCGCCACGTCCTGCGAGGTGGCCATGGGTTCGCACGGCATCACCGTGACCGACGACGGGCACGGGAGCGCCGCGATGGGGATGAACGGCAACGGGTTGCGCGGCCTGCGTGAGCGCGCCGTGGCCGCGGGCGCCCAGCTGATCACCCGGTCGATCGACCCGCACGGGTTCCAGGTGACGGTCGCCGTCGCCGACGAGCCCGCCGATGCGGACCCCGTGCGCGAGACCGCCGTGCGCCGGTCCGGCGAGGCGCTGGCATGAACGAGAAGGGGGGTGGCCTGGGATGATCCGGGTGATGCTGGCCGACGATCAGGCCCTCGTGCGAGGTGCACTCGCCGCACTGCTGGACCTCGAGTCCGACCTCACCGTGGTCGCGGAGGCCTCGCGTGGGGACGAGGTGGTGGCGGTCGCGACCGAGCACCGGCCGCAGGTCGTGCTGATGGACGTCGAGATGCCCGGCCTCGACGGGATCGCCGCCACGAAGCAACTCCGGGCCGCGCTGCCGGACGTGCGCGTGCTGATCGTGACCACGTTCGGGCGGCCCGGATACCTACGTCGCGGACTGCAGGCCGGGGCGGCCGGGTTCGTGGTCAAGGACACGCCTGCGAAGGAGTTGGCGGATGCGGTCCGGCGCGTGCACCAGGGCCTGCGTGTCGTGGACCCCGCACTCGCGACCGACTCGCTCGTGGCGGGGGAGTCGCCGCTGACCGCGCGGGAAACCGATGTGCTCAAGGTCGCGCGCGGCGGGGGCACGGTCGCCGACATCGCGCGCGAGCTGTTCCTGTCCGAGGGGACGGTGCGCAACCACCTGTCGTCGGCGATCGGCAAGACCGGGACGCGCACACGCGCCGAAGCGGCGCAGACCGCGGAGTCCAACGGCTGGCTGTGATCACTCGTCAGTGGCCGCGCTGGGGGAGATTGGTGCCCACGTGGGTGGTCATCTCCTCGGGAGGCCGACCGGGCACCTGGCTCAAGCCGACCTTTTCGAAGAGCAGATAAAAGACGGGCCCGAGCGGCACCAGGACCAGCACCATCACCGCCCACACCCGCTTGCTCGCGTAGTGCGTCGCGTCGCGGCGGACCATGTCGCACCAGCAGTAGAGCACGAGCAGGCCGAGCAGGACGATCACAGGCACCACCATGACGAACGACAGCTCGTACATCCCATCCTCCTGCGGTCGACTCACCATCCTCCCACAGGCGGTCCCGCCTCGCGCCGCTCGTGACGCCTTGCCGGCGTGACAACCGTGCGTGGCCACGGACCCCGACCCGGATGGCCCCGTCGCGAGCGCCCTGGCGCGAGCAATGGGGGCACCTCCCGCATGGAGCGAAGCGCGCGGTGGAGCGAACCCTCGTAAGCATGCGCTCCGGACCGGCTTGGCAGCCCACCTTGCAGGGGTTTCGATACGGCTTCGCTCCGCCGTCTACTCAACCATCCGGGTGGGGTCCTCCGACGTTCCGGTCAGTAGGCGAAGGAGCAGGGTCGGGGTCCCCGCGAAGTATTCGTAAGGAGCGAAGCGGGGGGAGAAACGTCGTGGGGTGACGGGGTGGGGACGTCGTATCGAAACAGTGGCCGGGGAATGCGAGGGGGGAGGTGCGCGTTGAGGTGGTTGAATTCGAAATTACCTAGGAGGCGGCATGGAGTTCGGCATCTTCACCATCGGCGACGTCACGCCGGACCCGACGACCGGCACGGCGCCCGGCGAGGCGGAGCGCATTCGCTCGATGGTTCGCCTCGCGGAGAAGGCCGAGGAGATCGGGCTCGATGTCTTCGCGGTCGGGGAGCATCACAACCCGCCGTTCGTCGCACCCGCGGACCCGCCCGTGCTGCTGGCCAACATCGCCGCACGCACACGGCAGATCACCTTGAGCACGGCGACGACCTTGATCACCACGAACGACCCGGTGCGCCTCGCGGAGGATTACGCGATGCTGCAACATCTGGCCGACGGGCGCATCGATCTGATGCTGGGGCGCGGCAACACCGGTCCGGTCT
>CAZMLG010000139.1:0-8387 GCA_964566985.1 uncultured Intrasporangiaceae bacterium
CCGACCTCAGCGCTTCTCCCGAGCGATCCGGGACACCGGCGTATCCGGTGCGCACCAGGTCGTCGACGACGTAGGCGATGAACTGGCGGCGCAGGATCTCCTCGGCGTCGAGGTAGGTGGCGGGTGGTCGCACCGCGCCGTTGATCATCGAGGTGGGGTCGCCCAGGCGGGGCAGTTGGTCGCCGCGGCCGGTGACGTAGGCCAGGGCCAGCGAGCTGCCGGTGAGGCGCCCTGCGCGGCCCACACGCTGAAGGTATCTCGCGACCGAGTCGGGCAGCGACGAGAGCATGACCGTGGTCAGGTCGCCGATGTCGATGCCCATCTCCAGGGTCGGGGTGGCGACCAGCACGTTCGCGTCGCCGGGGCGCTGCTCGGGTCTCTTGAAGCCGGCCTCGACCTGGCGACGTTCTTGTCCCGAGATGAGGCTGGTGTGTTCGTGTGCGTCGACGCGGCGCATGTCCGACGTGGCGAACAGTCTGCGATAGAACGACTCCGGGTCGCGCGCCACGGCGCGCAGTGTGCCCTGGCACAGGGCCGTGGTGCAGGGCCCGTGATCCAAGAGGTCCCCCAGGTCGGGTGATGTGGGCAAGGGGGATCGGCAGGTGTCGCAGACCAGCAGGGTGATCCGTTCACGCAGGTCCTGCTCGGTCAGCGGGCTGACCACGACCTTCGACGGTGGGATGCCGAAGGCCCGAGCACCCTTGTCGGTGTTGGTCTCGCTCAGGGTGCCGCGTCCCGCGAGTGCGACCAGCAGCCGGGCGGCCAGGCTCGCGCCGTGCGCGGCGTTGACGTGCAGGCACTTGCTCGCCCACCGCGCATACCAGCTCTGCGGGCTGGTGGCCCTCACGAAATCGCTCTTGGGGTCGACGGATCCGTCGATCACGGCGTATGCGGGGGCGCCGCGGCCGCGCGGGAAGGCCGGCGCGCCCTGTTCGCGACGACGCTTGCCCCAGATCCAGACACGGGCGCCGTCGGCCTTGACGTATCTGGTCAACCAGTCGTGGTCGATCGCGCCGTCGTGGCGTAGGTGCTCGAGTGTGCCGTGCACCCAGCGCAGCAGATCCGTTTCGGTGGGCGGTGCCTCGTCGAGCACCGTCGTCCCGTCGGTGTTCAGGGCGCGGCGGGCCAGCGACGAGACCGCTTCGCGTGGCCCGGCGTCCACGTGGACACAGGCCGACCCGGTGGCCTCCAGCGTGCGCCCATAGGTGGACTGCAGGCCGACCTCGAGTCCGATGTCGAAGAGGAGCCGGCGGCGGATGGCGTTCCGACTCTTGGCGGGGATCTTTGCGGGGCTGGCTTCGTGCCAGTAGGGCCGGAAGAGTTCGTGATCCACTAGGGATCGAGGGACCAGCCGATACCGCGCGAACCCGTCGTGGTCGGCTCGAGTCAGCACCTGTTCGGTCCAGTCGACGAGGTTCGCCGGTCCGGTGAGCCCGTCTCGCAGGGCTGCTCGCAGCGAGAGGGTGTGCGACCTCGTGTCGACGAAACCCGCCCGGTGGGCGGCGTCCTGCACCGAGTCGGTGAAGATCAGCGCGCGCTTCTCACGGGAGTCGAGATCGCTGTCACCGAAGAGCGTGGAGAGGCTGACCGAGAGCAGCGTCGCGATGGCGCTGCCGAGGAAGCGGATGTGGTCGCGGCCGCCGCAGGACGGGCAGTCGTCGCCCCTGGAGCGGCGTTCGGTCTCCTCGTCGTCGCCGTCGAGCATGACGACGGGCAGCACCCGGCCCTCGAGCAGGTCAGGGTCGTCGTCGGCCGGGCTGCGGGTCAGCAGGGTGCGTCGGGGCAGGTGCAGCCATCGCAGGTTGGGGGCGGCCTCCTCCGGGTGCTGCTCTCCGGCAGCGCGCCTCTCGGCGACGAGCGCCGCCTCTCCCGGCGCGTGCAGCAGCGCGCGGAATCGTCCCGACTTGCGCAGGTGCTCGGCGCGGATGCCGGTGTCGGTGGCGGTCAGGTCGCGTCCGGTGGGGGCGAGGGCGATGCCCCAACCGGAGCGTCCGCAGCCGCGGCAGTAGATGGCCGGTAGCGCCGAGGTGGTCTCCTCGGCGGGCTGACCGTCGTCGCTCCATCGGAAGCCCGGCTCGGAGGACGCGACCCGGTCGAGGCGGGTGACCTCACGCATCCACAAGGTGACCTCGACCGACACGGCGTCGCGATCGAGCATGCGGAGGCGGCTGAGCACGGCGAGCACCGTCAGAAGCGCTGTGCGTGCGTCGTCGGCCGGGATTCCTGCCGCGAAGCGATCGGCCACCAGATCGGCGATGTGCACGGCCTGCCCCGCGTGGTCGATCAGGGCACGGATGTCGTCGTGCGCGCGCAGCAGCGTGGCCGCTCCGATGTCTTCGGGGATGGCGTCGAGGCTCCAGAGGCGGATGGTGACCTCGTCGACCAGCCCGTCCGCGTCGTCTCGGTGCAGCGCGCCGAGTTCGGCCAGCTCCCGCACCTCGGTGGTCAGCATCGAGCTCAGCAGCCGGGGCCGCAGTCCGGCCTGCTCCACCGCGATGCGAGCGCTGTCGGAGTAGTCTTCTGCGTCGATCCGGTGCTCGGTGATGGCTGCGTCGCGGGTGAACGGCTCACCGAAGACCTGCTCGGCGAATGCGAGCATCTCGATGGGGTCGGAGCCATCACCGAGGGTGGCGGACGTGGCGACGGGGGTGACCTTGCCGAGCGGGTGCGCGTCGAAGAGATCTGTCTCGGGGTGGTCGCCCGGCACGTGGCTGCGCAGCCGTAGCCCCAGTCGGCGCAGCAGCATGGCGACATCGGTGCCCTGGGCTCCGTCGTAGGTGTGGAACTCGTCGAGAACCAAGTAGGTCAGGGAAAGTGCGCTCTTGGCCCACAGCGGTGCGTCGTCAGGACGCAGCAACAGCTGGTCGAGCATCTTGTAGTTCGTGAGCAGGATGTCGGGCGGAGTGTCGCGAATGACGGCGCGGTTGGTGATCAGCCCGTCCTTCGTGACCTTGGATCGGCCCTGTCCCTGGCCGTCCCGCGCGTCTCCGGTGTAGAGCCCGGCGGTGACATTGGCCAGTGCCGGATCCGTCGTGATCAGACGGGTGAGGCGCCCCGCCTGATCGTCGGCCAACGCGTTCATCGGATAGAGGATGAGCGCCTTCATGCCGCTCACACCGTCTCGGCGGGCGCGCAGCACGTGGTCGATGATCGGGTTGAGGAACGCCTCGGTCTTGCCCGATCCGGTGCCGGTGGTGACGATCGTCGGCAGCGGGCGGGATTTGTCGGATCCGAGACCCTTGGAGGTGAGCCTGCGATACGCCTCCTGCTGGTGGCAATAGGGCGGGAACGGTGGCTCCCAGTCCAGCGGAGAATCGTCGGTCTGCTCGACGGTGCGGAACGGCAGCCGCAGACGCACGTACGGCCCCTTGAAGATGCCGTCGTCGGGATGCTGCAGGAACTCCGTCAGCGCCTGGCGCGGTTCGGCGTCCGCGAGCGCGAACGTCGTCGTGAGGAAGTCGATCAGCCCGGTCCGGATGCGTTGTGCCTGCAGGCTGGGCAGCAGTTCCGTCACTACCGCGCCTCCTTCTCTGCGAGCCGGCGCTCGAACTCGGCGTAGGCGGTGCGGAAGTCAGCCTCCCGGTCCCGCGTCGCGAACGGCAGCTCGTAGGTGTAGTCGATGCCGCTGCCCGGGTGGGTGGCGGTGCGCTCCTCCTCGCCGATCGCGTCGCCCTTCTTCCGCCACACGGAGAGAACGGAGTTGGGCACTCGCCGCCCTCTTGCGTCGAAAACATTGGGCCTCTTCGCTCCGACGCGTGCATGATCGTTACTCACGAGCACACCGAACTGGGTCCGGTAAACGGTGCACAACTCATCCGCGGAGACGTCCAGCATAATCGCAACGAGCGCATCGATCTCAACTTCCGCATTTCGGCGATCTACAGCACGACGGAGTGGGGTGTCAGAAGTCCACGCTGACCCAACACGCCGCTCATCCAACCGCGCAAGGATTGGTTCGTCATAGGAAAAATCGTCCCGCCACGCACTTCTCCATAACCTTGCGTACGCGTTAGTTATGCAGTTGAGACGGAGCGTCCTAAAAATAAGACTATCAAGCAGCGCATGGTCAATACTCACCATGGGCTGTCTATATATTTCGCTAGCCCGAATATCGCTCTTCGGTGAGGACCGGACAAAGAAATCACCAAGTAAGCTGCCCAGCACAGACTGAACCGCGAGGAACGTTCTAACATCACCCGTCCAAGCCGACATAACACCGTCAACATGCGTCGAGCCCGGGGGGATAATTGCCGAAAGCAGCGTTCGCTCACCAGAATTCGCGGCACGCCGACGCCAAGCTACCCTATAGAAATCGCGAGCGGGAGCTTTACCCGACTCCCAATAGCCATAAGAGGCGTCATACGCACTCCGGTCATCCGCTGGCATAAACGCCGTTATTGGTAGCGCATCCTCATCTAACGTATCGAGGTCTGTCTCTGTCCAGTCGCCCTTGCTCCGCATTGTCGGGTTGACAGCCTTATATAGTGGACGTGACACGTAGATATGCGGGCCCTGCAAAATGGCATCCACCCATTCTGCCTCACCCCAGTGCGGTCTAATAAGCCCCCTCTTCTCGTCGCCGGACTCGCTCCATCCCCGAGAGAATTCAAATTTCAACACCTTCATCCGAGGAGATTCGGATAGTGCAGAGAGTGCGCGGGTTGCCGCCGAATTGACTACATAAGCCATCGGGGTCTCGGGCCATTCGGTTGCGCCAAGAATATCTTGCCAGAGTCGCAGTGTGTTTTCATTTACGGTCTGTATACGCGACTGGTGCGGCCTTTGATCCCAGTTTCCGTCATCGTCCTTGAATCCTGGCTCTGGGCCAAATCCATCATGTTGAAGTGATCTACGGACAGTGTCGGGATGGTAGAGGGAGGTCCCATGCAAGAAGTAGACATCTTGCTCTGGCCCATAGACGTTTACGGCATAGACTTTCTGATGCCCGATATCAAACAGCCTTAGTTCATTCACAAACTGCCAATGCCGTCTTAATCTCCTGTATGTAATGGCCCTAAGGTGGCCAGACTTGTCATCTGTAAAGTGCGTGTCGTAATGGATAAGAGCACTGATTCCTGCCTTGGCACAGTGAGACCAAGCCTGGGCCATAAACGCCCTATACAGATCCGTGTGGCCCGATGTTATTGAGTACTGCGCATTGTCACCTAGGAACTCCGACACCGAAGTAACCTCTGCGCCACCGTCGATTATTACCGATGCTTGTTCGGTTCGCACCAAGTTGACCTGGCGACGAGCTACCTTCTCGGGCTCCGATGGTTTCTGGGCGATGGCCCACCACGGGTCGATTTCAGCGAGAAGCGCCTCTTCCTTCACGACCGGTCGGACCCAAGGCGGGTTCCCGACCTGCAGGTCGAACCCTCCCCGTGCGAACACCGTGGCGAAGTCGAGTTCCCAGTGGAAGAAGCCCTGCTCGGCCGCGACCTGCTCGCACACCTGCAGCCACGGGTGCTGCTCGAGCACGCGCTGGATGGTCTGCGCGCCGGCGAACTGCAGGTCGGTCTCCTCGGCGCGGCTGAGCTCATCCCAGTCGGCGCCAGCAGCAAAAGTATCCATCCACGCCCGTTTCCGGTCCGGGGGGACGCCGATCAGTTTCTCGCACGCTGTGATCCAGTCGTCCAGGCTTGGTGGTTCGACCTCCATCTCTGTGAGCGGCCAGAACCACAGGGCGCACCATGCGTCCATGACCCGGCGAAGTCGTCGATACGCACTCCCCTCGTCGGCGAGCGACACCTCGATCTGCTCACGGGTCACGGCGACCGGCCCGTCGTGCGCCGTGTCGAGCGCCGCGTCTTCGGTGCCGTCCTGGCCCCAGAGCCGTATCTGCCGCCCCGACTCGGCCTCGGCGATCGTCAGGCGCCGCAAGGAGATCTCCCACAGCACCTCGACACGCTGAGCGAGCTGCTGCAGTCGTTTGAGCTGTGCGTTCGTCGGCTTCTTCCGAATCTCGCGGCGCCAGGCTTTCAACTGCTTGAGCCGGGCGGGATCAACCAGGTCACGGACAGCCTTTGGCACCTCGACGGCCGAGCCCCAGCCTTGCGCAGGAAGAAGGAAGTGGTGCACCCCCGTGCCGATGGTGGCCGGCTTGGTGCGTGCGTCACCGGGTCTCGATACACCGGCATCACTGCGTTCGCCGGCACTCGACCAGCCGGTGGTGACGTTTTCCTGCTCCTTCTCGGCAGATCCAGCATCAACGACTTCACCCTCGGCCGTAGGCTCTGCGTCTCCCCCATCGGATGGTCGAGTAGGCGAGCCCCCAGGGCGAGCCGTATCGAGACCCGGTGACGCGCCTCCGACAGCCTCACTCAAGGCGCTGAGCGCGATGTCGTTCGCCGGGGTCTTGAGCCAGGACTTGTCCTTGACCTTGTGCACCGGATACACCTGCCGGCGCGCCCCGACCAGCGAGTTGCCGCGTCGCAGGCGCAGACCGAACCATGGCGCCTGCAGTCCGGCGACCATGGTGTCCAGCCACAGCGACACCTCCGCCAGCTCGACCGCGGTGGCGTTGAGGTCCACACCGTAAACCTGATGCAGCGCGAGATACGCCTTGACCTTCTGCACTTCCGCCGGCCGCTGCTCCGGGTCGATCCGCTCCCCCAGCTCCTCCTCGCGCCGGCTGATGTATTCCTCGGCGAGCTGCCGCACGGCCTCGATCGCGAACGCTCCCGAGCCGAGCGCAGGCTCACACACGGTCAACTGCAGGATCTCGTCGGCCGTCGTCCGGCGATCGTCCTGGTCGAGCAGCTCCTCGAGCGCCTGCTGCACGGTGAACTTCGTCAGCACCTCGGGCGTGTAGTAGGACGCGGATCGTTGCCGGTCGCGCCCCGACAACCGATAGACGAACGATCCACGACGGTGGACGACGGCCCTCTCCTCCCCCGTGTCCGGGTCGATCTCGCGCACGAAGTCCTTCTCGTCCAGGTGCCCGGACTCCGCGATCGGCACCACCCACGAGCCGTCGGTGCGGTCACCGTGCGGCGCCACCTCATACAGATCCTCGTGTGCGAACGATCCGGTCCACGACATCAGGCCCTCGTAGACGGCGCCGAGCTGGTTGATGCCGAGCTCCACGTAGGAGATGAACCCGCGCTGCTTCTTGCCCTCCTCCTTGCTGAGCAGGAGCTTCTGCAGCACCTGCAGCATCGCCTCGTTGCCGAGGCACACCTCGTCGATGTGGGCGGTGGCTTCTGGCCGGAAGAGGTCGGCTCGGAGGGCGTTGAAGGTCAAGCCTTCCGGCAGTGACTCGTCCGCGGGCGGTGTGTGCCCCCGGTCGACCAGTCGGAAGAGCGTCGCCAGCGACTCGTAGAGATGGGTGCCGCGACGGGCACATTCGGTCTGCAGCTCGACCAGGGCCAGGTCGCGCAGTCGGTCGAGGCCGTAGCCGGCGTCGTACTCCTCCGCGCCCGCCGGCAGCACCTGCAGCTCGGGTGACGCCTCGGCATACAGCAGGAAGAGGATGCGGTAGAGGTAGCGCAGCGACTGCACCGCGAGCGGCTGCGCCTCGGAGTCGGGCAACGGGTAGAGACCCTGCGCGCGACGCCGCGTGACCACCTCGTTCGCGATGATCTCGATCGAGTCGCGCACACCGGCCTGCAGATCCTTGCTGACGCCGACGGTGTGCTTGACCGCGGCATCGAGGGTGGCGGTCCACCACGTGTCACCGGAGGGATCCGGCGCAAGGGACGCGGCGTCGAGGCAGGTCAGGGCCCGATCGACCTCGCCGCCGCGCTTGGTGTCGTTGCGCTCGCAGACCAGCTGTAGGTCGACGGCCAGCCACCGACCCTCGGGCCAGCGTTCGCGCTCGGCGATCAGGCACCAGCGCCCGGCGACGACGAGGGCGAAATCCGGGCCGTCGACCTCCGTCATCAGGGTGGACAGGGCCGTCGAGACGGAGTGGATGGGCTCCTCGTCGTCGCGCTCCCAGGCGGTCAGCAGAGTCGGGGCGTGCTTGTCGATCAGACCCTCGATCGTCGCTGCGGGCCGTGCGGCGAGGATCGCGAGCGGCTTGCCGGACTCGAGATTGGCGGACGTGACGAACTCGATCGGTCCGTCGGGCACGCGCGTGAACTGTCCGATGCGGTAGCCGAGGATGCGGGTGATCTGGTCGTAGAGGTCACGCACCTGGTCGATCTGCGCGCCGTCCAACGTCTGCGGTGCGGACTGCACCTGACCGTCGGCCGTGGTCGCGTCCACGTCGATGCCGAGCTCGGCCAGCTCGACCAGTCGAGATTCCAGTAAGCTGCGCCCCTCGACGAAGCGGCCTCGCGTCGACTTCTCCTCCGCATCCCACTCCTTGCGACGGACGAGCACCCGCTCGGTGAACGACTCCCGTTTCGCGTCCGTGGTGAAGTAGTGCTCGCTGATCCAGT
>CAZMLG010000140.1:0-8282 GCA_964566985.1 uncultured Intrasporangiaceae bacterium
GGCGACCAGCGTCTTGCCCTCACCGGTCTTCATCTCGGCGACGTTGCCCAGATGAAGGGCGGCCCCGCCCATCACCTGCACATCGAAGTGGCGCTTGCCGAGCGTGCGCTTGCTCGCCTCGCGGACGGCGGCGAAGGCCTCCGGCAGCAGATCGTCCAGCGTCTCGCCGTCCTTCAGCCGCGCCTTGAACTCCGTTGTGAGGTCGCGCAGTTCCTCGTCCCGCAGCTTCTCGTAGTCCTCCTCCAAGACGCCGACCTGGGCCGCGAGCGCCTGCAGCTTCTTCAGGGTGCGGCCTTCACCGGCACGCAGCACCTTCTCGACAACCTTGGGCACGGACAACTCCCGTTGATAGTGGACAGACTCACTAAGCCTAACGGCCGAAGCTGTCCGTGTGCTCCCCGGACCGCCGCCCGCGAGGCCGTCGCCCCCAACGTGATGCTTCGGCCGCCTCCATCTGGTTTGCTGCCGCCATGTCTTCCTTCCCCGACTGTGTGCCCGTCCTGCGCGACGGCCCGGTCACCCTCCGCGCACACCGGGAGTCCGACCTACCGCGGATCGTGGACTTCGCGAACGACCCGCGATCGACCCGCTGGGTGCGCCTGCCCCGACCCTACGGCGAGGCCCAGGCACGCGAATTCTGCGAGGCGGTCCGCGCGAACTGGCAGACCGACGGCGGCCCGCGCCAGTGGGCGATCGAGGTCGACGGCACGTTCGCCGGCTCGATCGGTCTCGACCCGCACGCGTCCACGACCGCCGAACTGGGTTTCGGAGCTCATCCGGACGTGCGCGGCCGTGGCGTCATGACCCGCACGGTGCGGCTGCTGGTCGCGCACGGGTTCGACGATCTCGGGCTTCGCACGATCGTGTGGCGCGCCGCCGTGGGCAACTGGGCCTCCCGGCGGGTCGCGTGGGCGAGCGGGTTCACGATCGACGGCGTCTGGCCGGCCATGCATCCGACCGGCGTCGAGGTCCCGGACGACCTGTGGTTCGGTCACCTCCACGCCGACGAGCCGCGGGAGCCGGCCCACCCGTGGTTCACCCCGACCGTGCTGGAGGCGGCCGACCTGCGGTTGCGGCCCTGGCGCGACACCGACCGGCCACCGACGATCGACGACGATCTGCGCCGCTTCTTCCTCGGCGGCATGAGCGGCCCGCCGCCCCTGGCCGTGTGGTGCCGGATGCAGCGTGAGCGGATGGCCTCCGGAGAGGGGGTCTTCTGGTGCCTCGCTGATGCCGACACCGACGAGCCGCTCGGGCACGTGCAGGTGATCCGGCTGAACCAACCGAAGACCGCGGGCACCGGCCTGCTGGGCTACTTCCTCGACCCGCGAGCGCGGGGGCGCGGCCTGGTCCAACAGGCCCTGGACCGGCTGCTCCCGCACGCGTTCGCACCCCGGCCCGACGGCGGCCTCGGCCTGCACCGTCTGCAGGCGGGCACCGACGCCGACAACACGGCATCCCAGCGCACCCTGCGTCGCGCGGGATTCCGACTGGCCGCGACCGAGCGCGCCGTGCTCGCCCAGCCGGACGGCACCACCGCGGGCGCCCTGACCTTCGAGCTGCTGGCCCGTGACGACCGTGCGGCGGCTCGGGTGGTGCCACGGTCGGTGCCGACACTGCCTACGCGACGGCTGACGCTGCGAGCATGGCGGGAGAAGGACCGGCCCCGCCCCGATCAGCGGCTCGACGTGGCCAGTGCCCTCTACATGCCCGCGGGCGCGCAGCCGACGACCGAGACCTTCGACGCCTGGCTGCACCAGCGCCGGGCCCTGCAGGACACCCGCAAGGCCGTCACCTGGTGTGTCGCCGACGCCGACACGGATGCGGCGCTCGGCAGCATCGGGATCTTCGGGTTCGGCGACGGTACACCGACGAACGCCGAGATCGGCTACTGGATGCACACCGACGCACGCGGCCACGGCTACCTCACCGAAGCCCTGGCCGCCGTGGTGACCGTCGCCTTCGCGAGCGAGGACGAGGGCGGCCTGGGCCTGACACGACTGCACGCCGGCACCGACCTGGACAACGTGGCCTCCCAGCAGGTGCTGGAGAAGGCCGGGTTCCACCGGTGGGGTGTTGACCACCAGGCCTTCACCCGTGCGGACGGCACCTACAGCGACGGGGCCTACTACGAGCTGCTCGCCGACGACCTGGCCACGACCGATTGACCCGCTCGGGCGAGCCCGCACGTTATCGCGTCACCAAGCGTCGACACCGGGCCGACACCGTCACCAGTGTTGACGGTTCATGACGCTATTGCGTGACAGTCAGGCACCGCGCCGCCCGCTCAGGCGACGTGGTCGAGGCCGAGCCAGCCGGCGAGGCGACGCAGTTCGTCCTCGAGGGCGGGACGGGCCTCTGCGGGAGCGCCATCCTCCCAGTGGGCCGACTGCACCCGCAGGGCCCCGTCCTGCCGGTCGGCCTTGAGGTCGACGCGTGCCACCAGCCGCTCCCCGTAGAGGAACGGCAGGACGTAGTAGCCGTGCACCCGCTTCTCGCGGGGCACGTAGATCTCCAGGCGATACCGGAAATCCCACAGCGCAGCAGTGCGATCGCGTTGCCAGATCAGCGAGTCGAAGGGGCTCAGCAGCGCCTGCGCATGCACCCGGCGTGGGCGCCGCGCGGCGGTGTGCAGGTAGGCCGGGCGCCGCCATCCGTCGACGGTCACCGGTCGGATCTCTCCCGAATCGACCAGGTGCGCCAGCGCCGGGCGCGCCTGCCCGGGGCTCAGTCGGAAGTAGTCGCGCAGACACTGCTCCGTGCCGATGCCGTGGGCCCGCGCCGCGAGGCGCATCAGCTCCACCTGCGCCGCCTCCTCGGGTGGCCGATGCTCGTCCTCGGCCAGATGCCGCAACGACGGCGGCAGCACACGCCGCATCGTGTCGTAACGGCGCTCGAACTGGCCGGTGCGACCGGCGCTGCCGATGCGCCCGGACCAGAAGAGGTGCTCGAGGGCGTTCTTGACCAGACTCCAGTTCCATCCCCAGCCATCGCGCGAGCGCGACGCGTCGTGCTCCAGCCGGCGTTCGACCTCACGGCTGGTGAGCGGGCCGTGCGCCTCGATCTCCGCGCGCACGGCCTCGACCAGGTCGGGGTGCTCCCTCGCGACGCGCTGCATCCCGCCCCACGACTCCTGCTCGGCACGCCGCATCCGGAAGGTCATCAACGGCCAGGTCCGGGGCGGGATGAGACTCGCCTCGTGTGCCCAATACTCCACGAGGCGACGCGGAGCCCGATCGCGGGCGCGGTCCAACAGTGCGGTGTCGTAGGGCCCGAGCCGGGAGAAGAACGGCAGATACTGGCTGCGGGTCAGCACGTTGACACTGTCGATCTGCACGACCTGGACCCGGTCGACGACCCGCTGGATCTGCCGCATCGTCGCGGTATAGGGCTCCGGTCGAGGGCCGGTGAACCCTTGTGCGGCGAGCGCGATCCGTCGCGCCTCGGCGCGGCTCAGCCGGGGTGGGTGGCTCACCGCTGCGGGCCGTCGGGCTCGTCCAGCAGCCCCCCTCGCACCGCATACATCGCCGCCTCCATCCGGCTGCGCAGCTGCAGTTTGTCGAGGATGTTGCGCACGTGGTTCTTGACAGTGTTCTCCGAGATGAACAGTTCTTCGGCCACGCGGCGATTGGACCAGCCACGGGCCACCAGCACCAGCACCTCGCGCTCGCGGCCGGTCAGGGCCGGCGCCGGGGCCGGGCTCTTGCGGACCAGGTGGGCGAACTCGGCCAGCAGGGTGGAGGCGAGCGCCGGGGACAACAGGGCCTGACCCGAGGCCACCGCGCGAATGGCCTGCGGCAGTTGGTCCGGCCCGACGTCCTTGAGCAGGTATCCGGTGGCCCCGGCACGGATCGCCTCGACCAGGTCCTCCTCCTCGTCGGACGCGGTCAGCATGAGGATCTGCGCGCTCGGGGCGACGTTCTTGATGCGGGTGCACACCTGGGTGCCGCCGCCGTCGGGCAGGTAGATGTCGAGCACAACGACGTCCGGCGCGACCTGCTCGGCGGCGGCGACGGCCTCGGCCGCGGTGCCCGCCTGGGCGACGATCCGGATGTCGTCCTCGAGTGAGAGCACGGCCTCGACCCCTCGGCGGTAGATCGCGTAGTCGTCGACCAACAACACCCGGATCGAGTCCGATGCAGAGCAGACCTCACGTGGGGCCGACCGATCGGCCCCACGTGAGGTCTCCTCGTGAGTCTGCGTCACCGGCGCGCTCGCTCAGCGCGCCTGTGCCACGTGCGCTGTCTCAGGGGCGGACACCCTTTCCTCCACCGGCTCGGTGACGTCGAGCCGGATCACTCCGTAGGACCAGCCTCGCCGACGGTACACGACGCTGGGGCGCCCGGTCTCCGCATCCTGATAGAGGTAGAAGTCGTGGCCGACCAGCTCCATTTCGTAGAGCGCCTGGTCCACGCCCATCGGAGGGCTCTGGTGGACCTTCTCGCGCAGCTCGATGGGGCAGTCCTCGTCTCCGCCGACCGCTTCGATGTGTGGGGGCAGCGGGGCCGGCTCCTCGGCTCCCGCGCCGTCTGGCTGGGGTGGTTCCAGCGCGGCGGTGGCATCGTGCACGGACACCGGCTGGCGCCGTCCCCGGTGCACCCGGCGCTTGTCGCTCTGCCGGCGAAGTCGCTCGCCGAGCCGCGTCGAGGCCAGGTCCAAGGCACCGTAGACGTCGTCGGCCCGGGCCTCCGCCCGGATGACCGACCGCTTGGCGTGGCAGGTGATCTCTATCCGTTCCGCTTCCTTGGCCTGCCTCGGGTTGGCCTCGTGCGACACGACGACGTCGCACCGGGTGACTCGCGGATCCAGTTGCGGGATCTTGGCGAGCTTCTCCTCGATGTGGCGACGAAAACGCTCGGGGACTGAGACGTGACGTCCGGTAACGGTGATCTCCATGAGCAACCTCCTTGGGGGTCTGACGCGATGCTACGGACTCGCGAGGTCCGATTCACGGGCGCGACACCACCCCCTCGAGGCGAGGGTCACAGGCGGGCACCAGTTGCGCTGACGTGGGCACCTGGTGCTTCATAACCTGACGGTAGACCACCGGGCGCGGGGAGTAAACGTCTCGAGCGCCCGCGATTCACCGGCGCTCACCGCCGACGGTCGCGCGCCTCCGGAACCCGCCGCCGGGTCGCCGCGATCACCGCGGCGATCACGTCGCACGCCCCGGCATCGCGCAGGACGCGCGCCGCCTCGGTCAGGGTCGCTCCGGTGGTCATGATGTCGTCGACGACCACGCACGTGACCCCCGCCGGCCGTATGCCGTGGCGCACCCGCATCGCGCCGTGCAGGTTGACGGCCCGGTCCGTAGCCGTCAGGCCTGCCTGATCGCGCACACGCCCCACGGTCAGCAGCGAGGCGGCCCGCACCGTCCGTTGGCCCCGCAACGCCTCCCGGGTCAGGTCGGTCAGCGGCTCCCGGCCGCGGCTGCGCCGTGCGCGGGCCGAGCTCGGCACCGGCACGATCACCACCTGCGTCGGCGGGGCTGCGCCCTGCACGGCCTCGGTGATCGCCGAGGCCACGCCGGCACGCAGCAGCGGCGCGAGCACCCGCCCCAGGTCGCCGCGGCCGGCGTCCTTGTAGGCACGCAACATCGCGGCCGGTGCCCCCTCATAGGCCGTCGACGCCCACACCGTCGGACATCCGGGCGGGCAGGGCGTCGGGACCGCCGGGAAGGGCTCACCGCCGCGGATCTGCGCAAGCTGCGCGGCACAGTCCGGACACACGCCGGCCCCCGGCGCATCGCACCCGCCGCACCGGCGCGGCAGCGCCAGGTCGGTGAGCGCCCGCATCAGCTCCGACGGCGGCATCACCTGCCCAGTCCACCCGACCGAGGCGGCCGGCCGCCGCCGAGGTGCGCAGGCTGTGGATCCTGCAGCCGCTGCGAGCCGGGCTGTGGACCGGGTCAGGCGCCCGGCACGATCACCGCCGATCCGCTGCCGAATTCCTGCCACTGCCGGCCGGACCGCTGCAGGACCGTGCCGCGATCGGTGATCGCATAGATCTGCGCTCCGCCCGTGCCGGTGCCGACGATCGAGGTGGCCCCCGAGGCGGTGCCCATGGCGGTCACCAGACCGCCGAGCGGCACCATCACGGGTTGGATCGCCGACCCGGCCGGGTCCTCTCCCAAGACCGCGACCGTCGACTCGTCGATCCAGGTGACGTCGCGCAGGTCGGTGACGGGTCGCGCGATGCGGGTGGGGGTGCTGAGTGCGATCGGGGTGCGTTTGCCGTCCCGGATGATGCCGGAGAGCATGAGTTCGGTCCTGCCGGACGCGGAACGGACGACCAGGGCCATCCGCTCACCTTCGGGGGAGGCCTTCATCGCGAGGACCTGTCGATGACCCAGCCAGGGGGCTGACACGACCTGCGGTTTGGCCCGCTCGGCCGGCGCGCTGGTGTCGATGACCCACACGACACCACCACCGGTGCGTTCGGACCGGCTCTGGCCCGCGGTCGAGAGGGCCTCGCCCGCCACCCAGAGTTCGCCGAACCGGGTGAAGGTCGGTTTGACCAGGTCACGTCCGAAGTTCTGCACGGTCAGGTGCCGATGCGCCCACAGGCCGAGCGACCGGTGATCGCCGGAGACCGCGGCGACGATCTTGCCGTCGTGCGACGCGGACACGAAGGTCCAGTTCTTGTTGAGCGTCGGCAGCCGGGGCCGCGACCCGGCCGGCGGCTTGACGAGATTGGGTTTGCCGGTGCGGCGCACCGGGTCGACCCATCCGAGTTGCGACCCGTTGCGCGTGATGATCACGCTGCTCTCGCGCTTCCCCTGCCCGTATCCGAGGTCGGCCGGGGTCGCGATGGCACCGGTGTTCTGCCCGACGGCCAGCGGACTTCCCCCGACGGTCAGGCGGACGGTGTGCACGCTCGGCAGTTGCTCCAACGTCGCCATCATGGCCGCCCACGTCGCGCGACGAGTCTTCGAGTCCGCTTGCAGCGCCTGATCGGACAGGTCGACCGTCGCCAGGCCGTCACCGTTGATCGGCACGGCATCCACCTCCAGGCGGGTGCCGGCCGGCATCCCCTCGTGCGCCATGCCCTGCATCCAGGACGGTGCCGGGCCCAGGACCGCTCGGGCCAGTGCCGTCGCCTCGCCACCGCTGGACAGGTACCAGCGAGTGTCGGGGACGAGGGTGTGCGTCACGGTGTCGGCGAAGTACACCTGATGGCTGGTGAACAGCCGGTTGAAGTCGGCGAGGCTGATCCACGCGCCGAAGTCGGACGGCAGCGAGGAGATCCGCCACTCACCGCCTACCTTGTCGAGATGAAAACTCCCGGAGACGTTCTGGTGCCCCGCCAGCTCGGTCATCTGTCCGGTGCTGTCGAGGGTGGCGACGCCCTTGGCGTAGGCCCGCACCGGCGCGCCGTACTGCTCGGTCACGTTGTACTGCTGCTCGGTCGTGGTCACGGTGACCGGGTGACCCGACGGATCCCAGGTGTTGCTCGCGGACGCGGTCAGGTACATCCGCGCGATCCGAAAATCCTCGTCCGGACTGCTGTTGGCCCGCAGGAAGTCGCGCACGATCTCGCGCGGTGACTCGCCCGGCTGGGGCGGGTTCGGGTAGACGACCGGCGGATGCGGCACCGGAGAGTTGCTGATCGCCTGCTGGGCCCTCACCGTGCTGCTGGTCGGCAGCCCCGCACATCCTGCCAACGCCACCATGGCGGCCAGTGCCAGGAGCACCGCCCGGACCGACCTCATGACGGGTTCCTGCCGCCGAGCTGGTCGGCCGGGCGCGGGCGCTCGGCCGGGCCGGCGCCGCTCAGGCTGCTGCCACGCACCTGCGACTCCCCGGCCGTCGAGTCGTCCGGAGACAGCGGCAACGGCGAGGTGCGGATCGGCACGCCCGCCTTGCGCGGCAACGTGAGCCGGAAGCACGATCCACGGTCCGGCTCACCCCAGGCCTGCAGCCAGCCGTCGTGCAACTGGGCGTCCTCGAGCGAGATGGACAGGCCCAGCCCGGTCCCGCCGGTCGTGCGGGCCCGGGCGGGGTCGGCGCGCCAGAACCGGTTGAACACCATGGCCTGGTCTCCGGGACGCAGCCCGACGCCGTAGTCGCGCACCGAGACCGCGACCGAGGTCGTGGCGACCCCGACGAAGATGTCGACCGGCTTGCCCTCGGCGTGCTCGATGGCGTTGGACACCAGGTTGCGCACGACGCGTTCGATCCGGCGCGGGTCCATCGGGGCGAACGCCGGGACGTGCGCGTGGATGCGGATGGGGATGTCGGCCCGCTGCGCCAGCGGGCCCTCGGACTCGACGACGCGCTCGA
>CAZMLG010000141.1:0-8222 GCA_964566985.1 uncultured Intrasporangiaceae bacterium
GCAACCAGGTCAAGATCGTCGGCTGGTACGACAACGAGTGGGGCTACTCCAACCGTCTCGTCGACCTGACCACGCTCGTCGGCACGAGCCTCTGACCGGATGCGTACACTCGACGACCTCGGCGACCTGAGCGGCACCACGGTCCTGCTGCGTAGCGACCTGAACGTCCCGCTGGACGACTCCGGCCGCATCACCGATGACGGTAGGGTGCGTGCCTCCGTGCCGACGATCCAGCGCCTCACCGGCCGCGGCGCTCGCGTCGTCGTGTGCGCTCACCTCGGCCGCCCGAAGGGCGAACCGGACCCGGCATACTCCCTGGCGCCGGCCGCGGCCCGGCTCGGCGAACTGCTCGGCGTCGACGTGCCGCTCGCCGACGACATCGTCGGGGAGTCCGCGCGGTCGACGGCGTCCGCGCTGCGCGACGGTGCGGTGGCCATGGTGGAGAACCTGCGGTTCGATCCGGGGGAGACCGCCAAGGACGACGCCGCACGGGGCGCGTTCGCCGACCGGCTCGCGCAGCTGGCCGATGTCTACGTGAGCGACGGATTCGGAGTCGTCCACCGCAAGCAGGCCAGCGTCTACGACATCGCCGGGCGTCTGCCGCACGCCGCCGGGCTGCTCGTGCAGAGCGAGGTCGAGATGCTGTCGCGGCTGAACGACCCCGCGCGGCCGTATGCGGTGGCCCTCGGAGGTGCCAAGGTCAGCGACAAGCTGGGCGTCATCGACAACCTGCTCGGCCGGGCCGACACGCTGCTCATCGGCGGCGGAATGGTGTTCACGTTCCTCAAGGCACAGGGACACGAGGTCGGCACGAGCCTCCTGGAGGAGGACCAGGTGGACCGGGTGAAGGGCTACCTCGACGAGGCCGCGCGACGGGGCGTCCGCATCGTCCTGCCGACCGACGTCGTGGTGGCCGACGCGTTCTCCGCGGACGCGAATCATCAGGTCGTCGCGGCCGACGCGATCCCCGCGGATCGCATGGGGCTGGACATCGGGCCCCGGTCGGCGGAGGCGTTCGCGGACGAGATCACCTCGGCGAGGACGGTGTTCTGGAACGGCCCGATGGGAGCGTTCGAGATGGAGCCGTACGCGGCCGGCACCCAGGCCGTGGCTCGCGGACTCGCCGAGGCGACCACGGCGGGAGCCCTGACCGTCGTCGGCGGAGGTGACTCGGCCGCGGCGGTGCGCGGCCTCGGATTCGCCGACAGCGACTTCACGCACATCTCCACAGGTGGTGGAGCGAGCCTCGAATACCTGGAGGGCAAGAGCCTGCCCGGGCTCGAGGTCCTGGAGGGATGAGACACCATGAGTGACCCGACGCCGACCGGCCGCACGCCCCTCATCGCCGGCAACTGGAAGATGAACCTCGACCACCTGCAGGCGACGGTTCTGGTGCAGAAGGTGGACTGGACGCTGCGCGACAAGCGCCACGACTTCGACGAGGTCGAGGTGGCGGTGATCCCGCCCTTCACCGACCTACGGTCGGTGCAGTCGGTCATCGACGGGGACAAGCTGCCGCTGCGGCTGGGCGCCCAGGACCTGTCGATCCACGATGCGGGCGCCCACACCGGCGAGATCTCCGGGGCCTTCCTGAAGCGTCTGGGATGCACGTATGCCGTGGTGGGACACAGTGAGCGGCGCCAGTACCACCAGGAGACCGACGAGGTCGTCGGCGCGAAGGTGCAGGCGGCCTACCGCCACGAGATGAGGCCGATCCTGTGCGTCGGGGAGCCGCTCGAGGTGCGCACGGAAGGCGGCCAGATCGAGCACGTCGTCGGGCAGTTGGACGGCGCGTTGGACGGCGTCCCGGCCGCCGACGCGACCAGCATCGTCATCGCCTACGAACCGATCTGGGCGATCGGTACCGGTGAGGTCGCGACCCCGGACGACGCGCAGGAGGTGTGCTCGGCGATCCGCGACCGACTCGCCGATCTCTACTCGGGGGACCTGGCCGATCACGTGCGCGTGCTCTACGGAGGCTCGGTCAAGCCGGGCAACGTGGCGGCCATCATGGCGCAGCCCGACGTCGACGGGGCGCTGGTCGGCGGTGCGTCGATCGACCCGGATGACTTCGCCTCGATCTGCCGCTACCGCTCCCACGTGGGCACCACGACGTGACCGTCCTTCGGTCGGTGGTCCGCCGGTTGTGTAACCTTGCTGAGGTCGGTCTTTTCGAGCGCCGACCCGCTGTGCCCGACGACGAAGGTGTGTATCCCGCGTGGACGTCTTGAAGATCGCCCTCGAGGTGATCGTCATCATCTGCAGCCTGTTCCTGGTGCTGCTGATCCTCATGCACAAGGGACAAGGTGGCGGCCTCTCCGACATGTTCGGTGGAGGGGTGTCGAACAGCCTCGGTGGTTCGTCGGTGGCCCAACGCAACCTCGACCGACTCACGATCGTGGTCGGGGTGGTCTGGGGCGTCGGTATCGTCGGGCTCGGACTGATCGCACGGTTGACCTGAGCGAAGGAGCGAAGAAGTGGTCGCTGGTGGCAACGCGATTCGCGGGAGCCGAGTCGGTGCAGGACCCATGGGCGAGGCCGAGCGCGGCGAGGCCGCTCCTCGGGTCGTCGTCTCGTACTGGTGCTCCAACGGACATGAGACGCGGCCCAGCTTCGCGCAGGAGCCGGGCATGGTCGTGCCGGAGACGTGGGACTGCCCGCGCTGCGGTTTCCCCGCCGGACAGGACAAGGACAGCCCGCCGTCGCCGCCGCGGGTCGAGCCCTACAAGACGCACCTGGCCTACGTGAAGGAGCGCCGCAGCGACAAGGAGGGTGAGGTCATTCTCGACGAGGCCCTCGAGTCCCTGCGTGGTCGCGGCCTGATCCAGTAATCATTCGTCGGTGCCGAGGCGTGCCGCGGCGGCTTCGTCCAGCCACCAGACGGTTTCCTCGAGGCCCCGGGCTCCGCTCGCCGGGGTGTCCCACCGGTCGGCGTCCTCGGCCACCGCGGCTCGCACCGCGTCGGCCTTGTCCGGGCCCGCCACCACGAACCACACGGCGCGGGCAGCGTTGAGAGCAGGGTAGGTGAGGCTGATCCGTCGAGGCGGCGGCTTGGGGGAGTCCTCGACCGCCACGGTCGGCGCATCGACCACGGTCTGGGCCGGATGACGGGGAAACAACGACGCGACGTGGGCGTCGGGTCCGACGCCCAGCATGAGCACGTCGAAGCGGGGCACCGCATCCGCGCGGTCGGCATGGGCCGCCAACTCCTCGGCATACCGCCGGGTCGCGGCGGGGAGGTCGTCACCGTCCGGCCCGTCGTCGGCCGGCATCGCGTGGAGGTGATCCGCGGGCACCGGCACCTCGTCCAGCAGCGCATCCGCCGCCTGCGTCGCGTTGCGCTCCGGGTCGCCGTCCGGCACGAAGCGTTCGTCGCCCCACCACAGGTGGATCCTCGACCAATCCAGGGGGCCGGCGTCGGGATGCCGTAGGCCGCGCAGCGAGGCGCCGCCCATCGACCCGCCGGTGAGCACGATGTGGGCCACGCCGCGGGCGTCGACCGCGGCGCGGATCCGCGCCGCGAGCTCGGTCGAGACCGCGGCACCGGTCGCGTCCTTGTCCCGGTAGATGCGTAGGTCTGTGGTCGTCATCGGCGCCTCGCCTTCGTCGGTCGGTCTGTGTCCGCGGGGATACCGTCCACGAGCTCCATGCCCTTGAGCAGGGCGTCGCGATAGATGACGTCGCGGTCCATGCTGCGCAGTTCCTCCGCCAGGGAGTCTCCGGTGCCCGGCCGGGCGAGATCGACCGTCCGGTCGGGCTGGCCGGGCTGGGTGACGGTCGCGAACCGCCGGTCGGGCCGGATTAGCTCGATCGGCCCGCTCGCACGGTCCATCTGCACGGAGATCAGCCCGGTGCCCCGAGGGCCGCGCACACGCCGCACGGGGCAGCGCAGCCGCACCGCGAGCCATCCGGCGAGCAGGTCCGAGCTCGCCGAGTCGCTGGCGCCCTTGACCCTGATGTGCTGGACCGGCTCGTAGGGCGGCTGGTCGAGCGCGGTCGCCAACAGGCCCCTCCACCGGGTGGTCCGTGCCCACGCCATGTCGCTGTCGCCGTCCGCGTAGGTCCTGCGGCGGCGCTGCAGCTCCTGGCGGGGGCGACGTGCGAGGGACGCATCGGTGATGCGCCGGTCGGCGATGGTGCCGATCGGTGACGCCGCGACGTCGTCGCCCGGGTCTCCCGGCCACCACGCGACGACCGGGGAGTCCGGCAGCAGCAGGGGAGTAACGACCGCTTCGCCGTGGTCGGCGAGTTCGCCGTGCAGGTGCATCACCACGACCTCGCCGGTGCCGGTCTCGTCGCCCATCCGCACGGACGCATTCATCCCGGCACGCGCGCCGCGTGGGTGCCTGACCAGGGTGAGGATCCGGCACGGATGACGCCGGCTCGCATAGGTCGCGGCGTCCACCGCGTCGTCGGCGTCGCTCGGTGACGCGACGATGATCAGGGTCATCACCCGGCCGAGGGTGGTGGCACCGACCTCTCCGCGCAGGCGGACCAGTGTCTTGCTGATGTCCTGGGTCGTGCAACGTTCCAGGTCGATGTTCATGGAAGCCTCCACCGCCGTCCGTCGCGTCGCATCAGATCGGCCTGCGGGCCCCAGCTCCCCGCCGCATAGGTCTCGGGCGCCCCGTGCCGGGCCCACGCCCGCTCGAACGGGTCGAGGATCTTCCACGAGAGTTCCACCTCTTCGTGGCGGGGGAACAGCGGAGGGTCGCCGAGGAGCACGTCGAGGATGAGACGCTCGTAGGCCTCCGGGCTGGATTCGGTGAAGGCGTTGCCGTAGCCGAAGTCCATCGTCACGTCACGGATCGAGAGCCCCGTCGTGCCGGGGACCTTCGACCCGAAACGCATGGTGATGCCCTCGTCGGGCTGCACGCGGATCACGATCGCATTGCGGCCATGGGCGGATGCCGCGTCGTCGGTCATCGCCGGGGCGGGCGCGAAGACGACGGCGATCTCGGTGACGCGCTTGCCGAGCCGCTTGCCGGTGCGCAGGTAGAACGGCACACCGTCCCAGCGGCGCGAATGCACCTCCAGCCGGACCGCGGCATACGTCTCGGTGATGCTGTCGGCCTCGACGCCGTCCTCGTCGAGATAGCCGTGCACCTTCTCGCTGCCCTGCCATCCGGCGCCATACCTGCCGCGAGCAGATCCGCGGATCAAGTTGCGCGGCAGCCGGACCGCGGCCAGCACCTTTTCCTTCTCCGTGCGAAGCGCGTCCGCGTCGAACGAGTTGGGCTGCTCCATCGCGGTCAGGGCCATGAGTTGCAGCAGGTGGTTCTGCAGCACGTCGCGGGCGGCACCGATGCCGTCGTAGTAGCCGGCGCGCCCGCCGATGCCGATGTCCTCGGCCATGGTGATCTGCACATGGTCGACGTAGTGACGGTTCCAGACGGGCTCGAACAACTGATTGGCGAAGCGCAGCGCCAGGATGTTCTGGACGGTTTCTTTGCCCAGGTAGTGGTCGATGCGGAACACCGTGTCCGGCGGGAACACCGACTCGACGATGCCGTTGAGTTCCCGGGCGCTGCTCAGGTCGTGGCCGAACGGTTTCTCGATCACGACCCGCCGCCAGCGGCCGGTGTCCTGGCGGCTGAGGCCGGAGCGGTCCAACTGCTCGCACACCGGTCGGAAGGAGCGCGGGGGGACCGACAGGTAGAACGCGGTGTTGCCGCCGGTCCCGCGCTGCTCTTCCAGGTCGTCGACGACCTGCGCGAGGTGGTCGAAGGCCGCGTCGTCGTCGAAGGTGCCCTGCACGAACCGCAATCCTTCGACCAGGCCGTCCCAGACGACCTCGTCGAATCCGGTCCGGGCGCCGGATTCCACGGCGTCGCGCACCACGCCTTTGAAGGTGTCGTCGTCCCAGTCGCGTCGCGCGAAACCGATCAGTGAGAACCCCGGCGGCAGCAGGCCGCGGTGGAACAGGTCGTAGATCGCCGGTAGCAGCTTCTTGCGGGCCAGGTCGCCGGTGACGCCGAACATGACGATGCAGCAGGGCCCCGGGATGCGGGGCAGCCGCCCGTCGCGGACGTCGCGCAGCGGGTTGGCGTCGCGGGTGACGCGGGCCGGACTCACGAAGCCGAGCGGGAGCCCGCGACCGAGGTCACCGCACGCATCACCTGGGCCAGGCCGTCCTGATGGTCGGTGATGTGCAGACGCAGCACGGGCCGGCCGTGCTGGGCGAGGACGTTGGCGTCACCGCCCGCCTGGGCCCTGATGAATTCCCCGAAGGTGAACTCCCGGCCGGGCACGGCCAGGTCCTCCGCGGGCGTCGCGGTGATCTGCACATAGACCCCGCACGCCGGACCGCCCTTGTGATACTGCCCGGTCGAGTGCAGGAATCGTGGTCCCCACCCGAACGTGACGGGGCGCGTGAGGTGGTGGGCCAGCGCGACGCGGATGTCGGACAGCGACTTGTCGGCGATGCGGTCCAGGTAGGCCATGATGGCGACGTAGCCGTCGTCGGGCAACTGCTCGAGCAGGGCCTCGAGGGCGCCGGTGACCGAGGTCGCGCCCGCGAGCCAGTCACCGCCGGCGGTGCGCACTTCGATCGCGCCGTCGGTGAACGCGGCCGGCTGCGGATCGCTGGTGCCCGCACCGAGCAGGTCTCGGGCCGCCTGTTTGGCGCTCTCGACGTCCGGCTGGTCGAACGGGTTGATCCCGATCAGCCGGCCGGCGACCGCGACGGCACACTCCCACAACAGCATGGCCGCCCCGAGCGACCCGGACACCGCGACGGTCGCCGGCCCCTCGACCGGGGACTCGTCGTCGTCCGCGCGCAGGTCGACCAGCAACTCGTCGGGGGCCTGGTCGCCGAGTGGGGCGTCGCCGATCACGACGGGCAACAGGCCCTTGCCGAGCTTGCCCGTGCTCTCGGCGATGAGCTGTTCGGCCCAGTCTCCGAAGCCGACGAGCGTGGTGCCCGCGTCGTGCAGGACGACCTTGTCGCGCAGCGGATCGCTGCCGCCGAGCGCGGCGCCCAGGCGCAGGGCCGGGTTGCCGTCGTCGTCGGCGGCCAGCAGGTCGCTGAGGGCTTCGGCCTCGTCGAGCAGAGCCTCGATGTCCGCACCGGCGAGTCCGCTGGGCACGAGACCGAACGCGGTCAGAGCCGAATACCTGCCGCCGACCTCGGGGTCGGCCGTCACGACGTGGTAGCCGGCCTGCTGTGCCTCCTTCTCCAGGGGGCTGCCCGGGTCGGTGACCACGACGATCCGTTCGGCCGGGTCGATGCCGGCGTCCCGGAAGGCCTGCTCGTAGGCGCGCCGCTGCGAGTCGGTCTCGACGGTCGAGCCAGACTTCGACGACACCACGACGACCGTCTGCTCGAGCCGGTCGGTCAGGGACGCTCGCACCATGTCCGGCTGCGAGGAGTCGAGGACCGTGAGCGGCACCCCGGCGGTCTCACAGATGACCTCGGGGGCGAGCGAGGAGCCACCCATGCCGCACAGCACGACGTGGTCGAGCCCCTTGCCCGCGAATTCGTCACGCAGCGCCGCGATCTGCCCGACGAGCGGGCGTGAGCTGCGGGGCAGACCCACCCAGGAGAGGCGCTTGCTCGCCTCGGACTGTGCGTCCGGCCCCCAAAGGGTGTCGTCCCGAGCGAACAATCGGCTCGCGAACGATTCCTGGACCAGACCGGGTAGGTGGGCCGCGACGGCGTCGGCCGCGGCGCCGGCCGCGGCGACGGTGACGCCGGAGGCGGTCCCGCTCACTTGGCCTCTCCCGCCAGGGCGCTCCGGCCGGCCTTGGCCAGTTCCGACGTGACCGAGTCGAGCAACTGCGCCCACGACTTGTCGAACTTGTCCACGCCCTCGGTCTCGAGCACCTGCACGACATCGCCGTAGCTGATGCCGAGCTTCTCGAGACCGTCGAGCGCGTCGCTCGCCTCGGCGTAGTGCCCCGTGACCTGGTCGCCCTGGAGGTTTCCGTGCTCGCCGAACGCGTCCAGCGTGGCCGGCGGCATGGTGTTGACGGTGTTGTCCACAGCGAGATCCACGACATACATGGTGTCGGGGTAGGCCTTGTCCTTGACCCCGGTCGACGCCCACAGCGGGCGCTGCACGTGGGCGCCGGCGTCCTCGAGCGTCTTCCAGCGCGGCGTCGCGAAGACCTCCTCGTAGGCCTGATAGGCCAGCCGCGCATTGGCGATGCCGGCCTTGCCGCGCAGCGCCTTCGCCTCGTCGGTGCCGATCGCGTCGAGGCGCTTGTCGACCTCGGTGTCG
>CAZMLG010000142.1:0-8173 GCA_964566985.1 uncultured Intrasporangiaceae bacterium
CCTCCCACACGATTACGTACGGAGCTGGCCGCACGACGCCCGCGACGGACGGGCCGACACCGCCCGGGCTCACGACGCCCGCCGGTGATGACCCTCGTCCTACGGCCACTGTTTGTCACTCTCAGGGTGAGAGTGCTAACGACATTATTGGCACTCTCCGGGTGAGAGTGCAAACGCTGGGACCAAAAATCTCGAGAGCCCGCCCGTGACCGTCGCCGGCAGGCCGCTCGGCCGGCCCCGAACTCACCCCTCGGCCGGTATAGCCTGCCCACAACGCCCTGGCCCCGAGCGGAAGTAGGCCGATGAGTTCTCTCGATGACAAGACCGCGATCGTGACGGGCGCCAGCCGTGGCATCGGCCTGGCCATCGCCCAGCGACTGGTCGACCGCGGCGCGCGGGTGGTGATCACGGCGCGCAAACAGGAGGGCCTGAAGGACGCGGTCACGCAACTGGGCACCGACCGGGCGACGTATGTCGCGGGCAAGGCGGATGACCCGGCGCATCAGGACGCCGTGATCGAGACGGCCCTGTCGGCCTACGGGAGCGTCGACCTGCTGGTCAACAACACCGGCATCAACCCGGCCTACGGGCCGCTGCTGTCGATCGACCCGGGAGCCGCCCGCAAGATCTTCGACGTCAACGTCATCGGCGCGCTCGAGTGGGTCAAGAAGGTCCACGCCGCGTGGATGGGCGAGCACGGCGGGGCGATCGTCAACGTCGCCTCGGTCGCCGGGCTGCGGCCCGCCCCGGGCATCGCCATGTATGGCGTGTCCAAGGCCGCCGTGATCCACCTGACCGAGGAACTCGCCGTCGAACTCGGCCCCGACATCCGCGTCAACGCGGTCGCCCCGGCCGTGGTCAAGACGGCGTTCGCGACGGCGCTGTATGAGGGCAAGGAGGAGCAGGTCGCGGCCGCGTATCCGCTCAAGCGGCTCGGCGTGCCCGAGGACATCGCCGGCGCCGTCGCGTTCCTGTTGTCGGACGAGGCGTCCTGGGTCACCGGGCAGACCGTGACCCTCGACGGCGGAGTCCTGCTCACCGGCGGCGTCTGATGTCGGCGGGCGACTCCCACCCGGCGGGTTTCGATACGGCTCGCCCTGCGGGCTCGCCTACTCAACCAGCCGGATCCCAGCCCCCGGCCGGTCGAGTAGGCCGGAGCGACGAAGGAGCGCAGGACGTATCGAGACCTGGTGACTCCCCTCCCGGGCTGGATCTGGCGGCGCTGCGGTCCTTCCTGGACCGCGCGGCCCCCGACCTGCTGGGCGGCGAGCTGTCCGGCGAGGTGATCACCGGCGGCAAGTCGAACCTGACCTACCTCGTCACCGACGGCACCGGTCAGGTCGTCGTGCGCCGGCCTCCGCTGGGCCACGTGCTGGCGACGGCTCATGACATGGGCCGCGAATACACGGTGATGGCGGCGCTGTCCGACACCCCGGTGCCGGTGCCCGCGATGATCGCCCGCTGCGAGGACCCGGACGTGATCGGGGCACCGTTCTACGTGATGGACAAGGTGGACGGCACCCCTTACCGGCACGCGAGCGAACTCGAACCCCTGGGCCCCGACCGGGTCGCGGCGATCGCCGACCGGCTCGTCGACACCCTGGTCGCGTTGCACGCCGTCGACCCGTATGCCGTGGGGCTGGACGGCTTCGGGCACCCGGAAGGGTTCCTGGCCCGGCAGGTCCGCCGGTGGAAGAAGCAGATGGATCAGTCCCATTCGCGCGACCTGGCCGGTGAGCAGGAGTTGCACGAGAAGCTGTTGGGCTCGATCCCCGACTCCCCGACCGCGACGATCGTGCACGGCGACTACCGGCTCGACAACGCCCTGGTCGGCGACGACGACGAGATCACCGCGGTGTTGGACTGGGAAATGGCCACGCTCGGCGACCCGCTCACCGACGTGGCACTGATGCTCGTCTATCAGCAGCTGGCCTCCGCCGTGCCCGGCGCGGTCTCCGACGTGTCGCTGGCGACCGGACATCCGAGCCGTGAGCAGGTGATCGACCGGTATGCACGGCGATCCGGGCGCGACGTGTCCGACCTGCACTGGCACGAGGCGCTGGCCTACTACAAGCTCGCCGCGATCCTCGAGGGCATCTACTACCGGCACCTGCACGGGCAGACCGTCGGCGCGGGCTTCGACGACCTGGACAGCGCGACGGAGCCGTTGCTGGCCGGTGGACTCGCGGCCCTGACTCGGACCTAAAGGAGCACCAGTGGATTTCACATTCGACGAGAAGACGACGCAGCTGCGTGATCGCCTGCTGGCGTTCATGGACGAGCAGGTGTATCCCGCCGAGGCCGTCTTCGCCGACCAACTCGAGGCGCTGGAGAACCGCTGGGCCTGGACCTGCGCGCCGGTCATCGGTGAGTTGCGCGAGGCCGCCCGCGCCCAGGGGCTGTGGAATCTGTTCCTGCCCGGTGACCGCGGGGCGGGCCTGACGAACCTGCAATACGCGCCGCTGGCCGAGATCACCGGCCGTTCGGGCGCGTTGGCGCCGGCCGCGCTCAACTGTGCCGCACCGGATACCGGCAACATGGAGGTGCTCGCGCAGTTCGGCACCGACGAGCAGCAGCGCCGCTGGCTGGAGCCGTTGCTGGACGGACGGATCCGATCGGCCTTCGCGATGACCGAACCCGACGTCGCCTCATCGGACGCGACCAACATCGCCACCTCCATCACCCGCGACGGCGACTCGTATGTCGTCAACGGGCGCAAGTGGTGGATCACCGGGGCGATGAACCCCGACTGCGAGATCTTCATCGTCATGGGCAAGACCGACCCGACCGCGCAGCGCCACCGGCAGCAGTCGATGATCCTGGTGCCGCGCGATACCCCCGGTGTCGAGATCAAGCGCGGGATGACGGTGTTCGGCTACGACGACCACAGCCACGGCGGGCACGCCGAGCTCGAGTTCCACGACGTGCGCGTCCCGGCCGACAACCTGATCTCCGGTGAGGGTGAGGGCTTCGCGATCGCCCAAGCGCGCCTGGGCCCCGGCCGGATCCACCACTGCATGCGCTCGATCGGCCTGGCCGAACGCGCCATCGAGGCCATGTGCGCCCGCACCGACTCCCGCGAGGCGTTCGGGGGGCCGATCAGTGACAAGGGGGTGGTCCGCGACTGGATCGCCGAATCTCGGGTCCGCATCGAACAACTACGCCTGCTCGTGCTCAAGACCGCCTGGCTGATGGACACCGTAGGCAACAAGGGCGCCCACACCGAGATCCAGGCCATCAAGATCGCCACGCCCACGGCGGTCCAATGGATCCTCGACAAGGCCATCCAGGCCCACGGCGCCGGCGGCCTGTCCGACGACTTCCCCCTCGCCGAGGCCTACGCCGGCATCCGCACCCTGCGCTTCGCCGACGGACCCGACGAGGTCCACAAAAACGCCCTCGCCCGCGCCGAACTCCGCCGCCAACGGACCCGCCGCGCCCCCTCGGATGGTTGAGTCTTCTTGGCACTGCCCGTGACGCCACGCGGGCGTGAAAGTCGTGCGCGGCACGGCCCCACCCGGATGGTTGAGTAGTCCGCTGACGCAGCATGTCCTGAGCCCGTCGAAGGGTCGAGGACGTATCGAAACCGCCGCAGCATCCGCCGCCAACCGGCCCACGCGTGCTCCCCCGACGCCGGTCACGACTCGGCCACGATCGAGCCGGCATCGTGTCGCCCCGCGGCGCCGGCCCGGTAGCGTCACACGCAGCCGGAGGACGAGGGGCGACTGCCATGAGCCGAGAGATGAGGCCGCATCACCGCATACCTGGACGTCGACTCACGGCACTGCTGACGGCGCTCGTGGCCACCGCAGGGCTGACCTCGTGCGGACACTCGGCGGCCGGCCCGTCGGCCCCGGACCCGGGCACGGGCGGCCCGCCCGTGCCCACCGGCTCGGCCTATCACGGCCCTCTGCATGTCCGCGTGCCACACCCGCACAAGGCGCCGAAACCCGAGCGGTTCGGAGCCGCCGGGCACGTCATCGACTGCCGCACCACCGTCGGCGTCACCGGCGGACTGCCGGGATCCGACTACGACGGGGAGATGGCCGACAGCGCGGACGGGGCGCTTCAGGTTGCCGAGGACAATTGGCCGATCGACGGAGCGATGGACGACTACCGCGTCGCCGCTCGCACCGCGTCCCGCGTGCTCTACGTCTACCGCGTCGATCGTCGCGTCAAGGAGGCGCTCATCGTCCACCACGGCCGCACGATCACGGGGCCGGGCTGGCACCTGGAGTCCTGGGCTCGGTGCGACTGGTCGGAGTTCCCCGACGACGTGGCCGAGCAGGACGGCCGGCAGATCTGGCGCGATGCCTCTGGGCACCGGGCGCCCACGCCGCGCGTGGTGTCGTTTACGGGACCGGCGCACTGCGACTGGCAGAGCATGACGTTCCTCCACCTGGGCAAGGCGACGTATGTGCGCGCGCCCCAGGCCGAGCTGAAAGCCTACTTCGACCAGCCGTATCGCGCGCACCTGCGACTGCCCGAGCATGCCCGCGACACCGGATACCACCGCGACGGCTCACACCTGTGGGTCTCCCCCGACCGGCAGCGCGCCTACGTGGGCGAGCGCGGTGACGTCGAACAGTGGCCGCGCACCGTCAAACCGCTCGGCTGCGCCTGAGCGTCGGTCAGCGGTCGAAGCCCAGGCGGCGCGCGGTGCGCTGACGCATCCGGCCCGCGCGAAGTCGCTGGAGTCGCTTGACCAGCATGGGGTCGTGCTTGAGCGCGGCGGGGTTGTCCAGCAGCGCGTTGAGCACCTGGTAGTAGCGGGTGGAGCTCATGTCGAAGGTCTCCTTGATGGCCGCCTCCTTGGCCCCCTGGAGCTTCCACCAGTTGCGCTCGAACGACAAGATCGCCGTATCCCGCTCGCTAAGCGCACTCTCGGCCGGCGCCTCACCGTGCTGCTGCTGGGCGCTCATCGCCATCCCTTCCGTGTCGACCCGGCCGCGCACCTGCGGCCGTCATCGATCATAGAGGCGGAATCACATCCTTGTCATTCTCCGTGCCGCCACGCCGCGGCCACTGTGGCCGGTGTGACTCATGTGACAAACGAGTCGCAGCTCCGACCGCCGGTCAGACCATCGAGTCGAGGATCGCCACGATGTCGTCGGTCGTCGTGCGCGGGTTGACGATCGCGAACCGCGCGAGCGTCTCACCCTCGTGCGACGTCGGCACGACGAATCCCAGCTGCTGCTCCAGCAGACGGTCCGACCACGCCTGGTAGTCCTGCGCGCCCCAGCCGAGCCGGCGGAACACCACGACCGTGAGGTCGCCCGAGGCGACCACCTCCAGGTCGGCGCGGCGAGCGATCTCCGCGCGGGCGAAGTCGGCCACGTGCAGCGTGTGCTCGATGGCCTCGGTGTAGGCGTCGGTGCCGTTGGCGACCAGGGAGAACCAGAACGGCAGACCGCGCGGACGCCGGGTCAGGCCGATGGAGTAGTCGGTCGGGTTCCAGTCCGGCTTCTCGGTCAGCACGTCCAGGTATGACGCGTGCTGGGTGTGCGCCGCCCGCGCCAGCCGCGGGTCGCGGTAGAGCAGGGCGCAGCAGTCGAACGGGGCGAACAGCCACTTGTGCGGGTCGACGATGAACGAGTCGCACCGCTCGATCCCCGCATACCTCGGCCGGATCGACGGCGCCACGAGCCCCGCGCCGCCGTAGGCGGCGTCGACGTGGAACCAGATCCCGTAGTCCTCGCACACCTGCGCGACCGACTCGAGGTCGTCGATGATCCCGAGGTTGGTGGTGCCCGCGGTCGCCACGACCGCGAAGAACGACTCCGGCCCCTCGTCCTCCAACACCTGCCGCAGGGCCTCCCCCGTCAGCCGCAGATCGTCACCCACCGGCACGCCGACCATCTCGGCGTCCATGACGCGGCAGGCCGACGCGATCGACGAGTGCGCCCCCGGAGTCGACGCGACGCGGAACGGCCGCGCCCCGCTGTGCGCGCGGGCGGACTCGCGCGCCGCCACCAGGGCGGACAGGTTGCCGACGGTGCCGCCCTGCACGAACCCGCCACCGGCCTCCGCGGGCAGGCCCGCCAGGTCGGCGATCCAGCGCAACGCCTGGTTCTCGGCATACACCGCTCCGGCGCCCTCGAGCCAGGACCCGCCGTAGATCGATGACGCCCCGACGACCAGGTCGAACATCGCCGCCTCGCGGGTCGGCGCGCACGGGATGAAGGACAGATAGCGCGGGTGGTCGGTCGACAGGCACGCGAGCGCCAGCTCGTCCTCGAAGAGGCTCAGCGCCTTCTGACCACCGATGCCGTCCGGGGTGATCGCCCCTGCGGCCACCGCATCCAGCTGGGCGGGGGTGCGCGGTGAGTCCAGTGGCACCGGGTCGAGCGCCAGCCGCTCCGCGGCATACCGCAGAATCGATTCACCGAGTTGTCTCGTGTCGTCGTTGAAGCCGTGCACCCGGCGAGTCTAGGGCCAGCGCGCCCGTCCGCCACCTCGCACCCGCTACGTTGGAGGTATGCAGCCGCGTCCCCTCTCGGAGCTGGTGCACCCCACCTGGACTCCCGCCCTCGAACCGGTCACCGACAAGATCGCCGCGTGCGGGCAGTTCCTGCGGGAGGAGGTCGCCGCGGGCCGGGGCTATTTCCCCACCGGCGACAACGTCCTTCGGGCGTTCTCGCATCCGCTGGACGAGGTGCGGGTGCTCATCGTCGGCCAGGACCCCTACCCGACCCCGGGGCACGCCGTCGGACTGTCCTTCTCGGTGGCACCCGACGTGCGCCCGGTGCCCCGCAGCCTGCAGAACATCTATGCCGAGATGTCCAGCGACCTCGGCGTGCCCACTCCGTCGAACGGCGACCTGTCACCGTGGAGCGAGCGCGGCGTGATGCTGCTCAACCGGGTCCTCACGGTGAGCCCCGGCAAGCCGGCCAGCCATCGCGGGCGCGGGTGGGAGCACGTGACCGCCGCCGCCATCAACGCTCTCGTCGCACGCGGCGGCCCGCTGGTGGCGATTTTGTGGGGGCGCCAAGCACGCGATCTCGCACCGCATCTCGGGCAGGTCCCGCGGATCGAAAGCGCCCACCCTTCACCGCTGTCCGCGCGTGGCGGCTTCTTCGGGTCACGACCGTTCAGCCGGGCGAACGCGTTGCTGCAGCAGCAGGGCGCGGAGCCGATCGACTGGTCGCTGCCGTAGGCTCACGGCCGATGAAGACCTGGGAACGTTATGTCGCGATCGGTGACTCGTTCACCGAGGGAATGTGTGATCCCGACCCGGAGGTCGACGACGCCTTCGTCGGCTGGGCCGACCGGCTCGCCGCGCACCTGGCCGCGAAGAACGCCGACGCGGGGCGATCGTTCGAATACGCCAACCTCGCCGTCCGCGGCCGTCTGATCGCGGATGTCGTGGGCCCCCAACTGGATCGGGCGCTGAAGCTGCGACCGGATCTGGTGAGCATCGTCGGTGGCGGCAACGACGTGCTGCGCCCGAAGGCCGACCTCGACGCGATCAGCGACCAGCTCGAGGATGCCGTGGCGCGGCTGCGCGCGGACGACATCGACGTCCTGATGGCCACCAGCGCCGACCCGGGGTTCGCACCCTTCATGAAGGCCGTGCGGCCTCGCGCAGCGGTCTACTCGGCCAACGTCTTCGGCATCGCGCAGCGCCACGGTGCCTACCTCATCGACCAGTGGAGCCTCCGCTCCCTGCGCGACGTGCGGATGTGGGCCGACGACCGGCTGCACATGACCACCGAGGGTCACCGCCGCGTCGCCGAGCAGGCGGCCTGGGCGCTGGGCGAGCGCGACGGAGCGCGCGACTGGGCGGTGCCGCTGCCCGCTGCTCCCCCGCTGCGGCGGCGTGAGGCGATCGCCGGGCACGCCGCATGGGCGAAGGAATACCTGGCTCCGTGGGTGCAGCGCCGCATCCAGCACCGCAGTTCCGGCGACGGGCGGCTGCCCAAGCGCCCGGAGCCGGCACCGATCCGCGATCTCGACGGCGGCTGACCCCGCCGGCAGGCATACCTTCCGGCCGAACGGCCTACGTTGTTCGGCCACCACTCGGCCACCACTCGGCGCAGAAGTCGACCTCTCGGCGCGGCATACTGGCGAGTGACCCCTACCTCCGGGAGCACGCACATGGGTGACATCGCCGAGACCATCTACACGTATGCCGCGCCGCGGCTGAAGATCGGCCAGGGCGCGTCCGCGGAGG
>CAZMLG010000143.1:0-7427 GCA_964566985.1 uncultured Intrasporangiaceae bacterium
GCAGGCCGGTCAGCGAGTTCTTGAAGATCTGCTCGAAGCCCAGGAACTTGATGATCCCGAGGTAAACGCTCGGGTGGAAGCGCATGCCGCCTTTGAACGGGCCGAGGGCCGAGTTGAACTCCACCCGGAAGCCGCGGTTGACCTGCACGTTGCCGTCGTCGTCGACCCACGGGACGCGGAAGATGACCTGACGTTCCGGCTCGCACAGCCGGCGGAAGATCGCCTCGTCGGCATACTCGGGGTGCTTGTCGACCACCGGGGCGAGGCTGTCGAGGACCTCGTGCACGGCCTGGTGGAATTCCTCCTCGCCCGGGTTGCGGTGCAGGACTTCCTCGTAGATGTCGTGCAGGCGGGGGTCGAGTGTCGTCATCGGGATGGCCTCCTGGATGCCGGGAGCATGAAACGGTCACGGCGGACGCGAGACACGTCATTGGATCTGCGAGCCGGCTGGGCCCAGGGTACGTGGTCGTCCCGCATGGTGGTCGTGGTGTCTCACCATGCTGTCATTCACGGAGGGGCAGGTGGCACGATGCCAGGAGACCCACGTCGTCGATCAGGAAGGATCTTCCCATGCCGGAGACTACAGGAGTAGTGGTTGTCGGTGCAGGCCTGGCGGCCGCCCATGTCGTGCAGACCTTGCGAGACGAGGGATACGACAAGGCGATCACGCTGGTCGGTGACGAGATCCATCGCCCCTACGAGCGTCCGCCCTTGTCGAAGGAATATCTCCTGGGCCAGGCCGAGGCCGACTCGGTCTACACCCACGAGCAGCAGTGGTATGCCGAGCACGACGTCACGACGCGCTTCGGCACCCCGGTGGGCGGCTTCGACCGCGAGGCGAAGACGGTCTCGCTGCCCGGCGGCGAGAGCCTCGGCTACGAGCACCTGGTGCTTGCCACCGGCGCGACTGCGCGGACGCTGCCGCTCCCGGGAGCCGACGCGGCCGGCGTGCACACCCTGCGGCGTATCGAGGACAGCACGGCGCTGCGCGAGGCCCTCGCCGAGGGTGCGCGCGTCGTCGTCATCGGTGCCGGGTGGATCGGCCTCGAGGTGGCCGCGGCCGCACAGCAGAAGGGCGGCACGGTGACCGTGCTCGAGGCTGCGGACAAGCCGCTGCAGCAGGTGATGGGGGACCGGATCGCCGACCACTTCGCGGCACTGCACCGCTCGCACGGCGTCGACCTGCGCACCGGAGCGAAGGTCGAGGAGATCGTCGTCGACGGCGGGCGCGCGGCCGGCGTGCGTGTCGGGGGCGAGACGGTGGCGGCCGACCTGGTGGTCATCGGCGTCGGAGCGGCACCGAACGTTGCGCTCGCCGAGGAGGCGGGGCTCGAGGTCGACAACGGTGTCGTCGTCGACGCGCATCTGCGCACCAGTGACCCCGCCGTCCTCGCGGTCGGTGACGTCGCCCGGGCCGACAACACGCTGCTCGGGCAGTCGCTTCGGGTCGAGCACTGGGACAACGCGATCCGGCAGGGGCAACTCGCCGCGAAGACGATCCTCGGGCGTGACGGGGCCTACGACTGGGCGCCGTACTTCTTCACCGACCAATACGACCTGGGCATGGAGTATGTCGGGCACGCCCCGGCCGGTGCCGACGTCGTCGTGCGCGGGGACCAGGACACGGGTGAGTTCATCTGCTTCTGGACGGTCGCCGGGGTGGTGCGCGCCGCCATGAACGTCAACATCTGGGATGTGAACGACGACCTGCGCGCCCTCATCGGCAAGGAGGTCGCCGCAGATCGTCTCGCGGACGACTCGGTGGCGCTGACCGATCTCTGACCGATGGTGGGATGATCGGATTATGGGATCCACACAGCAGATTCAGGTCAAGCGGGTCTATGACGATCCGGAGCCGGGCGACGGCACGCGTGTCCTCGTCGACCGGCTCTGGCCCCGCGGCCTGAAGAAGGAGTCGGCGAAGTTGGACCGGTGGTGCAAGGAGGTGGCGCCGTCCGGCGATCTGCGCAAGTGGTATGGGCACGACGTGGACCGGTTCGAGGAGTTCTGCACGCGATACGAAGCCGAACTCCAGGACGAGGAACACCAGGAGGCGCTCGACGAACTGCGCGGCATCGACGGCGTGGTGACGCTGCTGACGGCAACCAAGGACCCGGAGCACTCCCAGGTCCCGGTCATCCGTGCGGCGCTCGAGGGCTGAGCCCGCTCACTCCTCGCTCGACCAGCGATCCCCGAGGTAGGCGCGCAGGGCGGGGTCGTCGGACGTGAGGCGTTCGACCTCCTCGCCGCCGTCGCAGCGGCAGAGGGCCACGGTGACCTGCTGTCCGGTGCGCGACAGCACCTGCCAGGTCGCGCCATACGTCTCCCAGCGCTCCAGCCGGGCGACGGGGTCCTGTGACGAGGTGTTCACCCTTCAAGCATGCACCCGGCGGGCAACGGTCGATGTGGTGCACCCGCATCGACCGTTGTTACTCGTGAGTTAACCTGAGCGTGTTGACGGGATGTCAGCACTGGCCACGACGTGAAGGGACGCTCACCGTGAGCACCGAAGCATTCATCTACGACGCCATTCGCACCCCGCGCGGACGGGGCAAGAAGGGCTCCTTGCACGGCATCAAGCCGGTTTCGCTCGTCGTCGGGTTGATCGACGAGGTGCGCAAGCGCAACCCGGACCTGGACATCGACCGGATCGACGACGTCGTCCTCGGGGTCGTCTCGCCGGTCGGCGACCAGGGATCGGTCATCGCGCGCACCGCGGCTCTGGCGGCCGGCCTCCCGCCGACGGTCGCCGGAGTGCAGCTCAACCGGTTCTGTGCCTCCGGACTCGAAGCGGTCAACACCGCGGCCCAGAAGATCGTCTCCGGCTGGGACTCGCTGCTGCTCGCCGGAGGCGTCGAGTCGATGTCGCGGGTGCCGATCGGCTCCGACGGAGGCGCCTGGGCGATGGACCCCGCCACCAACTACGACACCTACTTCGTCCCGCAGGGCGTCTCGGCAGACCTCATCGCGACGATCGAAGGGTTCAGCCGCACCGATGTCGACACGTATGCGGTGCGCTCCCAGCGGGCGGCCGCGAACGCCTGGGACAAGGGCTACTTCGCGAACTCCGTGATCCCGGTCGTCGACCAGAACGGCCTGGTCGTGCTCGATCACGACGAGCACATGCGCCCGGACTCGACCGTGGAGAGCCTCGCCGGGCTGAAGCCGTCGTTCGCCGGCATCGGGGAGGCCGGCGGATTCGATGCGGTCGCCCAGCAGAAGTTCCACGCGGTCGAGCGCATCAACCACGTGCACACCGCTGCCAACAGTTCCGGGATCGTCGACGGAGCGTCTCTGGTGCTGTTGGGCTCGCAACAGGTCGGGGACGACCTCGGACTGCGCCCACGAGCGCGCGTCGTCGCGACCGCGACCAGCGGGGCCGACCCGACCATCATGCTCACCGGCCCGACCCCGGCGACCCAGAAGCTGCTGCGCACGGCCGGCCTGACGACCTCCGACATCGATCTCTTCGAGATCAACGAGGCGTTCGCCGCGGTCGTGCTGAAGTATCAGCGCGATATGGGGATCCCGGACGAGAAGCTCAACGTCAACGGCGGCGCCATCGCCATGGGCCACCCGCTCGGGGCGACCGGCGCGATGATTCTCGGCACCATGGTCGACGAGCTCGAGCGGCGCGACCTGCGCCGAGCCGTGATCACCCTCTGCATCGGTGGTGGCATGGGCGTCGCCACCCTCATCGAGCGCCTCTGACCATCCACCCACCGACTTCGAGGACACTTCCATGACCGACACCATCCGCTGGGAGAAGGACGCCGACGGCATCGTCGTCCTCACCATGGACGACCCCAACCAGAGCGCCAACACGATGAATGCGGACTACCGCACCTCGATGGGCGCGACGATCGATCGCCTCGTCGCCGAGAAGGACGACATCGCCGGCGTCGTCGTCACCTCGGCGAAGAAGACCTTCTTCGCCGGCGGCGACCTGCACGAGTTGCTGGCCGTCCGCAGGGAGGACGCGCGGCAGTTCTTCGACCAGATCACCGAGGTCAAGGCGCAGCTGCGCACCCTGGAGACTCTCGGCAAGCCCGTCGTGGCCGCGATCAACGGTGCCGCTCTCGGCGGTGGTCTGGAGATCGCTCTGGCCTGCCATCACCGCATCGTCGCCGACGTCAAGGGCAGCAGGCTGGGCTTCCCGGAGGTCACGCTCGGTCTCCTTCCCGGAGGCGGCGGTGTCACCCGCACCGTTCGGATGCTCGGCATCGCCGATGCCCTCCTGAAGCTGCTGCTGCAGGGTCAGCGGTTGCGCCCGGCCAAGGCGGTCGAAGTCGGCATCGCCGACGAGGTCGTCGACTCCGTCGACGAGTTGCTGCCCGCCGCCAAGGCCTGGATCAAGGCCAATCCGGAGGCCGTGCAGCCCTGGGACGCCACGGGATACAAGATCCCCGGCGGCACCCCGAGCAATCCGAAGTTCGCCGCCAACCTGCCGGCCTTCCCGGCCAACCTGCGCAAGCAGATCAAGGGCGCCAACCTGCCCGCGCCGCGGGCGATCATGGCGGCGGCCGTCGAAGGTGCGCAGATCGACTTCGATACGGCGCTGGTGATCGAGTCACGCTATCTGGTCGAGCTCGTCACCGGTCAGGTCGCGAAGAACATGATCACCGCGTTCTTCTTCGACCTGCAGCACATCAACTCCGGGGGCAGCCGGCCCGACGGCTATGACCGGTTCGTCGCGAAGAAGGTCGCCGTCCTGGGGGCGGGCATGATGGGCGCCGGCATCGCCTACGTGTGTGCCAAGGGCGGCATGGATGTCGTCCTCAAGGATGTGTCTCTCGAGGCCGCGCAGCGAGGCAAGGACTATTCGAAGGGCATCGTCGACAAGGCCGTCTCCCGGGGCAAGTCCACCCAGGAGAAGGCCGACGCGCTGCTGGCGAAGATCACCCCGACGGCCGACACCGCAGATCTGGCCGGATGCGACCTGGTGATCGAGGCCGTCTTCGAGAGCGTCGAGCTGAAACACCAGGTCTTCCAGGAGATCCAGGACGTCGTCGCCCCCGACGCCGTGCTCGGTTCCAACACCTCGACACTGCCGATCACCGGCCTGGCCGAGGGCGTGCATCGGCAGGAGGACTTCATCGGGCTGCACTTCTTCTCGCCCGTCGACAAGATGCCGCTGTTGGAGATCATCGCGGGGGAGAAGACCAGCGACGCGACGCTGGCGAAGGCCTTCGACATCGCCCAGCAGATCAAGAAGACCCCGATCGTCGTCAGCGACAGTCGAGGCTTCTTCACCAGCCGGGTGATCGGCACGTTCCTCAACGAGGCGATCGCCATGGTCGGCGAAGGGGTGCACCCCGCGTCCGTCGAGCAGGCCGGACTGCAGGCCGGGTATCCCGCTGCGCCGCTGCAGCTTTCGGATGAGTTGAACCTCACGTTGATGAGCAAGATCGCGAAGGAGACCAAGGATGGCCTGATCGCCGACGGTCACGGAGACCGCTATCAGGAACACCCGGGCACTGCGATCGTCGACCGGATGATCGAGGAGTTCGACCGCAAGGGCAAACTCGCCGGTGCCGGCTTCTACGACTACGAGGACGGGAAGCGCACCCACCTGTGGGAGGGCCTGGTCGAGCACTTCGGTGGGACGGCCGAACAGTCCTTCGAGGACATGCAGGAACGGATGCTGTTCGCCGAGGCACTGGAAACGGTCAAGTGCTTCGACGAGGGTGTGCTGCGCAGCGTCGCGGATGCCAACATCGGGTCGATCTTCGGCATCGGCTTCCCGGCCTGGACCGGCGGTGTCGTGCAATACATGAACGGATACGAAGGCGGGCTGGCCGGATTCGTGAAGCGGTCCCGTGAGTTGGCGAAGACCTACGGTGACCGGTTCGAGCCTCCGGCATCGCTCGTCGCCAAGGCCGAGGCGGGGGAGACGTTCGCCTAGAGCTCCGGTCGCCCCCCGGCGAGGCGGGAAGCGGCGTCGATCGATCAGAGTTGGTGGATCTCGAGCCGTTCTCCGTCCGGGTCGGTGACGGTGACGTGGGGAGCCTGTGCCTCGGGCTCCTCCGTCACCTCGTAGCCCAGCCCGCGCATCCGGTCGACGAAATCGGATATCGGTTCGGACGTCTTGAAGCTGAGTCCGCTGTCGTCGGGCGCCGGCGAGTCGGGCTCGCTCGCGTGGAGCCCGACGACGCCCGAGGCCGCGCTGGAACGCAACTCGCGCCACCCGGGCACGCTGGTGACAGCAGCGAATCCGAGCCGCCGGAAGAAGGCCTCCCATCGGTCTGGCTGCGCGGTGAACAACACCGAGACGACCTCGACGGCGAAACCGCTCTGCAGGTCGTCGGGTCGGTGGTCGATGTAGCCGTAGGTATCGGTCATCGGCTCGTTGAGGCTGATTTCGGCTTCCGGCGCACGGACCATGGCTCTCCGTCCGAAGGACTCGTCCCACCAGCGGGTCGTCAGGCCCTCCTGGGCGAGTGTGTCGGCCGCGGCGCGGGCGTCGTCGGTCTCCAGGCAGAAGGACGTGGTCACCCGGTCGGTGGTGACGGCGGAGGCGACCGGGTGGACCGCGACCATGCCGGCCGTGCCGCGCAGCACTGCGTAGCCATCCTTGCTGATGGTCGGCCGGAGGCCGATGTCCTCCAGGAAACGCCTGACCTCCTCGGGTCGGTCGGTGAACCGATACGGGCTCACCCGATAGTCGAACGTCGTCGTGGAGTCGGTCATCGCTCCGTCCCTTCGCTGCGTGACAGGTATTCGGTCAACACCGCCTCGACGAGAGCCGACAACGAGCGATCCTCGTCGATGGCCCGATGTTTGATCCGGCGGATCAGAGGTGGCGGCAGATAGACGTTGAACTGCGCCTTGGGTGCTTTCGCGTCGGCAGGCATGCTCCACAGAGTAGTCGCAAAGTGGAATGCTAGCAAGACTGCAAACTGTCGACGGCCGGAACCGGGGTTCGTTGCGGCAGGATGGGAGTCATGATCATCCTCGATCGCACGTCGACCCGACCGCCGTACGAGCAGATCTGTGCGCAGATCTCCGCCCAGATCCGATCGGGCCGGCTCGCCGTCGGAGAGCGGTTGCCCAGCGTCCGCGGGCTGGCGGCCGACCTGGAGGTCGCCCCGGGCACGGTCGCCAAGGCCTACACGCAGTTGGAGGAGGCCGGCCTGGTCGAGGGCCGGGGACGCTCGGGCACCCACGTGCGCGCCGAGGCCGACTCCGCCCGGACGTATGCCGCGGCGGCGGCCGCCGACTTCGCCGCCCGCGTGCGCCCGCTGGGCCTGACCACCGACGAGCTCATCGCGATGGTGCGTGCCGCGCTGCAGTGATTCGTCGAAATGACCACTTTCGCCCGAGATGACCACGTATAGGTGGTCATCTCGGGCGAAAGTGGTCAACTGGGCGGGGTTACTTGAGCTGGGTGGGGGACAGGCCGCGCAGCCGGCGCGCGACGACGAGCA
>CAZMLG010000143.1:7437-8165 GCA_964566985.1 uncultured Intrasporangiaceae bacterium
CTGGGTGCCCTCGAAGATGTCGAGGATCTTGGAGTCCCGGGCCCACTTCTCGAGCAGCTCGGTCTCCGCGTAGCCCGTGGCCCCACAGAGCTCGACGCAGGCCAGGGCCACGTCGACGCAGGTGCGTCCGGCCTTGGCCTTGGCCATCGAGGCCTGCATGGAGTTCGGCTTGCCGTTGTCGGCCATCCACGCGGCCCGCAACGTGAGCAGGTAGGCCGCCTCGTAGTCGGCCTCCATCTGCAGCAGCCGGGCGGCGGCGTGCTGTTGGACTCCGAGCGGCCGGTCCGGGTCGGGCACGACACCCGCGTCGGCGAGCAGTTCGGTGGTGCGGTCGAGACAGGCACGAGTGAGGCCGACCGCCATCGACGCCACCAGCGGGCGGGTGTTGTCGAACGTCTGCATGGCGCCGCCGAATCCGCCCTCGGTGCGGATCTCGGGGTCGCCCAGCAGGTCCTTCGCGGGCACTCGGCAGTCCTGCAGGGTGAACGCCGCCGTGTCCGAGGCGCGGATGCCGAGCTTGTGCTCCAGGCGCACCAGCTTCAGGCCAGGATTGCTTCGGTCGACGACGAACGACTTGATCGCCTTCTTGCCCAAGGACCGATCCAGGGTCGCCCAGACGACGACCAGTTCTGCGCGCTCACCGGCGGTGACGAAGATCTTCTCCCCGTTGAGGACGTAGTCGTCGCCGTCCTTGACCGCGGTCGTGCGGATGGCGCCGGAGTCCGATC
>CAZMLG010000144.1:0-8081 GCA_964566985.1 uncultured Intrasporangiaceae bacterium
CACCACAACGAAGGACACGCCGACCAGTCAGAAAGCCAGGAAACTGCCGCTAGGCTGCATAGACGTCCTGAGCAGTTCGGAACGCCTCAGCTGCGAAGTACGGGTTCTCGACAGCATCCGACATCACCAGATCGACCTCGCGACCGACGATCCGAGCCGGCTCCTCGTTCAGCGCGAGGTAGTTGCCGAGCACATCGCGGACCTCCGGAAGGAAGTCGACGAAGAAGTCGACATCGCTCCGGACAGGATCGAACCGACCCGTGACCACCGAGCCGAAGGCGCGCAACCGCGCCACCCCATACCGCTCGCAGGCACGCGTATCGCACTGCCGAATTTCTCGTAGCTCTCGCAAGATGCCGACGTGGACACCTTGCGAGCACCTACGGCAAAAAGTGGAGCATAGGGGATTCGAACCCCTGACCTCTTCCATGCCATGGAAGCGCGCTACCAACTGCGCCAATGCCCCAGAGTCGGGCGTCGACCGGGAGAACCGGCGACCAGGACACTCTAGCCAGTGAGGCACTTCTCCACCAAATCGGGGCGCCCGGCTCCGGAGCCCGTGCGCGGGAGGCGCACACCGTGTCTCCCGCGCCCTAGGATGTCAGGACGCAGACGGGGAGGTGGCTGACGACGTGCTCGACACGATGCTGTTCCCACCCGCCCGCCTCGACGCCGGGCGCCTTCGCACCCGAGCATCCGGGCGACGCGTCGTCGTCACCGGCGGCAGCCGGGGCATCGGTGCGGCCGTCGCGCGCCGACTCGGGGCCGCCGGAGCCCACCTGGTCCTCGTCGCCCGTGACGTGGAACGGCTGCGCCAGGTGGCTGCCGACGTCGAGGAGTCCGGTGGTGCGGCCACGGTCATCCGCGCCGACCTGCGCGAAACGGCCGCGGTCGACGCCGTGCTCGCGCACCCTGCGGTGCAGGCCGGGTGCGACATCCTCGTCACCAACGCCGGAGTATCGGTGCGCCGTCCGCTGCTTCAGTCACTCGCCCGACCGGACGACGTGCAGCGCACGATCAGCGTCAACCACCTCGCCCCGGCGCGCCTCGTCCTCGGACTCACGCCGGCGCTCCGGCAGACCCGAGGAATGATCGTGAACATCTCCGCGGTCAATGTGCTGCTGCCTCCCCCGCCCGAATGGGCCGCCTACCAGGCCTCGAAGGCGGCCTTCGATCAGTGGCTGCGCAGCTGCGCCGCGGAGCTGGAAGCTCTCGGCGTGCAGGTGCGCTCGGTCTATCTGCCGCTGGTCCGCACCGACATGATCGCGCCGAACCCCGCCTACCAGAAGGCCCCCGCCATGACGCCCGAGCGAGCGGCCACCGTCGTCTGCCGGGCGATGCTGGGCCGCCGCCGACGCTACCAACCATGGTGGCTCTCCCCCGCCACCGCACTGTCACCGGCGCTGCGCGTGCCGACGGAGGCCGCCTACCGCGCCTATGCACGGCGGCAGGCCCGCAGGCGGAGTGGTCACCCGTGACCCTTCGCAGCGTCCGTGCACTGCACAACGCGGGGATGATCGGACTTCGCGCACCCACCGCTCTGGCGGCCGGTCTATGGGCACGACGCGACGGCATCGCCGCGGTCTTGTCGTATGCCGTGCACCGGCACCCGCACCACGTCGCCGTCATCGACGACCACCAGATGATCACCTGTGCCGAACTCGACCGCCGGGCAACAGCCGCGGCAGACCGGCTGCGCGGGCTCGGCCTTGCCCGCGGCGAGCGCACGGGTGTCCCGATCGGCAACGACATCGACTCGGTGGTGGCGCTGCTCGCGGCCGCCCGTCTCGGCCTGAGCGTGTGGCCCGCGGACGGAAGGGCACCCGCCGAGTCCATCGGCCGGCTGGCCGCCGACCATCGATGGTCGCTCCTCGTCGCGCCGACCCCGCGCCCGGAGCTCGGCGACGCCGCGCACCACACACCGCATACGCATGTGTACCGGTGCGGTGATCCCCCGCACCAGCCCGACCCGCGCAGCCTGGTCATGTTGACCGGCGGCACGACCGGGGTGTCGAAGGCGGCCGGGAGAGGCACCGGTATCTCCCCCCTGTGGCCGCCGTTCTGCGCGCTGCTGGCCGATGTCGGCCTCACGACAGGGGGCACGGCATACCTCACCACGCCGCTGCATCACGGCTTCGGGTTGTCCGCTCTGCTGCTCGGGCTGCTGCTCGGCACCACCACCCACCTGACGACCCGCCTCGACCGCGACGCCGTCGCCGACCGGATCCGCTCGGCCGAGCCGGCCGCGCTGGTCGCCGTCCCCACCACGCTGCAACGCCTGCTCGCCCACGATCCGAGTGCCCTTCGCAGGGTGGGGACCATCGTCAGCGGCAGCGCTCCGCTGCCACCCGACGTCGCCGTCGGCATCCGCACCTCGACCACCGCTCGCCTGTTCCACCTGTTCGGCACCACCGAGGCCGGGCTGTGCGCGTTGGCGACGCCGGCGATGCTGCGCGACGACCCCGGCACGATCGGCCGACCGATCCCCGGCGTGCGGATGCGCATCACCGACGGCAACGGCGCCGAGACCGCACCCGGCATGCCCGGGGCGCTGCAGGTGTGCAGCCCCGCCGGGATCGAGCACGTATGGGTCGACACCGGCGACCTGGCACACCGGGCCGCGAACGGCGCGTTCCACCTGGACGGACGCTCAGACGATCTCGTCCAGTCCGGTGGCGTCACGGTCGCGCCGGCGGCACTCGAACGCGTCCTGCAATCACACCCGGAGGTCGCCGAATGCGCGGTGGTCGCCGTCGATGACCTCGAACTCGGGCAACGGCTGGCGGCGTTCGTCGTCACGACCCGAGGCAGCCGGATCGGCGGTGGGGCCCTGGCCCGCTGGCTCGACGGGCAGGTCGCGCGTCCGCTCCGGCCGCGTTGGATTCGACGCATACCGGCCCTGCCCCTGACCGCTGCGCAGAAGATCGACCGAAGAGCGCTGACTCGCCTTGCGCTGCAGCGTGGCTGATCAGGCGGTGACGCGCCGCTTGCGGCGGATGTAGACCTGCCGGCGGATGTGCGCGACGACCGTGCCGTCGGCGAGCGTCAGGTCGGTCTCGAACCAGTGCAGCACCTTCTGACCCGACGCCGCCTGCTCGCGGATCTGCTCGATGACCTCCGGCGGCACCTCGAAGAGCCCGTGCACGGTGCCGACCCCGGGGCTGACGTATTCGATGTGCGCGGCCTGGTCCCACACGTTGTAGTCGGTGCCGAGCTGGTGCATCACCAACAGGGCGTAGAACGCGTCCGACATCGCGCCGATCGAGCCACCGAAGGCGCTGCCGTGCTGGTTGCGGTTGAAGAGATTGAGCCGCAACTCGACACGGGCGCGGGTCCAGTCGTCGCTGATCTCGCGCACGCGGATGCCGGCCCCGAGCAGGGGCGGGAAGAAGTTCATCAGGCGCTGGAAGCGCTGCGGCGTGAAGCGGCGTCGTTCGGGAAGGCGGGAGACCTTCATCGCCGACATAGGTTCCATCCTTCGATCCGCCAACCGGTACGAGCCTCTACAAGTGTAGTCCACCGGCAGTTGCCCATGCCGACGAGCGTCAACCACGCCGTATGCTGATCCATCCCTGCGAGGGAGGCGACCAGTGAGCGGCTGGTCACCCCGTGGGTCGCCAACACCGCGCACTCCCCCGCCGGTAGCCGAGCGATCACCTCGTCGGCAGCGGCACGCGCCCGCTCGACCAGTTGCGCGACGGTCTCCCCGGTGCCTCCTCGAGGCAGATCCTCACCGTCGTCGATGCGCTCGAGCAGATCGCCGTCCCGCCGGCGCACCTGCGCCCCGTCGAGGCCGGACCACTGGCCCACGTCGATCTCCCGCAACCGCGCGTCGACCACCGGGGTCAGCCCGGTGACGCCCGCGAGCGCGTCGGCGGTCATCGCGGCGCGCGACAGGTCACTGGTCACGATCTCGCACGGCGTGTAGTCCGCGATGTGCACGGCGGCCTTCGTCGCCTGCAAGGTCCCCTCGGACGACAGCGGCACGTCGGTCTGCCCCTGCCAGATCCCCCGTGCGTTGTGGCCGGTCTGCCCGTGCCGCCAGATGATCAGGCGCCTCGTGCCGCCCGTCACCGGGCACCTCCGGCTGTGGGAGTCATGCGCCGTCCTGCAACGGGATCTGCGGGCAGTCACGCCAGAGGCGTTCCAGGTCGTAGAACTCACGATCCTCGTCGTGCTGCACGTGCACCACGATGTCGCCGAAGTCCAGCAGCACCCACCGTCCCTCGCGGTATCCCTCGCGCCGAATCGCCTTGACCTGCAGCGCGTGCAGGCGCTCCTCGACCGCCTCGACGATCGCCAGCACCTGTCGTTCGTTGTCGGCCGAGGCGATGACGAAGACGTCGGTCAACGCCAGTTGACCGGTGACGTCGATCGCGACCACGCGGGTCGCGAGTTTGTCCTCCGCCGCGGCCGCCGCGACCCGCGCCAGGTCCACGGCGCGTTCGGTGGCAGCCACGTCTAGTCCTCCCTGTGTTCGCTTCGGTAGAGCTGGTATTTGCCGATGTACTGCACGACCCCGTCGGGCACGAGATACCAGATGGGCTGCCCCTCGGCCACGCGCGCACGGCATTCGGTCGAGCTGATCGCCATGGCCGGCACCTCCTGCAGGGTCACCCTGTCCTGCGGTAGCCCGGCATCGGTCAGGACGTGTCCGGGCCGGGTCACCCCGATGAAGTGGGCCAGGTCCCACATCCGGTCGATGCCCTTCCACGAGACGATCTGGGCCAGCGCATCGGCACCGGTGATGAAGAACAGCTCGGCGTCGGGGAACTGCTCACGCAGATCGTGCAGTGTGTCGATCGTGTAGGTCGTGCCGGGCCGGTCGATGTCGACCCGGCTGACGCTGAACCTCGGGTTGGAGGCCGTCGCGATCACCGTCATCAGATAACGGTGTTCGGCCGGGGCGACGTCCTGGCCGCGCTTCTGCCAGGGCCGGCCGGTGGGCACGAAGACGACCTCGTCGAGGCCGAGCATGGCCTGGACCTCGCTGGCGGCCACCAGGTGGCCGTGATGGATGGGATCGAACGTGCCACCCATCACCCCGAGGCGAATGGTCAGTGCTCCTTCGTGTCCTGCTGCGGCTGGCTGTAGCGGTAGGCGGTGTTGCGGAAGGCCCACAGCACGCCCAGCAGAGCGAGGAACACGCAGATGGCGATGATGCCGTAGAAGATGTGCGGCATCGGCAGCTCATTTTCGTGCAGCTTCGGGATGTCCGCGGACATCGTGAGAGCAACCAGGGACGAGGTCATGAGGCGATGATATCGGGTCAGGTCGGCCGTGCCGCGACCGGACCGGTCACCGGATCTGCCCGTCGCCCTCCACGACCCATTTGGTGCTGGTCAACTCCTGCAGACCCATCGGTCCGCGGGCGTGCAGCTTCTGGGTCGAGATGCCGATCTCGGCGCCGAATCCGAACTCGCCGCCGTCGGTGAAGCGGGACGACGCGTTGACCATCACCGCCGCCGCGTCGATCCGCGCGGTGAAGGCGCGGGCCGCCCCCCGATCGCCGGTGACGATGACCTCGGTGTGCCCCGTCCCGAAGGCCTCGATGTGCTCGATCGCCGCCTCGAGCGTGGGCACGACCCCGACGCTCATCTCCGGGCCGAGGAACTCGGTCGCCCACGCGTCATCGGTGACCGGCTCGTAGGCGAGGCCGGCGGCGTCCGCGGCCCGTCCGGCGCGAGCGTCGGCGTGCAGGCGCACCCCGGCGGCCGCCAGGTCGGCGAGCGCCGTGGGCAAGAACGCGTCGGCGACGGCCTCGTGCACGAGCAGCGACTCCGCCGCGTTGCACACGCTGGGTCGGTGCACCTTGGAGTTGACCGCGATGTCACGGGCCATGGCCAGGTCGGCCGCGGCGTCGACATACACGTGGCAGTTGCCGACTCCGGTCTCGATCACCGGCACCGTGGCACCGAGCACGACCGTCTGGATCAGCCCCGCACCGCCGCGCGGTATCACCAGGTCCACCAACCCGCGGGCGGTGATGAGCGCGGTCACGTCCTCGCGCCCGCCGTCGAGCAGCTGCACCGCGTCGGCGGGCAGCCCCTGGGCGTCCAGCGCCTCTCGCAGCACGCCGACCAGCGCCGCGTTGCTGCTCGCCGCCGCGGAGCCGCCCCGCAGGATCATCGCGTTGCCGCTCTTGAGTCCGAGCCCGGCGGCGTCCACCGTCACGTTGGGACGCGCCTCGTAGATCATCCCGACGACGCCCATCGGCACGCGGACCTGTCGGATCTGCAGGCCGTTCGCGAGGGTCGAACCGCGCACCACCTCGCCGACGGGGTCCGCGAGCGCCGCCAGGTCACGCAGGGCGCCGGCGATCTGCTCGACCCGATCGTCGGTCAGCCGTAGGCGGTCCTGCAGGCTCTGCGGCATACCCTCGGCGCGTCCGCGCTCGAGGTCGTGCGCATTGGCCGTCACGATGCGCTCGCTCGCCGCGGCCACCGCATCGGCCAGGGCGTGCAGGGCGGCGTCCTTGCGCCCGCGCGGGAGTTGGGCGAGCTCCTTCGCGGCGGCTCGCGCCCGGCGGGCCGCCTGCTCGATGCGCGCCGTCACGTCCGCTGAAGGCTTCGTCATGGGTTCCAGGGTAGGAAGCGCGGGAAGGGCACGCACTCCAAGCCCACCTTCCGATACGCCGACAGGCATACCGACCCGGTGAGCAGCCTACGAAAAAGGGGCACCCGTCGGCAGGAGGGTATGCCCCGGGGCCGGGGGTCAGCGGGCCGCCGGGCGGCGGTTCTTGATGATGGCGCTGCCGACGATGCCGATGACGAGGGCGATGGAGATGTAGTAGCTGTATTTGCTGATCAGGTCGACCAGGTCCTTCGCCGGTTCCCCGAGGCGATAGCCCAGATAGAAGTAGATCGACCGGTTGAGCAGCGCGGCCACGAAATTGATGCCCAGGAAGGTGCGCAGCTTCATGCCGGCGTTGCCGACGAAGGCGTCCACGATCGCTCCCGGGACGAACGGGATGAACCAGACGAGGAACAGCGCCGGCGCGCCGAATCGCTCGGCCAGCCGCTCGGCGATGTGGGCCGTGCGGGCGGCCCATCGTGAACGGCCCGCGACCACCTCGATGATCCCGTGGCCCCACAGCCGCCCGGCCCACCAGAAGACCCACAGGAACTTCATCACCGAGCAGGCGGCGATGATCAACCCGAGCCACCACCACTGGGACTGTCCGGCACGCAGCGACGAGCCGAGGTCGACCATCGCGATGGAGGACCCACTGACGGCGGCCAGGGCGTAGGTGTTGAGACTGAGCAGGATCGGGCGCAGCGGGAGCGTGGCGATGCTGTAGAGCCCGATGAGCGAGAAGCAGGCCCAGCAGGCGATGTCGACCCGGCGGGGCTTGCCCTTCCAGGGCATCCGCGGGTCATCCCACCACTCCCGCTCCTCGCCCGGTTCGTCGCTCGCCGGTGCCTCCGTGGGCTCGGCGTCGCCGGGTGGATCCGTCCGGTCGGCCACACGGTCGGCGGCCTCGGGCGCGGGCACGTCCTCGTGCACGGTGTCGCCGTCGTCGCTCATCGTCTCCCCCGCCGCAGCACGGCCAGATCGTCGTGGTGGACCACTTCTCGCTCGAACTCGGCCCCCAGCTCACGGGCCAACTCCCGGGTGCTGCGTCCCAGCAACGACGGGAGGTCACGGGCATCGTAGTTGACCAGTCCCCGGGCGACGGCGACTCCGGTCAGGTCGGCGAGGTCGACCACGTCGCCCGCACGGAACCGGCCGGCCACGGTGCGTATCCCCGCCGGCAGCAGCGACTTGCCGTGCCGGATCACGGCGTCCACGGCGCCGTCGTCGAGCACCAGCGTGCCCTGCGGCGCGGCGGCGTAGGCGAGCCACAGTCTGCGCGCGCGCCCGCGCGTGCCGGTCGGGGCGAACACCGTGCCGACATCCGCACCCGCGACCGCGTCGCCCGCCCGCGCGGCGGAGGTCAACAGGGTGGGGACGCCCGCAGCGGTGGCGATCCGGGCGGCCTCGACCTTGGTGACCATGCCGCCGGTGCCCACCGCCGATCCGGATCCGTCGATGTCGAGGCCGTCCAGGTCCGTCGGGTCGCCCACCGTCTCGATGCGGTG
>CAZMLG010000145.1:0-8028 GCA_964566985.1 uncultured Intrasporangiaceae bacterium
GCGGCCCCTGGTCGCCCAGGTCGCCGGCCGCCTTCTTGAGGGCGTATCCGGTGGGGGTCTGGCCCTGGGGCTTGTAGCGGCGGATCTCCTGGCGCAGCCGGTCCTTGTTGCCGGTGCCGATGGGCACGACCTGTTGGGAGTCGCTGCACGCCTTCGGGGTGTCCTTGATGCCGGGTTGCGTGGCGCCGTAGACCCGCATACCGGTGTGGGCATCGGCCGGTAGGCCGTCCACGACCTTGCGCAGCGCCTTGCGGGCGACCTGAATCTTGGGGGTGCCGTCGGCGGTGGGTTCGGCCATCGACCCGGAGGCGTCCAGCACGATCTCGGCCTTGGCCGGGTCCTTGGTGGAGCCGCCCTCGGCGACGGCTTCGGCAGCGGGCAGTGCGCTGATCAGCGCGAGGACGGTGGCGGTGCATGTCGCGGCAGCGGCCCGGGTGGGTCGGCAGGCACGCATATCTTCCTCCCATGAAGTTTCCAGAAGTAAATACGCTACCTCGGATGGGGTGCCGGCGCCCCCGGTTCCATTCCGATCGTCAATTTTCTGGGCATCATGCCGTGGCGGAGGAGTTCGCCTCATGCTCGTCGGCTCCCGGAGCAGACGTCTTCACCGAGGTCGTCATGAGAACCTGACACACTGCTGCCATGACGAACCGCAAACCGGTCGAGTGCTGGCTGACCGACATGGACGGTGTGCTCGTGCGGGAGGAACACGCGATCCCGGGCGCCGCCGACTTCCTGCGGCGGCTGCAGGAGACGGGTCGGCGCTTCCTGGTGCTGACCAACAACTCCATCTACACCCCGCGCGACCTGCGGGCGCGTCTGCTCGCCAGCGGGATCGACGTGCCGGAGTCGGCGATCTGGACGTCGGCGCTGGCGACTGCGCAGTTCCTCGACGACCAGCGTGCCGGGGGCTCGGCCTACGTCGTGGGGGAGTCGGGCCTGACGACCGCGCTGCACGACATCGGCTACGTGATGACGTCACATCACCCCGACTACGTCGTGCTGGGCGAGACGCGCATCTATTCGTTCGAATCGATCACCCGCGCGATCCGGCTGATCGAGCAGGGCGCCCGGTTCATCGCCACCAACCCCGACTCGAGCGGCCCCTCGAGTGACGGCAAGCTGCCGGCAACCGGGGCGATCGCCGCGTTGATCACCAAGGCGACCGGGGTGGAACCGTATTTCGTCGGCAAACCCAACCCGCTCATGATGCGCAGCGCGCTCAACCGGGTCGACGCCCACTCCGAGACCACGGTGATGATCGGTGACCGGATGGACACCGATGTGGTCAGCGGCCTGGAGGCCGGCCTGCGCACGATCCTGGTGCTGAGCGGCTCGACCTCGCCGCACGACGTCGAGCGTCATCCGTTCCTGCCCACGCGGGTCGTCGACTCGATCGCCGACGTGGTCCCACTCGTCGACGAGTTCGCGCCCGCTTGAGCCGGTCGTGGGGGTGACGACAGGGCGGCCTCGGCCATAAAGTAGTCAGATGGGTGTCGGGCAGCCCACGGCCCAGGTGCCGGATGTCGTCGGATTCGACGCGGACGACGCGTGCGAGATGATCCGCGCCGCCGGACTACGCCCGCGCGGGCCCGACGACACCGACCCGCCGGTCGACGGCAGTGTCGTCGCCCAGGATCCACCGGCTGCCGCGTCCGTCGCGGTGGGCTCGGTCGTGGTGGTGCGGACCCACGGCGGAGGCATGGCCGGTGACCGCGGCCCGGGCCCGGCCGACATCGCCGAGCCGATCTGATCCGCCCCGGGTGGTGGGGGCACGGCCCGGAGTGCATCCGGCCCTTTTAGGCGTGCCGGTCGCCGTGGTCGCGGTCGACCAGTGCGTTGACGACGTCCGCGGCGGCCTCGGCGTGGTCGACGGTGACGGCATACCGACTCTGTCGGCCGTAGCGCAGCACCAAGCCGTCGCCCGTGCGCACGATCGCCGCGCGGCCCCGCGGACCGACGCGATACCCCCATCCGCCCCACTGGGCGGGCTGAAGGTCCTCTGCGGTGGCGGCGGAGATCATGCTCAACGGGATCGTCGAGCGGGGCCATCCCGCCGGGCCCCACAGCGTGTGCACCCCGACGTCGTCGACACGCACGGTGACCACGTGGGTCCAGGCCGTCGCGAGCGCACCGGCCAGCAGGGCGATCGCCAGGGGCCAGGAGGAGAATGCCGCGGCGACGGCCGCGAGCGCGAGCACCACGGCCGCCACGGCCAGCACCCGAGAGTGCGCTTCACCGACCCAGGTGACCCGCTCGTCGGGCCGCAGCCGCATGCTCGAGGCCGGGGAGGAGGCGGGCGGCGGCCCGACGTGGCTCGCGGGAAGCAGCACGGCCACGGCGAGCGCCGCCGCGACCGCCACGACGAGCAGCGCGATACCGACCTGCCAGGGCACGTGCACCTGCTCGGGCCGGGTCGCCCCCTGCGCGGCCGTCAACACCATGACGTAGGCCGCGGCCAGCAGCCATGCGGCGAAGGCCGCCCCCGACACGAGCCCGGTCGCGCGGGTCACGCGTCGGGTGGCGGCGGCCACCGCGCCACCCAGCCCCGTCCCCGCCGACACGACGAGGCAGATCACGAAGAACGCGGTCTCGCCCGTCGTGCCGTTCACCTGGCCATCGCTGCCCCAGTGCGTCGGCAGCGTCTGCGGCACCTGCGGGTCCCAGACGAAGCGTGCCGCGAGCACGACCGCCGGCGCGACCAGCACCACGACCGCGGCGAGCGACCGCCGGATGCGCTCGATCATGTGCCGGCCCTCTCGATCTCGGCGATGACCTCGCCGTGTCCCATCCCGAGGCGCTCCGCGGTCGCCAGCAGGGTCCGCACCTGCTCTCGGATCCCGATCCGGTCGGCGTCGACGTCCGGCCGCACGCGGGCCCCCTGCCCGCGCCGCAACTCGATCAACCCCTCGTCGCGCAGCTCGGCATACGCCCGCAGGACAGTGTGCATGTTGACGCCGAGACCCTGAGCGACCTGGCGCGCGGGAGGAAGCCGCTGCCCGGCCACCACGTCGCCGCGGGCGAGCGCGCCGCGCACCTGGGCCGCGATCTGGTCGGCCAGACCCCGCGGGCTCTGCGGATCGACCCGGAACAACATAGTTCGTATGTTACTAGAACATTCCGTATCGTGACGTCACAGCCGCCCGCGGGTATAGAGCACCCCGATGCCGGCCAGTGCTGCGACCGCGCCGAGCGCGATCGCGCCGGCCACCACCAGTCGCACCGGCGCATCGTGCGGCGTCGCCGAGACCGTGTCCGCGGGCGCGGGTGCGGCCACCGGCGCCGAGGCGCCGCCGCTCGGCGCACTCGCCGGCTCGCCCAGGCCGCGCTGCTCATACACCGCCAGCACCGGGTGCGCGTCGTCGTCCATGCCGTCGCCGTCCTGGATCGTCACGATATGGCCGTAGTCCGTGCCCGGCGCGACGGCGACCCGCACCTTCGCCACGGACTCCGTGTCGGGCAGCCGCACGCGCCGCTCGACGCGCAGCGACGATGCGGACAGCACGTGCAGGGTGCCGCCGGACCCGCTCGCATAGACGTGACGACCGTCCGGCGACACCGCCAGGCCACCGGTCAGGTCCTCGGTCAACGAGCGGGACCGTTGCACCGATCCGGTGCGCAGCTCGATCCGGCGCACGTCCACCCCGGTGTCGGTGCCGACCTCGACGAGCAGTGCGCGACCGTCGGCGGTGTAGACGAAGTCACCCATGGTGCCGTCGTCGGGGTCCGCGCGGACCACGGCATGGGCGGCGCCGGTCGCCGTGTCGGCCTCCATCAGGTCGCCGTCGTAGGACCCGGATGCCGCCAGATGTCTCCCGTCCGGGGAGATCGCGAGGCGAGAGACGTCGACGGAGATGTCGGGGCGGAAGGACATCTTGTCCAGACCCGGCAACCGGTAGGCGCTGATCGCGTGCATGACCCCGACGGAATCGCCCACGTAGAGCGTGTGCCCGTCGGGCGAGATCGACAGCTTCGGCCGCAGCGTGGACAGTTCGTGCGTCTTGAGCAGCCTCGGGGTCGCCGAGGTCACGTCGAAGACCGCGATCCGATCGGCGTCGTAGACCGCATACAGGCGCGTGCCGTCCGGGCTCACGGCCAGGCTGCCGATCACGTGATCGCGCACGCTGCCGACGACCTCGACGTCGCTGCCGCTGATGTCGATCACCTGGAGTGACGGATCCTCCCCGCCCGCGTTGAGCGCGACATAGGCCCTGCGCCCCTTCGGGTCGATCGTGAATCCGTCGACGGCTCCCCCGAATCCTCCTGGGCTCCCCGGCAACTCGACCGTGCCGATCCTTTCCACCGTGCCCGGGGGACGTGCGGTCGCGCGGGCCGGAAGGGGAGTGGCGAACACCAGGAAGGCCAGGGCGAGGAGGACGGCGACTGTCCGCCCGCCCGGCCGCCGTCTCGTGCTCATCCCGTCCGCCTCTCCCGTGGTCGTTCCCGTGTGCTGCACGGTAGCGAGTATGGGATGCTCGTGCCTGCGGTTCGGTTCCCCCGCGCGCCCCGGTGGTGCCTCAGCCGGCGTGCTCCGCCGATTTCGGCGCGACGATGAGCCGGCCCACCTGGTCGGTGATCTCCCGCCGTGCCTCGGCGTCGAGCTCGGCATCGGTGACCAGGATGTCGATCACGCCCAGGTCGGCGATGCTGGACAGGCCGATGATGCCCCATTTGGTGTGGTCGGCCACCACGATCAGCCTGCGGGCCGCCGCGATGAGCATCCGGTTGGTCTGTGCCTCCAGCAGATTCGGGGTCGTGAGCCCCGCCTCGAGATCGATGCCGTGCACGCCCAGCAGCAGAGTGTCCAGATGCAGATCGGCAAGCATCCGGTCGGCGACCGGCCCCGCCAGCGCATCCGACGGTGTGCGCACTCCACCGGTCAGCACGACGGTGCGATCCTCCCGTGCCGGGTCGTGCAACATGTCCGCGACCAGCGGTGAATTGGTCACGACGGTCAGTCGTTTGGTCGCGCGCAGCTCGGCCGCCACGGCATACGTCGTGGTGCCGGCCGAAATGCCCACGGAGGTGCCGGGGGAGACGAGACTGGCCGCGGTGCGGGCGATCTCGGACTTCTGCAGTTGGTTGAGCTCGGCCTTGAGCGAGAAGCCCAGCTCGTCGACGCTGTGATCGTCTGCGCGGGTCGCACCGCCGTGCACCTTGCGCACCAGCCCCTTGCCGGCGAGCGATTCGATGTCTCGCCGCACCGTCATGTCGCTGACGCCGAGCCGTTGGACGAGGTCGGACACGCGGACTCCGCCGTCCTCTTCGACGGCGCGCATGATCGTCTCTTGCCTCTGCCGAGCGAGCATCGTGCCCCTTCCGTGCCTCTGCCCAGTAAACACGACACGGGAGGTCTCGTGGGGCCGGGAGGCGGCACGGGCCCGCCGCGATCGCTCCCGCACGAGGCCGAGGTGGCTACGGCGCCCGCCGCCGGGCCTGACAGAATGCGGCGCATGCCCACAACGCCGACGCCGCGCATCCTGTCCGGTATGCAGCCCACTCACGATTCGCTCCACCTCGGCAACTACCTCGGGGCGCAGGTGAACTGGGTGCGCATGCAGCGCGACTTCGACGCCTACTTCTGTGTGGTCGACCAGCACGCCCTGACGATCAACCCGGACCCGGCCGACCTGCGGCAGCGCACCCGGGTGACGGCAGCGCAATATCTCGCCGGCGGCATCGATCCCGAGGCGTCCACGGTCTTCGTGCAGTCGCACGTGCCCGAACATGCCCAACTGGCCTGGGTGCTCAACTGCATCACCGGCTACGGCGAGGCCGCCCGCATGACCCAGTTCAAGGACAAGGCCGGCAAGCGCGGCACCGAAGGCACCAACGTCGGGCTGTTCACCTACCCGATGCTGATGGCGGCCGACATCCTGCTCTACGGCGCGACCGCCGTGCCCGTCGGCGACGACCAGCGCCAGCACCTCGAGCTCACCCGCGATCTCGCCCAGCGGTTCAACGCCCGCTACGGCGACACCTTCGTCGTGCCGGACGCACACATCCCGGCCGACACGGCGCGCGTCATGTCGCTGCAGGAGCCGACCGCCAAGATGAGCAAGTCCGCCGACAACCAGAACGGCAACCTGATGATGCTCGACGCGCCCAAGGCGAACGTCAAGAAGATCAAGTCCGCCGTCACCGACACCGTCGGCGAGGTCCACGACGACCCCGAGAAGCAGCCGGGCATCAGCAACCTGCTGCACATCCACTCCGCCCTGTCCGGCGACGCGGTCGACACCCTCGTGCAACGGTATGCCGGGCAGAACCGCTACGGGGCGCTCAAGACCGACGTCGCCGACCTGTTCCGCGCGGTCCAGGAGCCCTTCAAGGCGCGTGTCGACGAGTTGCTGGCCGACCCGGCCGAACTGGACCGGCTGCTGATCAAGGGGGCCGAGCGGGCCCGCGGGGTCGCCGCGCAGACGCTCGCTCGCGCCTACGACGCCGTCGGATTCCTCCCCGGGCCGGTGCCCCCTTCCGCATGATCACGATCGGCGTCTCCCTCCCCGTCCCGCAGCCGTATGCGACGCGGCTGGAGACGGCACGGCGGGATGCCGGGGATCCCCTGGCCGACGCCGTCCCGCCGCACGTCACGTTGATGCCACCCACCCTGGTGGACACGTCGGCGCTGGCCGCCCTGGAGCACCACCTCGAGACCGTGTGCAGCGCCTACCCGGCGTTTCGGATGACCCTGCGCGGCACCGGCACCTTCCGGCCCATCTCGCCGGTGGTGTTCGTCGCGGTCGCGGAGGGCATCAGTCAATGCGAACAGCTCGAACGCGCGGTGCGCTCCGGACCGGTGCGCCGCGACCTGGAATTCAACTATCACCCGCACGTGACGGTCGCCCATCACGTCGACGATGCGGCGCTGGACCGCGTCTTCGGCGACCTCGCGGGCTTCGAGGCCGGCTTCGAGGTCGCCGGAGTCGACCTCTACGAGCACGGCGACGACGACGTCTGGCGCTCGGTGCGCACCTTCCCGCTCGGAGTGTGACGGGCATCACTTTTGCCGCGAGTGAGGATGTCCTCACCTACCGTTCCGGCACGGCTCGCAGTAGCCTGCCTGCGTGGCAACGAGAACCCTTCCCGTGAAACGGACAGGCAAAGCGGGCAGCACCGTCTTTTGGAAGAGCGTCATGGCGGTGACCGGCATCATCTTCGTGCTGTTCGTCCTTGCGCACATGTATGGCAACCTCAAGATGTTCGCCGGCGAGGAATCCTTCAACGGGTATTCCGAGGGCCTGCGGACACTGGGCACACCGGAGCTTCCACGACACGGCTTCCTGACGATCATGGAGATCATCCTGGGAGTCAGCGTGGTGCTGCACGTCTACAGCGCGATCAGACTGTGGCGCCGCGCCGACCACGCGCGTCCGACCCGTTATCAGAAGTTCCGCCCCGTCCAGCAGTCCCTGTCGTCGAAGTGGATGCGCTGGGGCGGTGTCTTCCTGGCGTTCTTCATCGCCTGGCACCTGCTCGAGTTCACGCTCGTGCGGATCAACGTCGGCTCCGGCGGCCAGGGGGGCGCGATCACCGACAACCCCTACGAGTTGATGGTCCACACGTTCGAGACGTGGTGGATGACCATCATCTATCTGATCGCGATGTTCGCGCTGTTCATGCACCTGAACCACGGGATCTGGAGCGCCTCGGCGACGCTCGGCTGGACGCTCACCCCGTCCGCCCGCAAGAAGGCCAAGGGCATCGCGCTCGCGGTCGCCCTGATCGTCTCGGTCGGGTTCTCGCTCACCCCGTTCTTCATTCTCGTCCGCGTCATCGGATAAGGACCCCACATGACTGAACTCATTGACCACCTCTATGAGATCGGCGACGAAATCCACGACACGAAGTGTCCGACGGATGTCCCGGTCCAGGAGGCGTGGACCCAGCACAAGTTCAACACCAAGCTGGTCAACCCCACCAACCGCCGCAAGCTGTCGGTCATCATCGTCGGCACCGGCCTGGCCGGCGGGGCCGCCGCCGCCACGCTCGGCGAGGCCGGCTACCACGTGAAGTCCTTCTGCTACC
>CAZMLG010000146.1:0-8002 GCA_964566985.1 uncultured Intrasporangiaceae bacterium
CCGTCGACCAGGTCTCGACGACGTTCTCGGTCTATCCGTCGATGACCGGATCGATTGCCGAGGCGGCGCGGCGCCTGCACACGCTCGACGTCTGAGGGGCGTCGGGCCGGAGGATTCATTTCACCGGCGAGATTCCGCTTCGGCAAGTATTCATACTGTGTATAGTCGCCCGTATGTCGACGTCACAAGCGCTCTTGGGGCTGCTCGAGATGCATCCGGGGCACGGGTACAGCCTCAAGCAGCGCTATGACGAGCACTTCTCACCTGCTCGCCCCTTGGCCTTCGGCCAGGTGTATGCCGCGTTGTCGCGATTCGAGAAGCAGGGCCTGGCCGAGGTCGTCGGGGTGGAGTCCGGCGGCGGGCCGGACCGGCGCCGTTACATGATCACGCGTGACGGGGTGACGGCCGTGGACACGTGGATCTCCCGTCCGGAGCCGGCCACCGCCTACGCCTCGAGCACGCTCTTCGCCAAGGTGTCGATCGCGTTGATGTCGGGCCGTGACCCACACATGGTGCTTGCCGCGCAGCGTGAGACCCACCTGGAGCGTATGCGCGCGTTGACGAAGGCGCGTCGTTCCGCCGGGGCCGGCGAGGTGCTGGCCCTGACGTTCGAGCTCAACCATCTGGATGCCGACCTGCGTTGGATCGAGGAGGCAGGGCGCCGGATGCACGACCTGGCGCGGGAGGTGCACGGTGGCTGACGACGTGGTGGTCGAGGCCCGCGACGTGAGCCTGTCCTACGGCCGGACACCGGCCGTCGTCGGCGCCTCGTTGCACGTCCGCCGTGGCGAGTCCGTCGCGTTGATGGGTCCGTCCGGCTCCGGCAAGTCGTCGTTGTTGCACTGTCTGGCAGGGGTGCTGGCCCCGGACGCCGGAGAGGTCGTGGTCGCCGGGGTCGCCCTGTCGACGCTGTCCGAAAAACACCGGAGCCGGCATCGACTGGCACGGATGGGCATGGTCTTTCAGTTCGGCAACATGGTGCCGGAACTCACGCTCCTGGAGAACGTGATGCTCCCGCTGCAGCTGACGGGCGGCACGCGGGGCGAGGCCCGTGATCGGGCGATGGACGAATTGGAACGGCTCGAAGTGGTCGATGTCGCCGATCATCGAGCCGGCGCGGTCTCGGGCGGGCAGGCTCAACGGGCCGCCGTCGCGCGCGCCCTCGTGCATCGACCTCCTGTGGTGTTCGCCGACGAGCCGACCGGGGCCTTGGACTCGGTCAGCGCCGACCGGGTGCTCGACGCACTGCGCGAGGCCACCGACGAACTCGACGTCGCACTGATCGTCGTCACCCATGAAAATCGCGTCGCCGCTCATTGTGACCGGTTGCTCAGCATGATCGACGGCAGGGTGTCGGCATCCGCCACGGCGTGGTCATGAGGGCGGCGGTGCGACTGGGGCTGCGCCTCGCAGGGGGAGGCGCAGCACGATGGCGCTCGTCGATGGTGGCCCTGGCCGCTGCCGTGGGCACGCTGATCATGCTGGGGGTGCTGGCGATCGCGCATTCCGAGGCGGGCGAGGCCGAGCACGGTCTCGTGTCACCGCACGGGATGTCGCTTCTGCTGGCGACGGTCGTGGTGACCGTCGGGCTTCCTGTGCTCGTGCTCGCCGCGACCGCCGGGCGGCTCGCCGCCGCCATGCGGGACCGACGCCTGGCGAACCTGCGCCTGCTCGGCATGAGCGCCGGTCTCACTCGCCTGGTCGCCGCCGTCGAGACGGGAGCGGCGGCCGTCGTGGGGGCCGTCATCGGAGCGGTGGGCTTCCTCGGGGCGCGTCCTGCACTGGTCGCGTGGCATCCCGCGGGCCGTCACTGGGAGTCGGCCACGCTGACCCCGACGATCTTCGGGTATGCCGTCGTGCTGCTGGTCGTGCCCGGTGCCGTCACCCTCGTGTCGGCATCACCGGCACGCGCGAGCGCGTCCGATGCCCTCGCGACGGCACGACACGCGAATGCCCGGCGGCCGTCGTGGTGGCGTGTCGCACCGCTGCTGCTCGGTGCCGCCCTGGCGACCTACGTCTTCGCGGCGGCCACACCGGAGGAGGCCGAAGGACGCCTGGTGGTGCCGCTGTTCGCGGCGATCGTCTCGCTCGGTGTGGGAATCGTGCTCGTGGTGCCCTCGTTCGTGCGTCTCGTCGCGGATCTGCTCGTGCGAGGGCGAGGCCCGGCCACGGTGATCGCGGGCCGGCGCCTGCAGGACCAGCCGGCGAGCACCAGTAGGGTCGTATCGGGGCTGCTGATCGGCCTCTTCGTCGTCACCGGTGCCCGCGCCGTGGTGGTGGCCTTCGAGCAGACCCCGCAGTTCCAGGCTGCGGCGACCCTGCAGACGACCGGTCAGACCGGCACCCGTGTCACCGGTCGTCACCACGCGACATCCTTGGCGGCGAAGGTGGCCGAGGTGGAAGGCATCCGTGACACCGAGGCCCTGGGCTTTCTGCGGACCACGTGCGCGCACGATGGTTCTTGTCTGAGCGCGGTGGTCGGCACCTGTGACCAGCTGGTCCGCCTGGTCGGACCGCTCCCGACCTGTCGAGAGGGACGGCCCGCGTGGTTGGGCGGGCAATGGGCGTTGCCTCGGGCGACCTTGTCGGTCCATGCCGTCACGCCCGAGCAAGAACTCACGGGCCATGCGGCGCGGATCACCGCACCGCGCTACGCCCTGCCCGAAGCCGTCGGGGACGCGCTCGACGCCCAGGTCTTCATCCCGCGGGGCACGCCGGGCGTGCGCCGCCTCGTGGCACGGACGTCGGTGGAGGTGATCGCTGCCGCCGACGCGGGCGTGCCGATCACCTCGCTGTCGACCGGCGTGACGGCGGGGCCGGGGGCGCTGATCCTGCAGATCGACGGGCGCGACGTGCTCTTCCAGGCACCGGACATGTCCTATTTCGACTTCGTGTCGGGCCTGCGCCAGATCGTGTGGTCCGTCGCCGCGGTCGTGCTGTCGGTGGGGTTGCTGGCGTTCGCGATCGGAGCGGTCGATCGGGCGATGTCGAGGCGGGCCGAGCTGATCTGCCTGCGGCTGGCGGGGGTGAGCCCTCGGCTTCTCCGACGGACTCAGTGGATCGAGGCGGCGCTGCCCCTCGGTGCGGGCGTGGTCCTTGCCGTCGGGCTCGGCACGCTCGCCGGGGCGTGCTACCTCGCCTTCGGCACGGAGGTGAGCCACACCCCGTGGCGGCAGAGCCTGGTCCTGGCCGGCGTCTCCGCGGCCGCGGCCGCGGCGGTGGCCGGCCTCACGGTCGTGGCGGCCAGTCCGCGCATCCGTGCGGACCTGATCCGCACCGAGTAGACGACCTGCGCCGTGACGGCCCGGGACAGCAAGAACGGGAGACGATCATCGTCTCCCGTTTGTTTCGCTGGGGGTGGCCCGAGCCGTGTCTCCCGGGCCTGTGTCTGCGGCGGTCAGATTCGCGCTCCGACGTGTGCCGCCATCGGGCCCTGCTGGCTGATGGTCTCGCTGTGCTTGTCGGCGAAGAGGGTGATGGCCCAGGTGCCGGCAGCGGTGAGGAACGCCAGGACGACGAATGCGGCGGCGAGGAGGAGGACTGCGCTGATCATGTTGATCGGTGCCACCTTTCTGCGAAGTTTCATTTCGAAATGTTGACACTTATAGAGTAGACCCTCTTCTCGCGCGGAAACAAGGCGGATCAGGGGGTGCGGCGTGTGATTTGCAGCACCCTGGATTCCGATCGGCGTCGGTCGGCTGAGATATCGTCGGACCAACCGATCGATCCGATGTTGAAGGAGGTGTGATCCATGGCTGCTGGCGACTGGATCAACAAGGCCAAGGAGTTCGCCGACGACCACAAGGGCCAGGTCCAAGGAGCCTTGGACAAGGCCGAGGACGTCGTGAAGTCCAAGACCGGCGGGAAGTACGACGACAAGATCGCCAAGGGCCGCGGCGTGCTTCGCGACAAGCTCGGGATCCCCGATCACGAGGGCGGCGCCGAGGCCACGGGCGGGGCAGAGGGCGAGACCCCTGGCGGCACGTCCGAGGGGACGCACGAGCCGGGTCAGGGGTGACGCGCCACCGAAGGCCGTGTCCTGCCCGGTGCCCGCGATGACGGCGGTCGAGCCGCCCAGTGGCGCGAACGCCCGGCGCCGGCACCTGCTGCAGTCGGCGATCGCCGTCGTCGGTCGGGGTGGGCTGCGCGGCCTGACGCACCGCGCCGTCGACCGGGAGGCCGGCCTGCCCGAAGGCACCTGCTCGGTCTACTACCGCACCCGCCTGGCGCTGCTCACGGCGCTGACCGAACACGTGACCGTCCACCTGACCGAGGACGTCGCGCGGGTGGCCGACGGCCTACCGGACCTCGACACCCATCCCGATGCGGTCGCCGAGCGGACGACCGCGCTGCTGCTGGGCTGGTCACGGGATCCGGCCCTGCTGGTGACCGTCGGGGAGCTGGGACTGGAGGCGGTGCGCACGCCGTCGCTGCGCGCCGACGCCGGCCGGTGGCGCGAGCAACTGGTCGACGTCGTGGCCGCGGTCGTCGAGCGATCGTGCAAACCCGAACCCCGGCTGCGGGCCCGGGCGGTCGTCGCCAGCCTCGAGGGCGTGGCGCTGTCCGCCCTCGGATACGACGAGCCCGAGCGGGAGGACTACCTGCGCAGCACGGTCGCCATGGTGCTGACCGGGTTGGCCGCCGCATCGCCGGCACGGCCGGCCGACGCGGCCCGTCGCTGAACCCGGCCGGTCACCGGTCATCCATCGCCTGGTCGAAGCGTGCCAGGTGGTCGGCGAACGCCGCCAGGTCGTCCGGCGACCACTGCGCCAACCGGTGGGCGGCGATACGCCGGCGCCGCTCGGTCGCCTGCTGCACCAGGGCGGCACCGTCGCCGGTCAGTTCCACCGTCTGCACGCGGCGGTCGTCGGGGTCGCACGCACGGCGCACGAGACCCATCTCCTGCAGCGTCGCGAGGCCTCGGCTCACGGCACCCTTGTCGATCCCGAACGCCTCGGCGACCTCGGCGGCACGGGTGGGCTGGTGATCGGCGACGAACCGCAGCATCCGGAACGTGTTGGCCTGCAGCCGCGGGTCGATCGCGCGCGCATTCTCCTCCGTGGCGGCGCCGATGCGGCGGGTCAGGTGCCGCAGTCGGCGCTCGATGAGTCGCAGCGCATCGATCGTCGAGTCGGTCATCGGCTCGCCGCGGGCTCGTCGGCGGCGCCGGGGCGAGCCGCGACCAACTCGTCCTCACGCTCGATCGTCTCGCGCAGCGGCGTCTCCCGGATCAGCAGCACCGCGATCAGCGCCAGGACGGCGAACGGCGCGGCATACGTGAAGATGTCCCCGCTCGCGTTGGCGTAGGCCGACTCGACGATGCCGCGCATCTCCTCCGGAAGCGTCGTCATGTCCGGGATCTCGCTGCCGCTGAGGCCCTCCGGTGGCGTGATGCCCTCGTCGGCCAGCCCCTGCTGCATGCTGCCGGCGACCTTGTGCCCCAGGACGGCCCCGAGCGCGGACACCCCGATTGAGCCGCCCATCGTGCGGAAGAACGCGGCCAGTGAACTGGCCGCACCGATGTCGGCCTGGGCCGCGCTGTTCTGCACCGCGAGCACGAGGTTCTGGTTGACCGCACCCATGCCGATGCCGAGGATCGCCATGTAGGCGCCCACGCGGAACAGGCCGATCTGCGGGTCGATCGTGCCCAGCAGCGCCACGCCCACCACCATGGCGGCCGCGCCGCCGACCAGATAGCGCTTCCACCGGCCGGTCGCCGCGATCAACCGGCCGGTCACGATGCTCGACACGAGCAGTCCGCCCACCAGCGCCAGCGTCATCAGGCCCGCGCGTGTCGGGCTCATGCCCCGGGAGATCTGGAAGTACTGGACGAGGAAGACCGTCGATCCGAACATGGCCACCCCGACCATCACCGACGCGAAGACGGCCAGGCTGGTGGTGCGGTCCTTGAACAGGGCCATCGGCACCACCGGCTCGGCGGCCCGCAGCTCGACGAGGACGAACGCGACCAGCAGCACCACGCCGAGTGCGATCATCCATGCGGTCGTCACCGACATCCAGGCGAAGCGGGTCCCGGCCAGCGACACCCAGATCAACAGGACGCAGGCCCCGCCGGTGATGAGCAACGCGCCGAGGTAGTCGACCGAGACCTCGCGCCGGACGGTCGGCAGGTGCAAGGTCTTCTGCAGCACGACGAACGCGACGACCGCCACGGGCACACCGACGTAGAAGCACCACCGCCACGCGTCGCCGTGCATGAAGCCGGGCAGGATCGTGCCCAGCCAGTGCGCGTCCACCAGCAGGCCGCCCAACAGCGGGCCGCTGACCGTGGCGACGGCGAACACCGCGCCGAGATAGCCGAAGTAGCGCCCGCGGTCGCGCGGTGTGACCATCGAGGCGATGACGATCTGCACCAGCGCGCCCAGTCCGCCCATCCCGACGCCCTGGATCAGGCGGGCGATGATCAGCACGCTCATGTCGGGGGTCAGCCCGGCGACGATCGACCCGACGACATAGATGATCAGTGCCGCCTGGGTGAGGGCCTTCTTGCCGGCCAGGTCGGCCAACTTGCCCCACAGGGGCGTCGTGGCCGTCATGGTCAACAGCGACGCGACGACGACCCAGGTGTAGCCCGATTCGCTGCCGCCCAGATCGGCGACGATGCGCGGCAGCGCGGTCGACACGACGGTCGAGGACAGCATCGCGACGAACATCGCCAGCAGCAGGCCGGAGAGGGCGAAGAGCACCTCCCGGTGCGACATCGAGACCGATCCGGCCGATCCTTGGGCCCGCGCGCTCGCCGGAGTGCCGCTCATGGCCGGTGTCCTCGTCTCATCCGTCGTCCGCTTCGGTGCCGACTCCCACGATAATGGTTGACCGTGTCAACGAATTCACCCCGGTCCGCTGCCGTGCCGGGGGACGGCACGGCAGCCCTCGGCATACGAGAGCCGGTGCGTGCGTTGGTCACGACATGACGTCATCGACAACGACCACTGTTCCGACCGTGACCCTCCGCGCCGGTGAGGCCCAGGTGGCGATGCCGCAACTCGGCTTCGGCGTCTGGCAAGTGCCCGACGAGCAGGCCACGCCGGCCGTCGCCGCGGCGCTGGAGACCGGCTATCGCAGCATCGACACCGCCGCCGCCTACGGCAACGAGGCGGGGGTATGGCGTGCGATCACCGGCAGCGACGTGCCACGCTCCGACATCTTCCTCACCACGAAGGTCTGGAACGACCGGCACGGCTACGACCGCACGCTGGAGGCCTTCGAGGAGTCGCACGCCAAGCTGGGCGGCGACGCACCGATCGACCTCTACCTCATCCACTGGCCCGCACCCGCCCAGGACGAGTACGTCGACACCTACAAGGCCCTCGTCCGGCTGCGCGAGGAGGGGCGGATCCGTGCCGCCGGCGTGTGCAACTTCCGTCTGGAGGACCTGCAGCGGCTGCACGACGAGGTCGGCGAATACCCCGCCCTCAACCAGATCGAACTGCACCCCTACCTGCAGCAGCGCGAACTGCGCGACTTCCACGCCGCGCACGACATCCGCACCGAGGCCTGGAGCCCCCTCGGCCAGGGCGGCGAACTGTTGGAGGACGACACCCTGGGCCGGATCGCGGACCGGTATGGCGTGAGCCCGGCTCAGGTCGTGCTGCGCTGGCACCTGCAGAGCGGCCACGTGGTCATCCCCAAGTCGGTGACCCCGAGCCGGATCACCCAGAACTTCACCGTGTTCGGCTTCACCCTCGACGACGACGCCATGGAGGCGATCGACGCGCTCGACAAGGGCCTGCGTCTCGGACCGGACCCGGCCGCGTTCGGCTGACCCGGAGGGCGACCCCATAGGGTGGGGTCGTCGTCGGGTGAGGAGGTGTCGGCGTGGGCGAGGTGTTCGCCGGCCGCTACGAGTTGATCGATCAGATCGGCGAGGGCGGCATGGGCTCGGTGTGGCGCGTGCGCGACCTGCGTCGTGGCCGGATCGTCGCCGCCAAGGTGCTGCGCCAGTCCGACGCCGGGTCGCTGCTGCGCTTCATGCGCGAGC
>CAZMLG010000147.1:0-6058 GCA_964566985.1 uncultured Intrasporangiaceae bacterium
GAAAACGGCCCCGGCAGTGCGGCAACACCACCGAGGCCAGCGAAAACCCCGTCCATCACGAAGGAGATTCCATGACTCAGGCTACCCCCAACCTCGACCACTTCACGACCGAGGAACTGATCGCCGAAGCACACCGGCGAGGACTCACTGACGCGGCCGGCACCTTCACACCCCGCGGGCAGGCAGTCCTGGCCGCCCAGCGGGCCGAGCAGGACGCCGCCACCGACTGACCTTCCGCCTCACCCCGTACGACAGGCCCGGTGCAGCAAGCCGTCGATACGACAGATCCCCGACCCTCTCAGCAGGGTCGGGGATCCGGAAAGGTCCCGCGATGGACAGCCCCCAGCTTACCAACCCCCACCGACAGATTGACCTCCTCGACAAGCCCGAAGTCCAGGAGTACCTGGCCGGCCTACGACGCCGCCGCCAAGCCGCCTACCGATGCCAGCCGCTCGACGGCGGATACCGCGATCCATGGACAGGAGCCTAAGTGGCGTACGGCAGCTACAACCCACCCACTGCGATCGCCCCCGGACCCGGAGGCTGGACCGCCAGCCAGACCGCAGACCCCGCCGAAGCTGACCACGACCTCGACGCCTACCTGGAGCGGGTCGGCGAAGACAGTGTTTCCCGTGTTTCCCACATAGGGGTAGGGAAACAGGGAAACACGCCTGACCAGGGACTATCCTCTGCCACCGGCGACGTGTTTCCCAGCCCCGGCGACGTGTTTCCCGTTTCCGCACCCCCTGTAGGGAAACAGGAAACACCGGATCCTCCCGCCTACTTCGACGTCGCGGCCATGCTCGACGGCGGCATCCCCGATCCCCCCGTCCCCGGCATCTGCAAGCGCGACGACGGCATCGGCCTGTTCTACCGGAGGCAGTACAACGTCGTCTTCGGAGACCCCGAGAGCGGCAAGACGCTCCTCTGCGACCACGCCACGGTCGAGCAGCTGCAAGCCGGCCACAGGGTGCTCCGCCTCGACCTCGACCACAACGGCCCCGCGTCCACGATCTCCAGGCTCCTCACCTTCGGCGCCACCGAGGCGATGCTCCGCGACCCCGAGCGCTTCCTCTACGTCGAGCCCGAGGACCGAGCACACCTCTACGCGATCGTCGAGCACATGAAGCTGTGGCAGCCCGAGTTCGTCGTGATCGACTCGATCGGAGAACTGCTCCCCCTCGTCGGCGCGGACTCCAACTCGGCCGACGACTTCACCCGAGCGCACACCGGCGTGATCAAGCCGATCACCCGCACAGGCGCCTGCGTCGTCGGTATCGACCACCTGAGCAAAGGCGCCGACTCCCGCGCCTACGGCCCCACCGGCTCGGCGGCGAAGAAGCGCGCGATCGGCGGCACCTCCCTGCGGGTCAAGGTCGACTCGGCCTTCACCCCCGGCAAGGGCGGATCCGCCTACGTCTGCGTCTCGAAGGACCGCCACGGTGGACTACGGCAGTCGTGCCCGGCAGGCGACAAGGAACCCGTGGCCGGGAAGTTCGTCCTGGAGGTCACCGAGCAGGGCGTGCGTGGACGTGTCCGGGCGCCGATGCGCGACGAACGGAACCCCGAGGAAGCCGTGCCACCCGAGGACGTGGCGGCGGTGGACGCACTGGACCCGGCGCCGACCACGGTCCGCGATGCGCGGGTGCGTCTCGGCTGGCGAACAGACCGCACCAGCCGCGCCTACAAAGCCTGGCGACGCCAGCAGACCGAGGAGGTCGCATGAAGCTGCTCCCCCGCAGGATCCACTGGACCGCCAGCTGGGATCCGCTCCACGGACGAGTCCGACTCCAGCTGGCCGGCGTCGTCCTCATCCTCACCAAGCCTGAAGCACTCGAACTCGCAGACCGGCTCGTCGACGCGGCGGAGGGCCAGCCATGACCCTGAAGCCCTGCGTCGACTGCGGCACCCCGAGCGACCGCAACCGATGCCCCACCCACCGGCCCGCACCGAGCCCCAAACGATCCACCAGAGCACGCGGCTACGACACGCCCTGGCGACGCCTCAGCGAACGCGCACGACGCCTCCAACCGTTCTGCACAGACTGCGGCGCCACCAACGACCTCCAGGCAGACCACAGTCCCGAAGCCTGGCGGCGGCACGCAGCCGGACTCCCCATCCGCCTCCAGGACATCGAGGTCGTCTGCGGCCCCTGCAACCGGGCACGCGGCTCGGCCAGGGGAGCCGGGGCGCAACGCACCAAGGCCGACCCTCACGACAAGGCAAAATGTGCGTTACTGTTGGTAACAGATACTGAGGAGGGGCGGTGAAAGCAGGCCCGAAGCGGCAGATCGATGCTGCTCCCCTCTCGTTCAAGGGCTGGCCGCATGATCGTGCGAAGCGGCGGGAGCGCTTCATCCGCACCTACCTGACGACGCCGCGTGGTCAGGGCGCGGGGAAGCCGTTCGACCTGCGGGACTTCCAGAAGGAGATCGTCCGTGGGGCGTTCGCTGACGGGATCCGCACGGCGTTGGTGTCCATCCCGCGTGCGAATGGAAAGACGATGCTGGCGGCGGCGTTGGCGGTGGCGGAGTTGTGGGTGGGCCCACCGTCGGCGGAGGTGCTGGTGGTGGCGTCGGACCAGCGGCAGGCGAACATCACGCTGAAGTACGCGCGCCGCATGATCGAGCTGAACGAGGAGCTGGCCGAGCGGGTCCACGTATATGCGGATCGGATCTACCTGCCGGAGAACGACGCGACGCTGCTCCCGTTGCCGGCCGAGCCTGGAGCGCTGCACGGGCATGATCCGTCGCTTCAGATCGTCGACGAGCTGCATGTGGTCACTGAAGAGGTGTGGGAGGCGGTCACGTCGGTGGCCGGCAAACGCCCGGAGTCGCTGACGTTGGCGATCAGCACCCCGGCGGCGTCCCCGGACTCGGTGATGTGGCGGCTGGTGTCGCATGGCCGTGGCGGCACGGATCCGGCGTTCTTCATCCGCGAGTTCTCGGCGCCGGAGGGGTGCGCGGTCGACGACCGGGAGGCGTGGCGGCTGGCGAATCCGGCGCTGGCGTGCCGGAGGCCGTTCTTGTCAGAGGACGGCCTGGAGGCGGCCAGGCGCACGATCCGTGAACCCGTGTTCCGCCAGCTGCGTCTCGGCCAGTGGGTGACCGGCGTGGAGGGCTGGATGCCGTTCGGCGCGTGGGATGCCCGCGCGGCGGAGCGGAGGGTCGAGCCTGGCGAGCGTGTGGTGCTGGCCTTCGACGGCTCGGCGTCGGGTGACTCGACGGCGCTGATCGGCTGCACGGTCGGCCCGGAGCCGCACCTGTGGGTCGAGGGCTTGTGGGAGAACCCTGGCGACCAGCAGTGGCGGGTGCCGCGCGGCGACGTGGACGACGCGGTGGACGCGGCGTTCGCCCGCTACGACGTGGCCGAGTTGGCGGCGGATCCGTGGGGCTGGCGTTCGGAGATCGAGGGCTGGGCGAAGCGGCACGGCGACAAGCGGGTCCTGGAGTGGAACACGGCGTGGGCGAAGCGCATGGCGCCCGCGACGGACCGCATGTTCCAGGCGGTGACGACCGGGCAGGTGACGCACGACGGGGATCCCCGGCTTGCCGCCCACGTCGCGCACTGCGTCGCCAAGAGGACCCCTATGGGGGATCTGGTCACCAAGGACAAGCGCGGTAGTCCACGCAAGATCGACGCCGCAGTGGCGGCGATCGTCGCCCTGGACCGGGCGGCATGGCACACCAAGAACACTCGTAGACGAAAGGTTGTGAGCTTCCGATGATGCTGGAGATCCTGAACGACAAGCTCGACACTGCGGCCCCTGAGCTGGTGCGCCTCGACCGGTACTGGTCTGGCACGCAGCCCGCCGCGTTCCTGGCGCCGCAGGCGCGTGAAGCGCTCGGCGACCGGCTCGGCAGGCTGACGGTGAACTTCCCGAAGCTGGCGGTCACGTCGCTGGCGGAGCGGCTTCAGGTGGCCGGCTTCCGTACCGCGCATGGCCGGGACGATGAACTGTGGACCGCGTGGCAGAAGAACCGGCTCGACGATCTGGCGGCGCAGGCCCACACCGACGCCCTCGTCTACGGCAGGTCGTTCGCCCTCGTCTGGGCTGGCCCGCGTGGCCCGCAGGTGACGATCGAATCGCCGCGGCAGGTGGCGGTGGCGCACGATCCGGCGACCCGCCAGGTGACGGCCGCGCTGAAGCGGTGGGTCCAGGACGGTCGTGGTCAGGCGATGCTGTACGGGCCGAACGAGATCGTCCGCTACCGCTCCGATGCGATGGTGGCCGACCCTGCGGCGATGCCCCCGACCGGCTGGACGCAGGTCGACGTGATCGACAATCCGCTCGGCGTCGTCCCGATGGTGCCCATCGTCAACCAGGGGCGCCTCCTCGACGTGGACGGCGTGTCGGAGATGGAGGACATCCTCGACCTGACCGATGCGCTGGCGAAGCTCATGGCCGATGCGATGGTCACCAGCGAGTTCTTCGCCCGCCCGCGCAGGTGGGTGACGGGCCTGGAGGTCGTCGAGGACGAGGACGGTCAGCCGGTGAACCCGTTCTCCGACGAGCTGGGCAGGTTGTGGCAGTCGGAGGATCCGGGCACCAAGTTCGGCCAGTTCGATGCGGCCCGCCTCGACGGCTACTCGGATCTGACCGCGGTGGTCACGCAGCAGATCGGCGCCCTGACCGGCCTTCCCCCGCACTACCTCGGCCTGCACGGGGACCAGCCGCCGAGCGCTGACGGGATCCGCTCCGCGGAGTCGTCCCTGGTGTCCCGCTGCTACCAGCTTCAGCGCACGTTCGGGCAGGCGTGGGAGCAGGTGGCCCGCCTCATGCTGGCGGTGCGTGACGGGGCGGACACGGCGGACCTGGACGTCGAGGTGGTGTGGGCGTCCCCGGAGACCCGCACCCCGGCGCAGCAGGCCGATGCGGCGGCGAAGCTGGTCAGCATGGGCGTCCCGCTGACGGTGGCCCTGGAGACGGTCATGGGCTTCACGCCCTCGGAGATCGAGCGGGTGCGTTCGGCCAGGCGCGGTGATGCCCTCGACACTGCGGGCGTGGATCTGGCGGAGCTGGTGCCGTGACGTACCAGGACGTCCTCGCCAGGCTGGGCGAGAAGACCGAGGCCGATGTGCTGACGGTGTACCGGAGGTTCGTGGCCGGGGAGCTGGACCGGGCACGCGCCGAGGCGATCATCACCCGGATCATCGTGGCCGCGAATCTGCGGGCCGAGGCGGTGGCCGATCTGGGCCTGTCTGCTCAGTTGACGGTCGAGCTGGGCACGGAGGTGCCGGCCTCGGCGGAGGCGGCGTCGACGGATCCGGTACGGCTGCGCAAGGCGTCGTCGACGGTGCTCGAGGTGGCGGCGCAGTCGCCGGTGCCGGAGGCGATCGTGGCCCGCCTGGCACGGGCCGAACCGCTCGAGGCTGCGGCACGCCGCCTGTCCGATGGGATCAGCCGTGACAAGCGGGTCAAGGGCTGGGTGCGGGTGATGGAGACGGACGCCTGCCAGTTGTGCGAGTGGTGGTGGCGTGAGGGCCGCGAGTGGCCGGCCATTCACCCGATGCAGACGCACAAGGGCTGCATGTGCACGCAGCGGGTCGTGGTGCGCAAGGAGATTCAGGAGACCGGCTTCAGCAAGCGGGTCAAGGCCGCCGAGGAACACGCCGAGGCGCGCCAGGCGAGGAGGAGTAAGTGATGGAGAACGAGGCCGTGGAGAACGAGATCGTCGAGGAGCAGGACGTGGCCGAGGACGAGGGCCAGGAGGCCGTCGAGGAGCAGCAGGAGACGTTCCCCCGCGTGTACGTCGAGCAGCTGCGCAACGAGAACGCCAAGTACCGCACCAGGGCGCAGCAGGCGGACGATTACGCGCACCGGCTGCACAAGGTGCTCGTCGAGCGCACCGGGCGGCTGGCGGATCCGACGGACCTGCCGTTCGACGAGGCGCACCTGGCCGACGAGGAGGCCCTGGAGGCGGCGATCAGCGGCCTGATCGAGTCGAAGCCGCACCTGAAGGCGCGCACGGTGTCCGGTGACATCGGCCAGGGCGTGTCGGTGGGTGCGGATACGGTCAGCCTGGCCGGCATCCTGCGGGCCAACGCACAGTAGGAG
>CAZMLG010000147.1:6158-7959 GCA_964566985.1 uncultured Intrasporangiaceae bacterium
GGTTACACTAAAGGGGTCGGTCCTGGTGGCCGGCCCCTTTAGGCGTCCTGGCGGCGATGGGAACCCCAACCCGTAACGCCCACAGGAGGCAACCATGGTCAACTCGACCACCACCGCACCCGAACTGACCGCCGAGCAGGTCCAGGCGATCCTCGTCAAGCCCCTGGCCGACAAGTCCGTGTTCCTCGCAGCCGGACCCCGCATCTTCGACTCGGCCAGCCCCGTCCGCATCCCCAAGCTCGGCGGCGCGATCACCGACCCCGGCTGGACCGGCGAGAACGGGCAGATCCCCGAGCGCGACGCCGAGTTCGACGAGATCGAGCTCCTGCCGTCGACGATGAAGTCGGTGAAGGTCCTCACCCGCTACTCGAACGAGCTGGCCCGCCAGTCCATCGTCGCCCTCGACGCGGCCCTGCGGGACCGCCTCGTCACCGACGTGGCGAACAAGATCGACAGCCAGTTCCTCGGCGCCGGCGGCGACGGCACCACCACCCCACTCGGCCTGTTCGCGTACACCGGCACGCAGGAGGTCGCCACCACCGGCGCACTGGCCCTCGACACCCTCATCGACGCATGGGGGAAGGCCCTGTCCGCGAACGTGAACATGGCCGGCCTCAAGTGGCTGATCCGCCCGGACGAGTTCATCGCCCTGCGCAAGCTGAAGGACGGCAACAACCGGTACATGCTCCAGCCGGATCCGACCCTGGACGGCGTGTTCCGCCTGTTCGGCAGCCCGGTCACCGTCACCGCCCGCATCCCCGCAGGGAACGCGGCCCTGGTCGACTTCAGCCAGATCGCGGTCGCCCGTGACCTGGCCCCGTCGGTGAAGATCCTCGACCAGCTGTACGGCGACTACGACCAGCAGGCGATCCGCGTGGTGGCCCGCTACGACGCGGCGCCGATGAACGCGGAGGCGGTCGTGAAGATCACGGGGATCGGTTCGTGACCACCCCGGAGCAGGTGGCCGCGTTCCTCGGTAAGCCGGGGGACGCGGCCCTGACCGCTCTCGCTACGGCCCACCTGCCGGTGGTGCGGGCGTTCGTGAAGGCGTACACGCGCGGCGCCGGCTTCCCCGACGGGATCGCCGAGGAGGACCTGGACGCAGTGATCCTGACGGTCACGGCCCGCTCGGTACGCAATCCGGAGCAGCTGAAGCGGTACCAGATCGCGGACTACTCGGAGACGCCGACGGTCCTCGACGGCTTCCTCCTGCACGAGCTGGCGGTGCTGCACCAGTACCGGAGGCGGACGCAGTGAGACTCAGGGATCAGGTCGAGGTGGTGAAGGCGGCGGAGGTCGACGATGGGCTCGGCAATATCACGCACGATTGGGATAACCCGGTGGTGGTGGAGGTGGTGCCCGCCTATGTCGGCTACGTGTCGGTGGACTCGGCGGAGCAGGCCGGCCACTTGCGCATGATCGAGCAGCTGCGGGTCGTGGCGGAGCCGTTCGCGTTCGATCCGGTGTCTCAGCGGATCCGGTGGCGCGGCGTCCTGTACACGAACGACGGCCCGCCGATGGTGCGGCTGAAGGACGGGATCGAGCACCACGTGACGGTCGTGGTGAAGCAGGTGTCCGCGGCTTAGGTGGCAAGGCGGCGGAGCCGCCGCGGCAGGACGTCTCAGTACGCAGTGAGTACGCAGGAGGTTCGGAACAGCCCCATAGCAGCCAACGTGCCCAACGGGGTATCCGCTGGTCAGGCACTCTGGCCCGTTCTGGCCGTGTTCGGCAAACGCGCAGGTGGAGGTTCGATCTGTACTACGACTGCTGAGCCTTCTAGCCGTCTGACCTGGCGTTCCGC
>CAZMLG010000148.1:0-7956 GCA_964566985.1 uncultured Intrasporangiaceae bacterium
TCTTTCGCGGTCGTCATCCCTGCCACGAGGACGATTCACCCGGACCTGCCGGGTGGCACCGCGGTACCACCTCGCTTGCCGCGAGTGTGCGCATCCTGCGCACGACCTACGGCCGCTCGATCGTGAGCTGTGACGGGCTCGTCCCGTCCGGGTCTACTGAGAGCATTCGCCCCGTTCTTCCGGAGGCTCGCCGCTGATGACGGCTCAGGCGCCTGTGGCCTCAGTGTACGGCGGCGACCGGGGACGGGGCCAATCGCCGTCAGTGCTTCTGGGCCCGGACCTGCCGGTGGATGTCCTGCAGGTGACGCACGCCGTCCGCCTTGTCCAGACAGTCGGGCCGTACCTGTCCGCCGAGCGCCAGGATCGGGGTGAAGCAGTAGATCTCGCCCAGGCGAAGCTCCCCGAGCTTGTCGAGGGCCCCGCCGCGCGGCCCCTCCAGATCGCTCAGGTGCGATGTCGGGCCGGGCAGGTGGCCGGTGAAGAAGCTCACCAGATCGCCGGGGATCACGGCATTGGTCTGGAAGTGCGGGTCGAGGCACTGGATGCGGTCCCGGCCCTCCGCACGGTCATAGTGGTAGACGTGCCCGAAACTGGTGACGGCGAACGGGAAGCTCGTCGCCTGCGGGCCGAACCAGGTCTGCAGCACCGGGGACCAGTCGGCCGGGTCGACCAGGGCGATTCGACGGTCGCCGTAGAAGCCGAGGCCGTGCGCGCGCCACAGCTCGACGAGCGTCGCGGGCGCGTGTTGCTCGGCATACTCCAGGAACGGTCTGGTCGGGACCTCGACATCCGGCCCCGGTGGGTACACATCGACGAATCGCTGCACCGCGATGCCATCCGTGCCTGTCATCGTGCCTCCACCTGCGTTCGCGTCGACATTCCAGTGCGACGGTAGCGGATCAGCCTGCTTCGGCACCGTCCGGTGCCGACCGCCGCGGCAGGGGGAAGTGGCAGGCCACCTGGTGACCGCCGGGGCCGCCCGGCGCCAGCGGCGGCTCCTCGAGCGCGCAGATCTCCTGGGCGAAGGGGCAGCGGGTGCGATACCGGCAGCCGGATGGCGGGTCGGCGGCGCTGGGCAGTTCGCCCGGCACGGCGACCGTCGCGCGCCGCTGCGCGGGATCGACGCTCGGGATCGCGTCGAGCAGGCCTCGCGTATACGGGTGCCGCGGGTGCAGGTAGATCTCGTCGGCCGGGCCGACCTCCACGAGCTTGCCGAGATACATCACCCCGATGGTGTCCGACAGGTAGCGCACGACACCCAGATCGTGTGAGATCAGCACGTAGGTGACGTCCTGGCCGCGCTGCAACTCACGCATGAGGTTGAGGATCTGGGCCTGCACGGAGACGTCCAGCGCGGACACCGGCTCGTCGGCGACGATGACGCTCGGTGACAACGCCAGTGCGCGGGCCAGGCCCACCCGCTGGCGCTGGCCGCCGGAGAGCTCGTGGGCATAGCGCTCCCGGGCACCGCGCGGAAGGCCGACGCTGTCGAGCAGCTCGGCGACCTTCTTGGCTCGACTGCGCCGGTCGCCGATCCGCTGGGCGACAAGGGGCTCGCGCATGATCGCTCCGACCCTCATCCGGGGGTCGAGCGAGGCGTAGGAGTCCTGGAACATGAACTGCAGCGTGCGCCGCTTGCGCCGACCGGACCCGCCGCGCCAGGAGGCCACGTCCACTCCCTCGAGCAGGACCTGGCCGCCGGTGGCCCGCTCCAGTCCGCAGAGCAACCGGCCAGTCGTCGTCTTGCCGCACCCCGACTCACCCACCAGGCCGAACGTGTGGCCACGCGCGACCGAGAAGCTCACGTCCGCCACGGCGGACACGGCACCGATGCGCCGCTGCAGCACGCCATGGGTGATCGGGAAGTCCTTGACCAGGTGAGACACCTGCACCAACGGCTCGGTCTCCTCGTCGTCCCGGTCCCTCCGCCGGCTCGAGTCGGCTTCAGGGACCACCCGAGGCGGTGTCGTGGTACCGACCGGGTGCAGGCAGGCGAACCGATGGTCGACCGATCCGTCTCGTCCCGCCTGCATCAGCGCCGGCTCAAGTGCGCGGCAGTCCGCCTGTGCGAAGCGGCAGCGGGGAGCGAATCGACAACCCACCTGCGGCACGGACAGGTCGGGGGGCAGGCCGGGAATGTTGAGCAGGTCCGCGCCGGAGTCGCCCGCGCGCTCGGGGATCGCGTCGAACAGTGCCTGGGTGTAGCGGTGTTGCGGGCGGGCGAACAACTCGGCCGTCGCGGCCTCCTCGACGACCTGCCCGGCATAGATCACCGCGACGCGATCCGCGTGTCCCGCGATGACTCCCAGGTCGTGCGTCACGAGCATGACGGCCATGCCGAGTTCGACCCGCAGCCGGTCGATGAGGTCGAGGATCTGGGCCTGGATGGTGACGTCCAGCGCGGTGGTGGGCTCGTCGGCGATCAGCAGCCGCGGCTCGCACGCGAGCGCCATGGCGATCATCACGCGCTGGCGCATACCGCCGGAGAACTGGTGGGGATAGTCGGCGGCCCGTTCGCGCGGCCGGGCGATGCCGACGAGGTCGAGCACCTCGACCGCACGCGAGGTCGCCTCGGCACGGCCCACGTCACGGTGCAGCCGGACCGCCTCACAGATCTGGGCGCCCACGGTCATCGTGGGATTCAGTGACGTGAGTGGATCCTGGAAGATCATGCCGATGTCGCTACCCCGCCGGCGGCGCATCTCGTGCTCCGGCATCGCCAGCAGGTCTTCGCCACCGAGCAGGACCGAGCCTGCGACGACGTGCCCCCCGGGCGGTAGCAGTTGCATGATCGACAATGCGGTCATCGACTTCCCGCACCCCGACTCGCCGACCACTCCGAGGGTCTCCCCCGCCCGGATCGAGAACGAGACCCCGTCGACCGCATGGACCACGCCGTGCCGCAGTCGGATCTCGGTGTGCAGGTCGTCCACCGTCAGCACGTCGCCGTCGTCCTGCCCGAGGGGAGGCACACGGTGCAGGCCCATGACACTCACCTGCCCTGCAGTCGGACCTCGAACGCGTCGCGCAGCGCGTCACCGAGGAAGTTGAACGAGATCGCCACGAGGATGATCGCGATACCGGGTGGGTACAGCAGCCACCAGTAGCCGGAATTGATGTAGTTGATCGCGTCGGACAGCATGCCTCCCCAATCCGTTTGGGGCGGCTGCAGGCCGAGACCCAGATAGCCGAGGAACGCCAGCAGGAGGATCGCGTCCGCGACCGCGAAGCTGGCGAAGACGACGACGGTGCCGATGGCGTTCGGCGCGACGTGCCGCAGAACGGCACGCATGTTGCCACCACCCATGACCCGCACCGCCTGGACGTATTCCCGCACGCGCAAGGTCAGCGCCTCCCCGCGGACCAGCCGCGCGGCCCCCAACCATCCGAGCGCGGCGATGATGACGATCATCTCCCACCGGTTCGGGTGGAAGATCGCCGAGAGCACGAGCAACAGGAACAGCGCAGGGATCGCGTAGAACCCGTCCACCAGCCGCATCATGACGGCATCGACCCAGCCTCCGACGTACCCGGACACCGCGCCGTAGACGGTCCCGAACACGCTGGCGAGCACCGCGGAGGCCAGCCCGACCTCCAGAGACGCCTGACCGCCATACATCAGCCGCCCGATCTCGTCGTACCCGGAGGCGTCCGTGCCCAGCAGGTGCGTCCCCGTCGGCGGGCCGTTGGACAGCAGGAGGTTCGTGTGCACCTGATCGGTGTGATAGAGGTGCGGGCCCACGAAGCAGAACAGCAGGAAGAAGATGATGACGCCGGCGCCGACGACGGCCAACCGGTTCTGCAGGAAGACCTCCAGGCCCAGGCGGAACAGACTGCGTTGTGGGCCCTCGACGTGGCCACCGACCGGTTCGGCGGGGCTCGCCTCCGGCACCGCCGCGAGACCGCCGGTGGTGGGTGTGGATCCACCGGGTTCGATGATGTCCGGCATCAGTACCTCACTCTCGGATCGAGGATTCCGTACAACACATCGGCCACCAGGTTGCCGACGACCGTCGCGGCGCCGACGACGAGCGTGACCCCGAGCAGCACCGGGTAGTCGTTCACCTGGGCCTCCTGCCAGAAGAGCAATCCCATTCCGGGGTAGTTGAAGACCTGCTCGACGATCAGTGAGCCGCCGAGGATCACCGGGAGAGACAGGCCGACGAGCGTGACCATGGGGATGAGTGAATTGCGCAGGATGTGCAGGTAGTAGACGCGCAACAGGCCGGCTCCCTTCGCCCGCGCGGTGCGCACATAGTCCTGCACCAGTCCGTCCATGAAGGACGAGCGCATGTATCTGCTGAACAGCGAGATCTGCACCAGCACGAGGCTGGCCACCGGAAGGACGAGTTCTCGCGGCTGCGACAGGATGCCGGCCACGCCGTCCGACTGCGGAGCCTCCGACGGGAGCCATCCGAGCTGCAGCGAGAACCACATCACGAGGACCAGGGAGAGGAAGAAGATCGGCGAGGAATAGAAGATGAAACCGAGCCCGGTCGCCACGTAGTCGAACGCCTTGTTGCGCCGCACCGCCTGCGCGACCCCGATGGGGATCGCCATCCCCACGGAGATGATCAGGGCGATGACATTGAGCACGATCGTCTTGGGCAGCTTCTCCGCGATGAGAGAGGCCACACTCTGGTTGAGGTGATAGGAGTAGCCGAGATCGCCGTGCAACAGCCCCCAGAGCCACGTGACGTATTGCACGGGAAGTGGCCGGTCATAGCCGTTGGCCTGGTTGAAGTGCGCGATCTGGGCAGGGGTGGCGCGCACGCCGAGGACGGCGCGCGCGGCGCCACCGGGGAGTAGGTGCAACAGGATGAACGTGATGACCGACACCACGAACAACACGGCGATCGCCTGCAACACCCGGCGGATCAGGAAACCGATCATAGTGGTCGACCTTCTCGGCGAGGGGCTGTGCCCGCCCGGGCGCCGAGCGAATCGCTCGGCGCCCCACGGGGACACGGAGGGATGAGCGCTACTTCGTGCGGTACCAGTACTCCGCGTTGAGTGTGCCGAGCGGGTTGATGATCAGGCCGCCGACGTGATCGGAGACGGCGTTGATCGTGTAGGCGTTCGCCTGGAACACGACGGGCAACTGCTTGGCAACCATGTCCTCGTACGTGTAGAGCGGTCCGGTGCCGCTCGAGGTCAACGTGGACTCGATCGCCTTGTCCAGTGCCTTCGACGAGTAGCTGCCGGAGTTGGAGCCGGCTCCGGTCTGGAAGAGCGACTCCCCGGTCGGCAGATAGTCGGGTGCGTAGATCCATCCGCCGCCCCAGTCGAGCATCTGCCAGCTACAGGCCTTCTGACTCGGCTTGCACGGCACGGCCTTGCCGATCACCGTGTTGAACGGCTGGGCGTTCATGACCAGGTTGATCCCGGCCTTCGAGGCGTCGGACTTGAGTTGTTCCATCGTCAGCTTCAGCGCGGACGAGCCGGTGACGTAGTCGAGGTGGATCGTCAGCTTCGTCCCGGACTTGACGCCCTTGCCGCACTCGTTGTTCGCCGTGCCCGGCTTGGTGCAGGTCATCACGCCGCCCTGCATGGTCCAGCCATGGCTGGTGAGCAACTTCTTCGCGTGCGACGGGCTGAACGGATAGACCGGCTTGTTGCTCTTGGCGAGGGGCGAGAGCCACTTGCTGGCCGGGTTCACCGGCACCGGTCCGTAGTTCGGGTAGCCGTAGCCACGGTAGGCCTTCGTCGCGTCGAGCTTCTGGTCCATCACCTCCTGGAACGCCTTCCGGAAGTAGAGCTGGTCGAAGGTCGCCCCGAGCGTCGGGTTGTGGAAGTTCTCCGGGAAGTAGTTGACCGACCAGGTGTAGTTGGGCACCAGGTTGTAGTTCGAACTCACCGGGCTGTTCTTGGGGACCTGCCGGCTCGCGGGCTTCGCGGGCAGATCCTCCGAGGGGATGTAGCCCCAGTCGATGGTGCTCGACGACTTCAGCTCGTTGAACTCCGCGGAATCGGTGGTGAACGGAAGGAACTTGACCGAATCCAGCTGCGGCTTCGGTGAGCCGGAGAACTTCGGGTTCGGCACGAAGCTGTATTGACCCCGGGAGCTGTAGGACCCGAGCTTCCAGGGGCCGTCGACGACGCTCCAGATGGGGCTCTTCACATAACTCTTGGTGTCCTTCGACTGCGCGGTGAGGAACTTCCACACCGCCTTGCAGTTGCTCACCGACTGAGTGCAACCCCCGCTGCCGGCCTTGGCGCCGGCCTTGGTGACGTCCCATGCCATCGGCATCGGGGTCACCTGGGAGAGCTCGTTGTAGGTGAACCAGTCGGAGGAGTACTTCTGGGTCAGGGTGAACTTCACGGTCTGCGGACCGGTCTTGGTCACCGACGAGACGTTGTCCGGGAACAGCCCGGGTGTGTAGCCCGCCCAGTTCGCCTTCTCGGCCTTCATCATGTGCATCCAGAAGATCACGTCGTCCGCGTCGACCTTCTCGCCGTTGGACCACTTCCAGTCCTTGAGGCTGATCGTCACGGTCTTGCCGCCGTGGGAATAGACCGGCTTCTTGGCGGCGGACAGCCCGAGGTCGAGGGTCGGCTGATCGTTGTGCCCGCCGAACCAGTAGAGCGGCCGATACATCGGCTGCTGCAGCCACGAGATGTTGTAGACGCTGAAGTTGGCCAGCGACGAGAACGGGAAGATCCAGTTCGCCGTCACGGCCGGCGGCAACGCCACACTGACGCTGCCGCCCTTGACCTTGTGACCGGTGGGTGTCGAGGACGAGCCGCCGGAGGATCCCGACCCGGATCCCGAGCCGGACGACGCACCCGAACCGCTGCTCGCGTTGCTGCACGACGCGAGGGCGAACGCGCCGACGACCACCATCGCCCCGGCGATACCCTGCCTGCGACGACGGGCCCGCGAGGTTCGGTGGTCAACTTTTCTCGATACGTGGTGTCGCATCGATGACCTCCTGTGCTCGGCACGAGCTCGATGTCGATGCGGGCCCGTGTATCAACGGGCATCTCGGATGGGATGTCCTCCTTTCATGTCGACACCCCGACCTGCGAGCTTGCTGGGAATCCCGCGAGGACTTCGAGGACATTCGGTCACAGTCCGGACACGTGCGCACTCCCCGCCCCCGTATCCGAGATGAAATCGCGACCTGGCATCTGGGAACATGTGCCCTATGACATCGCCATCCCCGCTGCCCAGCACGCAGGTCCCGGACAAGCCGACCGTCGACGGCCTCGAGGACAAGTGGGATGCCGTATGGCAGGAGAACGACACCTACCGCTTCGACCGCGAGCGCGCACTGACCCTGCCGCGCGAGCAGGTCTTCGCGATCGACACGCCCCCGCCGACGGCCAGCGGATCGCTGCACGTCGGCCACGTGTTCGGCTACACGCAGGCCGACTGTCTCGCCCGCTACCAGCGGATGCAGGGGCGCGAGGTGTTCTATCCGCTCGGCTGGGACGACAACGGGCTGCCGACCGAGCGGCGCGTGCAGAACTACTACGGCGTGCGCGGTGACCACGGCACGGCCTACGATCCCGACTTCACGCCGCCCCTGCGGGGCGCCGAAGGCAAATCGGTCAAGGCCAAGGACCAGGTGCCGGTCAGCCGGGCCAATTTCGTCGACCTGTGCGAGGAATTGACGCTCGAGGACGAGAAGGCGTTCGAGTCGCTGTTCCGGCACCTGGGGGTCTCGGTCGACTGGACGCAGACCTACCGCACCATCGACGACCGATCCCGTGCGGTGGCGCAGCAGGCCTTCGTGCGCAACGTGCGCCGCGGGGAGGCCTACCAGGCCGAGGCGCCGGGCCTGTGGGACGTGACCTTCCAGACCGCGGTGGCCCAGGCCGAGCTCGAGGCCCGGGACTACCCCGGTCACTTCCACCGGGTGGCCTTCCACCTGTCCGACCCGGCCGCGGGTGCCGGACTGGAGTCCGTGACGGACGGCAAGGTGCACATCGAGACGACGCGTCCGGAGCTGC
>CAZMLG010000149.1:0-7935 GCA_964566985.1 uncultured Intrasporangiaceae bacterium
TGGCCAACCCGGACGGCTGGACGATGCCGCTGGTGCTGCTGCTGGCCGGCAGCACGACGCTCGGCATCGTCGCGCAAGCGCTGGTGCTGATCATCCCGATGCACCGGGTCGGCTACCGCTTCACGCCCAACTTCCGCTTCCGCGGGGTCGGGCTGCGCTCGGCGTCCAGAGTCGCCGGATGGGCCTTCGCCGCGGTCGTCGTGCAGCAGTCGGCGATGTTCGTCACCACCAACGTGCTGATGGTCCACGCCGAAGGCGTCAGCGGCAGCGGCGCACAGTCCTACGCGTTCATGCTGTTCATGCTGCCGCACTCCCTGGTCACCCTCAGTTTGATCACCGCGCTCTATACGCGCATGTCCAAGTCGGCCGGTGCGGGCCGCACGGCCGAGGTCGTCGACGACACCCGCACGGCGTTGCGGTTGTCGGGGCTCGCGAGCATCGCGGTGATGATCGGCTGCGTCGTGCTCGTGCCTCCTCTCGTGGCGGCGATGTTCGGCACCGACGACTCGTTCGCGATCGCCTCGCCGACCATCGCGATGATGCTCGGCATCGTGCCGTTCACGATCTGCGTCATCGAGCAGCGCGTCTTCTACGCCTACGAGGACGCCAAGACGCCGTTCTGGATGCAGGTGATCTGCACGATCGTGGCGTCCGCCTGCAGCCTGCTGGCGCTCGGCCTGCCCGACCGGTGGATCGGCGCGGGGGTCGCGGCGGCCCAGTCGATCAGTTATGTCGCCCAGGGCGGCATCGGGTTCGTGTGGCTGCGCCGCCGCCTCGGCGCGCTGCCGATCGGTGACGTCGCGCGCACCTACGGTCGCCTGGCGGTCGCCGCGATCGTGGCGACCGGTGTCGCCTTCGGCATACGGTTCGGGCTCACGGCGGGCGTCGGGGAGGACACGCGGGCACACAACCTGTTGATCGCCGTCGTCGCGGGCCTGGCGTTCCTGGCGGTCTATGTCGCCTCGTCCAAAGTGTTGCGGGTCGCCGAGATCGACCAGCTCATCGCGCCGATCACGCGCAGGCTGCGGCGTCGCTGACGCGCAGGCGGCGCGGCCACGCGCCGCCCGGGTCCGCAGTTCGGCGGGTCGATCCGCCTAAGATGTGCCGGACGGGATTCACCGACCCATGAGGAGTTCGCGCGTGCGAGGCATCGGCCAAGGCACCACCCTGGCGGGGCGCTATACCTTGACCCGGGCACTCGCCCACCAGGAAGCCTACGAGCAGTGGCTCGCGACCGACACGACGTTGGACCGCGAGGTCACCGTCACGTGTTTCGCGGCCGACGGCGAGTATGCCGAGGCCGCGCTGGACAGCGCCCGGCGCGCCGCAGGAGTCGAGGACCACCATCTGCTGCGCGTGCTGGACGTCGGCACCCACGAGGACACCTCGTTCGTGGTCTCCGAGGCGCTGCACGGCGCCGAGTCGATCGCCGCGATCCTGCAGTTCGACACCGTCCCTGCCGAGGAGGCGCGCAGGCTGGTCGGCGAGAGCGCCAGCGGCCTCAACACCGCGGCCGCCCGGGGACTGCATCACCTCACCTTGAACCCCCACAGCATCATGCGTGCCCGCGACGGGTCCGTCTTCCTGCTCGGTCTGGCGACCGATGCCTCGCTCGCCGGGTTGGATGACATGGCCTCCGACGAGGCGTCCCGCGCCGACACGGTCGCGCTGGTGCAGACGCTCTACACCGCCGTCACCGGTCAGTGGCCGGGCGACGAGGAGGTGCGTGGTCTGCTGCGGGTCAAGCGCCGCGCGGATGGCATCCTGCCGGCTCCGAGCGAACTGGTCACCGGTGTGCCGGGCGACCTCGACACGCTGTGCCGCACGACGCTCAACGCCGACGAAGGACCCCGCACCCCTGGCGAACTCGCCCGGCAATTGTCCCCGTGGTCGTCCGAACGCGTGCACGGCGCGGGCGGGCGGCCGGTGCTGCCGGGCGCGGCCGACGACACCGGTCGCGGCGCGAGCGCGGTCCTTCCGGGACGACCCGCTCCTGCCGAAGACCGGGCGACGGACGCAGGCGGCGACGACGAGGACGAGCCGTTCGGCACCTGGCCGCCGTCGGACGAGGACGACACGATGATCGGCGCACGGCCCGACATCGACGCCGACGAGACCACGGCCTTCGCGGTGCCGTCGGAGCAGGAGATCAGTGCCCGCAAGCGCCCGCACCACGAGGTCGACGGCCTCGAGCCGCCCGTCCCGCTGCTGCAGACCGGCACCGACGACCCCGATCACCACACGAGCCGACTGGCGCTGACGATCGTCGCCGTCTTCGTCGTGCTGGCGGTGCTGCTCGGCGCGGTCGGACTGCGCAACCTCTTCGACACCGGCACGCCCGAACCGTCGACCAGTCCTGCACGCTCGCAGGCGGCCGCACCGACGACGACCTCCGCGAAGTCGCCGACCAGCACGCCGAAGCCGACGAGCGGCAAACCGATCAAGGTCACGGGAATCTCCAGCTTCGACCCCGAGGGCGACCAGGACGAGCACAACGAGCTGGCGCCGCGCGCGATCGACGGTGACGCGAAGACCCTGTGGGAGACCCACATCTACGGCAGCGCCACCTACGGCGGCATCAAGGACGGGACCGGCCTGATCCTCGACCTCGGGTCCTCGAAGAGGGTCGGCACCGTGTCCATCGACCTCAAGGGCGGCCCGACGACGATGGACGTCTACGTCACCAAGGATCCCTCGATCCGCGACCAGAAGCCGTTCGGCACGATCACCGACGGCAAGGGCACCGAGAAGGTCACCAAGGACACGCCGGTGTCCGGTCGCTACGTCATCATCTGGATCACGTCCCTCGCCCCGTGGGCGAGCGGTCAGTACCGCGACCAGATCCCCGAGATCAAAGTCCTGACATGATGGACCGGCCATGAACGATACGGCGTCGGTCGACGAGCGCACGGACCGCGAGCTGCTGTCGGCGCACTGCGCCGGGGATCCGCACGCCTTCGGGGAGCTGTTCCGGCGGCACAAGGACCGGATGTGGGCGGTCGCCGTGCGCACCACCCGCGATCCGGAGGTGGCCGCCGACGCCGTGCAGGACGGCTTCATCTCGGCGTTCCGCCGGGCCGATTCGTTCCGCGGGGACTCCCAGGTGACGACCTGGCTGCACCGGATCATCGTCAATGCGTGCCTCGACCGGTTGCGGCGGGCCAAGCCCACCAGCGAGCTGCCCGAATACGAGATGGCCGACCGGCATGATCACCACGCGAGCACCGAGGTGCGCCTGGACGTGCAGGAGGCGCTCGGCAAGATTCCCGAGGCCCAGCGCCTCGCGCTCACCCTCGTCGACATGCAGGGTCTGTCGGTCGCCGAGGCGGCCCGGGTGCTGGAGGTCGCCGAGGGCACCATCAAGTCGCGCTGTGCCCGCGGGCGCAGCGCGCTCGCGGAGTTGCTGCAGGACAAGCACGGCAACGCCTACCGTCGCTGACGCCGCTAGGGGCCTTTGGGTGACGGGCCGTGAGGTATGAGGCACGCTCCGTCACCCAAAGCACCAGTGCACTGCCCGTCATGCCGTGGGCACGCTGATGAGCGTCTGCTGCCCGGCGGCGACCAGTTTGCGGGTCTCACCCTGGAGCGCGTGGACGTCGAGTCGGCATACGGTCAGGGTGCGACCGGGCCGAAGCACGGTGCCGGTCGCCTCGAGCAGGTCCCCGGACGCCGGCGCGACCAGGTTGAGTTTGTATTCGACGGTGAGCACCTCGAAGGTCTCCGGCATCATCGTGAGGGCCGCATAGCCGCCCGCGCTGTCGGCGATGGCGCTCGTCGCGCCCGCGTGGATGTAGCCGTGCTGCTGCGAGATCTCCGGACGCCTCGGCAGCGTGATCCGCACCCTACCCTCCTCGACACCGGCCAGTTGCGCCCCGATCAGCGCCATCAGACCCTGCCGCTCGAAGCTGGCGTGGATGCGCGCGGTGATCGCGGCGTCGGTGGCCTCGGCTCCCTCGTCGGTCATGTCAACCTCCTGCATCGCGCGTGCCCCGGCCATCGCCGGCTGGCAGCAGTATGCCGCTGCCGGGCCCCATCGCGGCGTCCGGGAGATGCCGAGGGAACCCCGCGAGGGTGGCCGGACGTCCTACCCGTGAACACGACAGATGCCGTCCACCCGGAGCCACCGATCGCCACAAAAAACTTCTCGCGTCGAGGGAACCGGACTCCCCGATCCGTCGTCCCAGCTCTTACCAGTACTGGAGGATTGTTGTGACGACTACGCCCCCGAACAACGGACCCGTCCGCGAGGACGGTGAGGACCCGACGGGTATGCGGGACCTCCTACGGTCGCTGCCCGACCCCGGGCCGATGCCCGATGCCCTCGCGCGCTCGATCGGTGACGCCCTCGAGCGCGAGCAGGCCCAGCGCGCCGCGCGGACTCCCGAGCCCACCAACGTCACCCCCCTGTCGTCGCGGAAGGGAGCCGGGCGCTGGCAGCGCGCGGTCATCAGCCTCGGTGCCGCGGCAGCCGTCGCGGCCGTGGCGGTCGTCGGGGTGACCGCCATCCAGCATCGGCAGGCACCGACCACCGCTGCGCCCGGTGCGCAGACCTCGAAGCAGTCGCTCGAGGACAAGGTGGTGGTCGAGTCCAGCGGGTCCGACTACACCAGCAAGGGCCTGGCGACCCAGGCAGCGGCCCTCACCCGCCAGGCCGGCCCGACCCTGTCACCGGCCCAGGTGAAGGAAATCGGTTCCATGGCCACCCGGCAGGGTGTCGTCGCCTGTATGCAGTCGATCGGTGCCGGCCTGCTGAACGACCCGGACAAGATCACCGTCGACATCGCCCACTTCGAGGGCGCACCGGCCGCGATCGTCGTCATCACCAAGGCAAAGAAGTCGACGGCGTGGGTGGTGTCGCGCTCCTGCGCCAAGGGCGAACCGCCGCTGGCGGGCCCGACCTCCGTCACGACCTGACCGGGCCGCCCTGCGCGGGGGAACAAGCGCGCCATACGATCTGTTGCACCGGTAGCCCGCGGACGACCTGCGGGCCAGATCTCGTCAGTGAAGGACCCCTGTGAGCGACACGATCCGCAATGTCATCATCATCGGTTCTGGCCCGGCCGGATACACCGCGGCCGTCTATGCCGCACGAGCCAACCTCGCCCCCTTGGTGTTCGAGGGATCGGTCACGGCCGGCGGCGCCTTGATGAACACCACCGAGGTGGAGAACTTCCCCGGCTTCCGCGACGGCATCATGGGCCCCGACCTGATGGAACAGATGCGCGCCCAGGCCGAGCGCTTCGGCGCCGAGTTGGTGCGCGACGACGTCGCCTCGGTCGACCTGACCGGCCCCGTGAAGGTCGTGACGGACGGGGCGGGTGAGACGCACCGCGCCCGCTCGGTCATCCTGGCGATGGGCTCGGCCTACAAGGAGCTCGGCCTGCCCGACGAGCAGCGCCTGTCCGGCCACGGCGTGTCCTGGTGTGCCACCTGCGACGGGGCCTTCTTCCGCGACCAGGACATCATCGTCGTCGGAGGTGGTGACTCGGCCATCGAGGAGGCCACCTTCCTCACCCGGTTCGCGCGCAGCGTGACGATCGTGCACCGCCGCGACGAGCTGCGGGCCTCGAAGATCATGGCCGACCGCGCGTTCGCCGACGACAAGATCCGTTTCGCGTGGAACAGCCAGGTGACCGCCATCCACGGCGACGCCAAGGTCACCGGAGTCACCCTGACGGACACGGTGAGCGGCCAGACCCGGGAGGTCGAGGCGACCGGCGTGTTCGTCGCGATCGGGCACTTGCCGCGCAACGAGCTGATCGTCTCGCAGGTCGGCACCGATGACGAAGGCTATGTGCTCGTCCAGAGCGGCAGCACCGCCACCAATCTCGACGGCGTCTTCGCCTGTGGCGATCTGGTCGATCACACCTATCGGCAGGCGATCACGGCCGCCGGATCGGGGTGTGCCGCCAGCCTCGACGCAGAACGCTACCTCGCCCGGCTCGACTCCGCGGCGCCCGCAACCGCCTCTGCGGTCGGTTGACCGCCTTCGCACTCCACCCCGATGTCCGCCGTCCTCGGCGGAGCATCACGACAAGGAAGGAACCCATGGCTACCAAGGAAACGACCGACGCCACCTTCGAGGCCGACGTCCTGCAGAGCTCCAACTCGAAGCCGGTGATCGTCGACTTCTGGGCCCCGTGGTGCGGCCCCTGCAAGGCCGTCGCCCCGATCCTCGAGGAGATCGCGACCGAGCACGCCGACAAGATCGACCTCGTCAAGCTCAACACCGACGACAACCCGGCGACGTCCGCGAAGTACGGCATCACCGGCATCCCCACCCTCAACGTCTATGTCGACGGTGAGGTCGTCAAGACACTCGTGGGCGCGTTGCCGAAGCCGAAGCTGCTCAAGGAGCTCTCCGACTACGTCGGCTGAGCCACCGACGCACGCACGAAGGGCCGGATCCGTCACGGATCCGGCCCTTTCACGTTGAAAGCCAATGCTGAATCTGCTTGTGCAGCAGTCATATTCGACCTACACGGCGAAATCCCTCCTCGCCAACGGACCTCAGTCGGTCGGGAGCCCGAGGGTGTCCATGATGCGCTGCAGATCCGCCACACTGGCGAACTCCACGGTGAGCTTGCCCTTGCGCTTGCCGAGGCTGATGCCGACCCGGGTGTCGAGCCGGTCGGACAGGTTGGCCGCCAGGTCGTCGAGCTCGGGATGGCGGTCACCGGCGCGGGGCGCACTGCGCCGCGGACTCTTCTCGTCCTCACCGAGCGTGACGATCTCCTCGGTGCTGCGCACCGACAGCCCCTCGGCCACGATCCGCTGCGCCAGCCGCTCCATCGCCGCGCCGTCCGGCAGGGCCAGCAGGGCACGGGCGTGCCCTGCCGAGATCACGCCGGCCGCCACCCGGCGGGCGACCAGCGGGGGGAGCTTGAGCAGACGGATCGTGTTGCTGATCTGCGGTCTGGAGCGGCCGATGCGTGAGGCCAGTTCCTCGTGCGTGCAGTGGAAGTCGTCGAGCAACTGCTGGTAGGCGGCGGCCTCCTCGAGGGGGTTGAGCTGGGACCGGTGCAGGTTCTCCAGCAACGCATCGCGCAGCAGATCGTCGTCGGTGGTGCTGCGGATGATCGCCGGGATCTCCTCGAGTCCCGCCGTCGACGCGGCGCGCAGCCGGCGCTCGCCCATGATCAGCTCGTAGCGGACCTCGCCGTCCGGGTCGACCGGTCGGACGACCACCGGTTGCAGGATGCCGATCTCCCCGACGCTGTGGACCAGTTCGGCCATCTCGTCCTCGTCGAAGACCTGCCGCGGCTGGCGCGGGTTGGGGCGCACGGAACCGACCGGCAGGTTCGCGAACTGCGCACCCGGGACCGCCTGCAACGGCCCGTCCTCGGCCCCGTCCGGCTCGCCTGCCGATGCGGGGTGTGCCTCGTCGTTTCCCGTGAAACGCTCTACCTCGTCGGCCACCGCCGCCCCGTCGGCCGTGTCCTGCGCGTGCTCCAGGGTGTCGTTTCCCGTGAAACGTTCCGGTGAGGCGGCCCGCTCGGCGCGGGCCTTCTCGGTGAAGAACACGTCCGTCGGCCGCGACTCGCCGGGCGAGGTGGGAGCCGGCGGAATCAGGGCACCGAGTCCGCGGCCCAGGCCGCGTCGCTTGTCGCTCATGAGGGTTCAGGTTACTCCGTCGCCGTGCCGTCGGCCGCGCGGGATGCCAGTTCTGCCGCGGCGTCCGCATAGGACAAGGCTCCACTCGACGCGGGGTCATAGGTCATCACGGTCTGGGCGTGACTGGGCGCCTCGGAGATGCGCACGGACCGCGGGACCGAGGTCTGCAGCACCTCATCGGGGAAGTGGGCCCGCACCTCGTCGGCGACCTGGGCCGACAACCGGGTGCGCGCGTCATACATCGTCATGAGGATCGTCGACACGTGCAGTGACGGATTCAGGTGCGCCCGGATCAGCTCGATGTTCTTCAGCAGCAGGGAG
>CAZMLG010000150.1:0-7780 GCA_964566985.1 uncultured Intrasporangiaceae bacterium
TGTAGAACGGGTGGCACTTCGAGCAGACGTCGGCGTTGATCACGCCGCCCTCGGCGGTGCTGCGGGTCTGGAAGGTCTCGCCACAGGTGCAGGTGACCGTGGTGGACACGTAGGTGGGGTGAAGGTCCTTCTTCACGAGTGTTCTCCTTGCTGTCGTCACGTCCCCGGGTCGTGAGGCGAGCGCTCCACGTGAACCGGCGACCAGCGGATCATTCTGCCAGATCGGCAGGCACCGGTCTAAACGAGCATCGTTCCCGCTTCATTCCCGTCGCCCGCGAGGGGGTCCTCCGGTCGACGTCAGGTCGGTCAGCCCGCCGTTCGCGGCGCCGGCATAACGGTCCAACGCGGCCAGGATGTCCGGCACGACCCGACGGACGTGCCCGATCGGGAGATTCACCTCGTCGACTGCCGCGCCCCTCCCTCCGCGCAGCGCGGAGATCTCCGGATGATGCTCGGCGAAGTGCTGCAGCTCGCGCACCGCGATCATCACCCGCACGGTATGGACCGCGGCCCTCCTGGTCTTGATGACCGAGAGTTCCACGCGGACCCGGTTGATCTCGTCCCACCGCAGTTCCCATCGCCGGTCGCCCGGGCCGCTTCCATGGATGCCGTCCCGATCGAACGCGAGGTGCTTGCGGCGACCGGGGATGACCAACCCGAAGGTCATCGCGATCCCCAACGCCAGGAAGACGCCGCCCACGATCATCGCCGGCACCCGGCCGCCCCGGTCGGCCACGATGCCGCCGTAGAGGCTTCCGCCTCCGATGAGCACACAGACGGTGACCGCCGCGAGCGAGGGCAGCATTTCGCGCAGCCCGCCGTAGGTGATCTCGACCTCGTCGCTCACGCGTATCCGAACCCCATCACCCGGCCCTCCTCGACGACCCCGCCGTTCGCCCGCCCGGCATACCGTTGCAGGCCGTCGGCGAGCGCGGGGACCTTCTTGTGCTCCGCCCCCAGCGGAATCCCGTATTCGTCGGGCCCGGCACCGAACTTGCCACGAAGCACCGCGAGCTGTGGGCGCTTCATCGCAAACGTCTTCGGTTCCACGGGAGTGACGATCAACCGCACGCGGTAGCGCTTGCCCCGGACGGCGATCCGCATGCGGTTCTGGTGGTATGCCGTCGTCACCCGGATCGACGTCAACTCCGGCCAGGACGCTTTCCAACCGCGGCCCTTCGGGTCGTCCCAGGTGAAGCCGCCCGCATCCATCACGGCATACCGGTGGCGCGCAACCTTCGGCAGGGCGAGCGCCATCGCCAGCCCGCCGAGGAAGAAGATCGCGCCGATGACTCCCGCCGCGATGGTGCCCCCGACCGTATCGGCCTTCCCGAAGATCGCCCCGTAGAGCGCGCCGCCGCCCAACAGCAGGCAGATCAGCGCGCCGACGCAGACCTTGGCCACGTCGCCGGCTCCGCCGAAGGGCACCCGGACCTCGCCGGCGGGCGGCCCGACCGGTTGCCACGGCGGCTCTGCCGACACCGGCGCCGGCATGGGATGTTGCGGCGGTCGTGCGCGATCCTGGCCGGGCAGCCGAAACCGCTGCCGGTCCGCGTGTCCGTCGGTCATGATGCTCCCCTTCGATCGATCGCCGGTGACGCCCCGGTCCGATCATCGCGCCCCGGGCCCGTGGCGTCCACCCGTGGTGTTGACGCCGGTGGAGGGAAATAAGTTTCATCGAATTCGATGCGCCGTAAACACCTGTCCCCCCGGTGTCGGTGCCACAGTGGCTGAAGGACAGCACAACGGACACCACGACCTGCCCGGAGGCACCATGAGCACGCCCCTCAGTCGCCGCAACTTCCTCGTCGCCGGTCTCACCGTGCCGCTCGTCGCGGCCGGCTCGCCTGCCCTCGCGGTGGAGGACCACGACCGGTTCCGCAGCGCGGCGAAGCGCTACCACGTGCCGGCGAGCGTGCTCGCCGCCTTCTCCTACGACCAGAGCCGTTGGGAGGACCACGCAGGCGTCCCGAGCACGAGCCAGGGTTACGGCCCGATGCACCTGATCGACGGCGCGGCGGCGCAGGCATCTCGCCGCGTGGCGGGCAAGAGGGGCACCGAGGTCGTCGACACCCTGGGCCGCGCCGCACGGCTGACCGGCATGTCCACCCAGCGGCTGCGCAACGACCCCCAGGCCAACATCCTCGGGGCCGCCGCCGTGATCGCCGACTCGCAGCGCACGCTCGGCTATCCGACCGGCACCGACACCGACCCGGCGACCTGGTATGCCGCGGTGGCCACCTCCAGCGGCCTGGTCACCGCCGACGCGCAGCGGGACTTCGCCGACGATCTGATGGCCGACCTGCGCAAGGGTGTCTCGAAGCACGCCTCGGGAATGAAGCTGTCCTTGAAGGCGACTCACGTCGGTGACGTGCATCCGCAGCGCAAGTTGCTGACCGACCGCGCGGGCAGGTCACGCCACCACCGCCACCATCACGGACCCGTCGACGCGCCGCGTGGGCTGCACGTGGAGTGGATCGAGGCTCCCTACGAGAACTACGGCGACGACCCCACGACCTACGGCAATCACGACCTCGGCCACCGGCCGCACAGTCCGGCGCTGAACCAGATCGTCATCCACGACACCGAGGGCTATTGGGACACCACCATCGATCTGGTCAAGGATCCGACCTATCTCGCGTGGAACTACACCGTGCGCTCCCACGACGGGCACATCGCCCAGCACCTGCGCACGAAGGACATCGGTTGGCACGCCGGCAACTGGTATGTCAACACGCACTCCATCGGCATCGAACACGAGGGGTTCGCTCCCCAGGGCGCGAAATGGTTCAGTGAGCCGCTGTATCGCCGCTCCGCCCGCTTGGTGTCCTACCTGTGCCGCGAATACCGCATCCCCATGGACCGAGCGCACATCATCGGGCACGATCAGGTGCCCGCGATCGGCACGGCCTACATTCCCGGGATGCACTGGGATCCCGGCCCGTTCTGGGATTGGGAGCACTACTTCGACGTGATGGGTGCACCGTTGCGGCGCGGCACCTCCCGCCGGCGCGCCCGTCGCGGCGACGTCGTGCGCATCCTGCCGGGGTTCGACGACAACCAGCAGCCGGTCAGCGGCTGCGGCGACGACCCGGATGCCGCCTGCCCGGTGCAGGGCACCAACTTCGTCACGCTGCGCACCGCGCCCTCACACGATGCGCAGCTGGTCAACGACCCCGGCCTGCACCAGGACGGTCAGCCGGCGACCACCGAGGTGTCCGACATCTCGGCGCGGGCCGGCGCGGGCACGGACTTCGTGGTCGCGGACCTGCGGGGCGACTGGACGGCGATCTGGTATCTCGGTGTGAAGGCGTGGTTCCACAACCCGCACCACCATCCGGTGACCCGGACGGTGGTGCGCGGGCGCGCCGTCACCCCCAAGGGTGATTCCGCCCCGATCTACGGCACGGCCTACCCGGAGGCCTCGGCCTACACCGACCCGGACGACGTGCAGCCGGTCGAGCCGCTGCTCTACACCGCGCGGGCCGGTCAGGCGTATGCCGTGGTGGACGAGCACGTGCCGACCGACTACTACAAGGCCAAGACCTTCTCGCCCGACACGCCCGACGACCACATCGACATCGTCGGTGAGGACCGCTACTACATGGTCAACTTCGGCCACCGGATCGGCTTCGTGCGCGCCGCCGACGTGCGCCACACCGGGTGGGGACACCACTGATCCAGAGCGACCGTATCGAGGCCTGGTGACCACGCGCTGCCAGGCCGGCCCGGAGCACATCTTGCGGGGGTTTCGATACGGCTCCCCCGCTCCGCTCCTCCGCCTACTCAACCATCCGAGTTGGGTTTCGATGCGCCCGAGGGGCTCGCTACTCAACCATCCGGGAAGGGCCGCAGCCGCGCACGACTTTCACGTCAGCAAGGCGCCACGGACAGTGCCATGGAAACAGGGCCATCCGGGCGGGGGTACTCATAGATCCGGTGCGCTGACAACGCCACTCACGCAGACAGCCCGGCCACCCGCATTCGCGGGTGGCCGGGCTGATGAGGCGAAGCGGTCAGTCTTCGTCGTCGAGCTTGATCGAGCTGGTCTGCTGCACCTGCATGAGGAACTCGACGTTGCTCTTGGTCTTCTTGAGCCGATCGAGCAGCAATTCGATGCCCTGTTGCTGGTCGAGTGCCCCGAGCACCCGGCGCAGCTTCCACATGATCTTCAACTCATCGTGGCCGAGGAGGATCTCTTCGCGGCGCGTGCTCGACTGGTTGACATCGACGGCCGGGAAGATCCGACGCTCCGAGAGCTGGCGCGACAGGCGCAGCTCCATGTTGCCGGTGCCCTTGAACTCCTCGAAGATGACCTCGTCCATCTTCGACCCGGTCTCGATGAGGGCAGTCGCGAGGATCGTGAGCGATCCGCCGTTCTCGATGTTGCGGGCCGCGCCGAAGAACTTCTTCGGCGGATAGAGCGCGGCGCTGTCGACACCACCGGACATGATGCGTCCGCTGGCCGGGGCCGCGAGGTTGTAGGCACGGCCCAGGCGGGTGATGCCGTCCAGCAGCACCACCACGTCGTGACCCATCTCCACGAGCCGCTTGGCCCGCTCGATCGCCAGCTCCGCGACGGCGGTGTGGTCTCCGGCGGGACGATCGAAGGTCGAGGAGATGACCTCACCCTTGACGGCGCGCTGGAAGTCGGTGACCTCCTCCGGGCGCTCGTCGACGAGCACGACCATCAAGTGGCACTCGGGGTTGTTCGTGGTGATCGCGTTGGCGATCGACTGCATGATCAAGGTCTTGCCGGCCTTGGCGGGCGAGACGATCAGGCCGCGCTGCCCCTTGCCGATCGGGGCGACCAGGTCGATCACCCGGTTGGTGATGTTCTTCTGGTCGTCCTCGAGACGCAGCCGCTCCTGCGGATACAACGGCACGAGCTTGCCGAAGTCGACCCGCTCCTTGGCCTTCTCGATCGTCATCCCGTTGACGGTGTCGAGCTGCACGAGCGCATTGAACTTCTGGCGGGCCGGAAGCTGCTCGCCATCTCGCAGAGCGCGCACCGACCCGGTGATCGCGTCACCCTTGCGCAGACCGTTCTTGCGGACCATGCCCATCGGCACGTAGACGTCGTTCGGCCCGGCGAGGTAGCCGCTGGTGCGCACGAACGCATAGTTGTCGAGCACATCGAGGATACCGGCGACCGGCACGAGCACGTCGTCCTCGCGGATCTGCGTGTCGACCTCGTAGTCACCGCCACGCCCGCGGCCGCGCTTGCGGTCCCGACCGCGCTGACGACGTCGGCGACCGCCGCTCCCGCCACCGCTCTCGTCGCTCCAGCGGTCGTTGTTGTTGCGGCGCCCACCCTGGCCTTGGTTGCCCTGATTGCCCTGGTTGCCGCCCTGATTGCCCTGGTTGCCCTGCTGGTGACCGCGGTCCTGCTGTTCGCCGCGGTCCTGCTGGCGACCCGAGCGGTCATTGCGGTCATCGGAGCCGGACTTGCCGCCCCGGCCACCTTGCCGGCCGCCCTGCTGGTCGCCGTCACGCCGCCGGTCGTCCTGCCGGTCACCGCGGCCCTGGTCGTCCCGTCCGTCGCGGCCCTGGCGCTGCCGGGGACGGTCCGACTGGTCCGAGCGCTCGGGCTGCCCGGATTGCCTGGACTGTTCGGACTGCTCCGCCTGCTCTGACTGCTCGGGGCGATCCGTGTCCGATCGGCGATCCCGGCCGTGCGCGTCCTCGCGGCCGGGTCGATCGTCGGCCGCAGCGGACTGCTGCCGGCCGCCGTGATCGTGGCGTTCGGCCGCCTCGGTGTCGGGCGTCTTCCGGTCGGCGGCGGGCGCCGTGTGGGCCCCACCGTCCGGCTGGGCGGTTGCCGCGTCGGGCGCGGTGCTCGCCGAGGTGGCGCGCCGCCGGCCCCGGCTCGCGGTGGCCGGCTTCTCGCCGGACGGCGCACCGCCGCCACGCTCGCGGATCGCCGCGAGCACATCGCTCTTACGCATTCTGGATGTCCCGCTGATGCCCATGGTGACGGCGAGCTGCTTGAGCTCGTCGAGCTTCATGGTGCTCAGGGAGCCTCGGGAACTCGATCCGCCGGCTGCCGGGGTCTCGAGTTCAGTGGTGTCTGTCACGAAGGTTCCTTCCCCCTCGTCAAGAATCGGCGCTGCGCCGATTGTCTGGGGCTATGACTGGGCCAAGCGTCGACCTTGGCGGATCCCGCATCGTGCGCGGCCACCAGAAGCGCTACGCCGATGAGGGAGGTGCATCGACCCGGGCCTCGACCGTTGGTCCACAAGCCTCCGGCATGCGATGCACTCTGCAATCTACACCTTCCGAGGCACTGTGTGCGACACGGCCCTCAACCCCGTGTCGGCGATGCCCGGTCGCACCACCTGCCATGCGCCCTCGGGCGCGACGATGTCACCCGCCGCATCGCGGGTGGTGAGCACCAGCACCGTGGGCCCCGCCCCCGAGATCACGGCAGCGTGGCCCTCAGCACGGAGCCGATCGACCTGACGCATGCTCTCCGCATAGGCCGGACGGCGTGTCTCCTGGTGCAGCCACTCCCGAGTCGCCGGCAGCAACAGCCCCGGATCCCGGGTCATCGCCTCGATCAGCAGCGCGGCGCGCGCCGCCGTCCCCGCGGCCGAGCGCAGCCCTACGGTGGCCCCGAGGGCCTTGCGGGCGGTGTCGGTGGCGAGGGTGGCTGCCGGCACGAGTGCGACCGGCTCGATCTCGGGGTGCACCGGCGGACGCACGGTGCGCCAGCCTTCCCGCGCATCGTCGCGCCACGACAGCGTCAGCCCGCCGTAGACACTGGCAGACGAGTTGTCCGGATGCCCTTCGATGTCCCCGGCCACATCGCCGACGAGTTCGAGGGCCTCGGGCGCGGTGAGGTCGACCCCGGCAAGTGCGAGGGCAGCTCCGGCGCCGGCGACGATGGCAGTGGCCGACGAGCCCAGGCCACGCGAATGCGGCACGGCCCCATGGCAATACAGCCGTATGCCGGGTGGCCGACCGACCTCGATCCGGTCCCACATGGCGCACATCGCTCGCCACACCAGGTGCCGTTCGTCACGAGGCACCTGACCGGCGCCGCAGCCGTCCACCTCGACCGTCAGTCCGCCGGCGGTGACCTGCGCCGCGACCTCGTCGAGGAGGCCGAGGGCGAGGCCGATCGAGTCGAATCCGGGGCCGAGATTCGCCGAACTCGCCGGCGCCGTCACCGTCACGGCACGACCGAGCGAATTGTCGTCGAACTGCTGGAACAGCATGATTACCAGGCGGTTTCAGTCCGTGAGCCCGAGCGCTTGCGCGGCGGAGTGCGCGTCGACGCTGATGCGGGTCGGGCGGACGGCGGACCCGTCCGCCGTCTTCAGCGCCCAGTCGGGGTCCTTCAGCCCGTGCCCGGTCACGGTGCACACGATCGTGGCGCCGATCGGGATCTCACCGCGCTCGTGCCTCATCAGCAGGCCCGCGATGCTCGCCGCAGAGCCGGGCTCGACGAAGATGCCCTCGGTGCTGGACAACAGCCGGTGTGCGCGCAGGATCTGCTCGTCGGTGACCGCGTCGATGATCCCGCCCGACTCGTCCCGGGCGGCCTCGGCCCTCTGCCAGGAGGCCGGGTTGCCGATGCGGATCGCGGTGGCGACGGTCTCCGGCTCATCGATCGGGTGTCCCTTGACGATCGGGGCGGCGCCTTCGGCCTGAAACCCCCACATCCGAGGGGTTTTCGTCGCGATCGCGGATGCGCCCGCCGCCGTCGGCCCGGTGGCCTCCCGGTAGCCCTTCCAGTAGGCCGTGATGTTGCCGGCGTTGCCGACCGGCAGGCAGT
>CAZMLG010000151.1:0-7680 GCA_964566985.1 uncultured Intrasporangiaceae bacterium
GGGAGTCGGTCAAGCGGCACTTCCGCGAGATGGGCACCGACACCCAGACCGAGGAGTTCACGGCCGTCGGCATCGGCGACATGAGCGGTGACGTCTTCGGCAACGGTATGTTGCTCTCGCAGCACATCCGGCTGGTGGCGGCCTTCGATCACCGGCACATCTTCCTCGACCCGGACCCCGACGCCGCGTCGTCGTATGCCGAGCGGCGCAGGCTGTTCGACCTGCCCCGCTCGTCGTGGGCCGATTACGACACCTCGAAGCTGTCGAAGGGTGGCGGGGTCTATCCGCGTTCGGCGAAGTCGATCCCCCTCAGCGCGGCCGCGCGCAAGGCGCTGGGGATCGAGGCGACGTCGATGACCCCCGCAGAACTCATGCGGGCCATCCTGCTCGCCCCGGTCGATCTGTTCTGGAACGGCGGCATCGGCACCTACATCAAGTCCGCGGCCGAGACCAACATCCAGATCGGGGATCGCGCCAACGACGCCATCCGTGTCGACGGCGCCGACCTACGATGCAAGGTCGTCGGTGAGGGCGGCAACCTCGGGGCCAGCCAACTGGGCCGGATCGAGGCCGCGCAGGCCGGGGTGCGCATCAACACCGACGCGATCGACAACTCCGCCGGTGTCGACACCTCCGACCACGAGGTCAACATCAAGATCCTGGTCACCGACCTGATGAAACAGGAGCGGCTGACCCTGCCGCAGCGCAACAAGCTGCTGCACTCGATGACGGACGAGGTCGCCCGGCAGGTGCTGCGCGACAACTACGAACAGAACGTGCTGCTCGGCAACGCCCGCGCCCAGGACCACTCCATGCTGCCGGTCCACCAGCGGCTCATCCACTGGCTGGAGGACCGCGGCGAGTTGGACCGGGAGATCGAGTTCCTCCCCGACGACCGGGAGATCGACCGGCGGTTCGAGGCGGGCGTCGGACTGACCTCCCCCGAGTTCTCTGTGCTCGTGGCCTATTCCAAGCTGGCGCTGAAGAACGACCTGTCGCGCACCGGTCTCGCGGACGACCCGTGGTTCGTCGACACCTTGAAGGGATACTTCCCCAAGCAGGTGCGCACGACCTACGGCGACGACCTGGCGTCACACCCGCTGCGCCGGGAGATCATCATCAACTCGGTCGTCAACTCGCTGGTCAACCGCGGCGGCATCACCTTCGCGTTCCGTGCCCAGGAGGAGACCGGCGCGACGCCGGAGCAGATCACGCGAGCGTTCGTCGTCGCCCGGCAGATCTTCGACATGAGCGGCTACGTCGCCCAGGTCGAAAAGCTCGACAACAAGGTGTCGACCGCCGCCCAGACGGTGCTCTACCTCGAGTTCCGGCGGTTGTTGGACCGGGCGACCCGATGGTTGCTGCACAGCCGTCCGGCGCAGTTGGACATCACCCGGGAGATCGAGCGCTTCGGACCGGTGGTGCAAGAGCTCGGCGGCAAGATGCGCTCGATGCTGCGCGGCGCCGAGCGGGAGCGCTGGCAGGGCCGCAGCAAGGAGCTGCAGCAGCTCGGCGTGCCGACGCGTCTCGCGGGGCGCGCGGCAGCCCTGCTGGACAACTTCAGCCTCCTCGACGTGGCCGAGCAGTCGGTCACCACCGGCGCGCCGGTCTCGGAGGTCGCGGCGGTCTACTACGCGCTCTCGGAGCGGCTCGGCATCGACCGGATGCTGCAGGCCGTCTCCCATCTGCCCCGTGAAGACCGCTGGGACTCGCTGGCCCGCGGAGCGGTGCGTGACGACCTGTATGCGGTGTTGGACTCGTTCACCGCGGCCGTCATCGCCGCGACCTCGACCGAGGACACGGCGTTGCGCAGGGTCGACCGCTGGACGAGCGACAACGCGGAGGCCGTGGCCCGGGCGACGCAGGCCCTCGACAGCGTGTCCTCGCTGGACCACGCAGGGCTCGCCCCGTTGTCGGTCGCTCTGCGCACGCTGCGCGGCGCGATCCGCTCCGGCTCCGCCACCCAGCGGGATTGAGACCCACCGGACAGTAGGCTCGGGGCGTGCCGTCCATGAACGACGTGCTCGCCGAGCACTGCGCCCTGCGCGAGGCCGACGTCGAATGGCTCCACCTGCTGGTGGGCGACTGGCAGTTGCTGGCCGACCTCTCCTTCGCCGATCTGGCGTTGTGGGTGCCGTCGGGGCCGGGAGAGTGGACCGCGGCCGCGCACGTGCGCCCGACGACCGGCGTGGCCGTGTTCGCAGAGGATCTGGTCGGGCACGCCGCCTCACGGGTACTGTCGACGGATCTCGACCAGGCGCTCGCTGAACGGCACATGGTGCGTGCCCGCACGACGATGTGGCGTGACGATGTCCCGGTGCGGGAGGAGTGCATCCCCGTCGCGCACGACGGTACCGTCGTGGCGGTGCTGACCCGGCACACCAGCCTGGCGTCGATGCGCACGCCCAGCCGGCTCGAGGTGACCTACCTGGCGATCGCCGACGCTCTCGCGGCGATGGTGGCGCGGGGGCAGTTCCCCAACCATGCGGCGCCGGGCACGGGGGAGCGGCGCGGTGCCCCGCGAGTGGGTGACGGGGTGATGCGGCTGGACGCCGACGGCGACGTCCTGTACGCCAGCCCGAACGCGGTTTCGGCCGTGCACCGTCTCGGATACACGGGGACGATGGCGGGGGTGCGGCTGACGGCGGCGCTCGGTGACGTGCTTCCCGAACGCGGTCCGGTCGACGAGGAGCTCATGCTGGTGCTGGCCGGACGGGTGCCGTGGCGCACGCAGGTCGAGTCACGCAGCGCGAGCGTCAGCATCCGATCGATCCCGCTGCGGGACGGGGAGCGCCGCAGCGGGGCGTTGTTGCTGCTGCGGGACGTCAGTGAGTTGCGGCGGCGCGAGCGGGAACTGCTGACCAAGGATGCGACGATCCGGGAGATCCACCACCGGGTCAAGAACAACCTGCAGACCGTGGCCGCGGTCTTGCGCCTGCAGGCACGCCGGCTGCGCGACCCGCAGGCCCGCGAGGCGCTGGCGGACGCGGTCCGGCGGGTGGCGACGATTGCGGACGTCCACGAGACTCTGAGCTCGGGGGTTGCCGGGGCGATCGACTTCGACGACGTCGCACGCCGTGGCCTGCGTGCCGCCATCGAGGTGAGCAACCGCGCGGCGACCGGGGTGCGCGGGTCGGTGAGTGGTCATATCGGTGCGCTCCAGGCGGCGGACGCGACGGCGCTCGCGATGATCCTCGCGGAGTTGGTGCAGAATGCCGTCGAGCACGGTTTCCCCGATCGTGGCGGGCAGGTCCATGTCGAGGCGAGTCGCGAGCCCGGACACGACGGCGGGGACCGCCTGACCGTGGTCGTCAGCGACGACGGCCGCGGTCTGCCGGGCGACTTCGAGCCGAGCGCGGGCGGTCTCGGGTCTCAGATCGTGCTCGCGCTGTTGCAGGACCTGCACGGGGAGATCACCTGGGCCCCGCGACCGGGCGGCGGCACGCAGGTGCGGTTCAGCGCACGACTACACCCCGTCGACGAGCGACGGGGTGCGCAGAGGTGAGGCCGAGGTCAGCCGGCGCGGCGGGCGCGCGCGTTGCGGCGCTTCAGGGCGCGGCGTTCGTCCTCGGACAGGCCACCCCACACGCCGGCGTCCTGGCCGGTCTCGAGGGCCCACTTCAGACACGTGTCGATGACCGGACAGCGGCGGCACACCTTCTTGGCCTCCTCGATCTGCGCTATGGCAGGCCCGGTGTTCCCGATCGGGAAGAACAGTTCGGGGTCCTCGTCCAAGCACGCAGCGCGGTTGCGCCAATCCATGTCGGTCTGCTCCTTGATCTGTCGGTGCGCACGGTGACGCGACGCGACAACGGTCCAGTGGAATGGGATCAATGATCGCTCGAACCCGGCTTGGTGGGCCGGGCACGAACGAGCTCACCTCCAAGGTTCACAGATACCCACACAAATCCACAAGGACTTTGGCAGAACTTTTCCGCGCCGATGGTGAGGCCTTGGTCACACCACGGGTGGGTTTAGCCTACTGCGGTGGATAGCACACCGATGTATCAGGGTGAGCGCCGCCGCGCCCACCAGGCCGGATGGTGGCTCGCGGCCCAGGCATTCGCCCTGGCCGTGGTGACCGCCTGGTTGCTGATCGAGATGGCCGCGGGACACGCCGGCGACATCGGCCGTGGGCTCGGGGTCGCGGCCGTCGCGCTGTGCGGTGTGGTCGCGGCCGGGGCCCTCGCGTGGGCCCTGTCCATCGGCAAGCGTCTCGCCCGTACCCCCGCCCTGCTGTGGCACGGGCTGCTGGTGCTCGTCGGCATCTCGATGAGCAGTTCCGGTGCCCCGACGCTCGGGGTGGTGCTGATCGCGGTCGGCGCGGTCGGATTCGTGCTGGCGCTGCGCGTGCCCGCTGCCGGGCCGGACTGATCCGGCCTCCCGGTCACATGCGCTGGACGAGCAGCTTCAGCAACAGCGGCATGATCTGCTGCCGGAAGACCTTGTCGGCCGGGCTCTCCTTCTTGCTGCTGTAGTCGTAGGCGTGGTCCTCGCCGGCCAGGTCGTAGAAGCCGCTCGGCGCGAGCCGCACCTCCATCGCGACCTTGCCGTTGCCGATGACGACATCGGCGGTGCCGAACGAGTTGGTGTAGCGCTGGGTGCCGAAGGATCCGTCCTTGTAGTAGAAGACCTTGCCCTGCTGCTTGAGGTCCTTGGTGGTCTTCCGGTCGATCTTGCGGTAGTCGTCGAACCCGTCGAGCATGTCCTTCTCGGTGCCCACGTCCTGGATGGTGACGGTGACCTTCGAGGTCGAGTAGTCGTCGCCGGGCATCTTGATCGACAGATCGCAGGTCGCGTTGTGCGCTGTGAGGTTGTCGGTCGAGTAGTCCTTCTTCGGCAGGCAGTTGCGGATGCTGACCGACGAGGCGTCCGGGAAGACGTGCTTGAGCTCCTTGACGCTGAACAGTTGCTGGGCGTCGGGCCATTCGGTGTTGGGGATCTTGCCCAGGTCGTCCGCCTTGGAGGCGTCCGGCGCGAAGACCGGCAGCGTCGGGTCGGGCACGGCCTTGCGATCCTCGTCCCCCTTGACCAGCTTGGGGTCGACGTCGCCGGGGGAGGGCTTCGCCTTGGGGAAGTCGACCTTCTTGTGCGTCGGCCCCGTCGTGGTCGGCTGTGGGGAGGAGGTGTCGCCGCCGGAGGCAGACGTGTCGCCGCCGGAATCGGGGCTGCTCTGTCCGGAGGGCGCCGCAGTGCTGCCGCCGGAGCCGACCACGGTGACGTCGGCCTGGCACGCGCTGACCCCGATGACTCCGACCACTGCGAGGGCGGCGATGCCGGCCCGTGTCCGCGTCCTGGTGCTCATGTTCTTCTGCCTCTTTTGCTGGTCGTGCCCGGGACCCTGTGCTCCCGGTTCATGGAAATGACTCGCTGCGTCGCCGATCGGTTCCATCCCCTTATTCGGCGGTGTGCCGGGGGTGCCCGCGCATCTTGTTGCCGAGGAGGGTGATCAGTTCGGGGACGATGGTGTCGCGGTAGGCGGCACGGGACGTGAGGTAGTCGTCGGCCAGTTTGGTGAAACCGATTCCGCTGAACCAGATCTCACCGGTCACCGGGCCCTTCGAGAGGAGGACACGGGTGACGGTGCCGTCGGTGTACGAGGAGGTCACGCCCAGGTCCTTGTTGCGGAAGAACGTGTAGAGGCCCGGGCGCTTCTGCGACCGTGCCCGCTGTGCGGTCAACTCGTGGTCCCATCGCTTCCCGATCTCGGGGGCGGTGCCGAATCCGCGGACGTCGACGACGATCCGGCTCGGGTCGTTGGCGGGCTCCTTGGGCAGATGCAAGGTGAGCACGCAGGTGGTGTCGTGGGTGCTCGTGCGCCCGCCGGGCAGTGCGCTGTGGGTGCAGCCCCCGGTGTCGACGGAGGTCAGGCCGGGCAGGATCTGAGCCAGCTCGGCCTTGGTGAACACCGATCGGGCGTCCGGCCAGGTCGCGTCACCGGGTTTCTTACCCTTCGGGTCGAGGGTGACGTCGAAGGTGTTGGACGGTGAGATCGTCACCTTCGCTGTGCTGGTGACGGCATCGGGTGGGTCGGCGGGGGGCGAATAGTGCGGCGGCGTCGACAGCGGTTCGTCGGACCGGGGCGAGGACGACGAGATGGGGGCCGACGGTGTGGAGGAGGCCTTTCCGGTCGGGCCGGGGTGTCCTCCCGCGGCGTAGGCCGGGCCCGCGACGGCCACCGTGGCGCACAGCGCGAGCAGCACGGTGGGGCGCCGCCGCATCAGGCGTACCTCCGGGGCATGTGCGAGGAGATGTCCTGCACGATCAGCGGGAAGACCTGGTCCTCGAGGACGTCGCGGGCGTCCGAGGGGTTGGTCGCCAATCCGTAGAACGCGCCGAACGACAATTCGATCCAGGCGGCCATGTCGCCGTCCGAGATGAGCACGGAGGCCCGGTTGTTCTGCAGCAGGTACAACCCCTTGGTGCCGTAGGTGCCGCGCTGGTAGAACGTGTCCGTCGCGATCCCGTTCTTGCGCTGCGTGTCGCGATCCTTGGTCCATTCCTCGGTGATCTTGCTGTCCGCACCGATCGCCCGAATGTCGACCGTGAGGGTGCTCGGTCCGCCGCTGGACCCCTTCAGCGTGATGTTCCAGGTGACCTGGCTGTTCTTGGCGGTCGCGGGCCCCGGCGGGACGGCGTCACCGTTGTAGTGCAGCTTCAACGCATGGGAGGACGTGACCTCGTCGGCATCAGGGAAGGCCGCCTTGAGTTGCGACTTGGAGATCACCTCGAGCGCGGAGGGCCACTGCGAGGAGGGCACGTTGGGGTCGTGCGGCTTCGGCAGGTCGAAGTGCCAGATGTCGCTGGTCGAGGCGGTGTGGCGGCCCTGGGAGGCCGAGGGGGCCGGTGCGCTCACCAGCCCGCTGGCGGCGGCCTGCGGCGTCCACGTGAGCGTGGCCGCCGGGGTGTCGCTCGCGTCGTCGCCGCCTCCGCCTCCGCAGGCGGACAGTGCGGAGCCGAGCAGGACGACGGCGCCGAGCGCTCCGACGGCTCTCACAGCCCGCATGTGGATTCCCCTTCGATCGGTGGGCGATGGCGTGTCGCGCCCGGTGTGCCCGTCCAGTATGCCTTGCACCGGTCGCCGGGCCGGGGAACGGGCGCCCACTCGGCGCGGTCGGAGGGGTTCGGACGCTCCTTAGGAGAGGACGGCCAACAGGTCGCCGCTCTCCACCTGGGTCTGGGACGGGATCGCGATGCGTTGGACGGTGCCGGCCGCTGGTGCCGTGATGGCTGCCTCCATCTTCATCGCCTCGATGGTGCCGATCTGGTCACCGGCCTGCACGGCATCGCCCTCGGCGACGGTCATCGTGACCATCCCCGCGAACGGCGCGCCGACCTGGTCCGACCTGCCCGGGTCGGCCTTCTCGACCTGGACGGCCGCGACCGCGACGGACTCGTCACGCACCTGCACGGGCCGCAACTGTCCGTTGACGGTGCACATGACCGTGCGCAGGCCCCGCTCGTCCGGTTCGCTGATCGACTGGACCGCGAGGATGAGGCGTTTGCCCTGTTCCAGGTCGACCTCGTGTTCTTGCCCGGGCACCAGGCCGTGCAGGTATTCCTTGGTCGAGAGCACCGACAGATCCGAGTAGAGCTCGCGGGAGCGCTCGAAGTCGGCGGTCGGTCCGGGGAAGAGCAGCCGGTTGAGGGTATGCCGTGGGTCGAGCGCGAGGTCCGCCT
>CAZMLG010000152.1:0-7653 GCA_964566985.1 uncultured Intrasporangiaceae bacterium
ACGAGATCGAGCCGCAGGCCTGGCGGCATACGATCGAGGTGAACCTCACCGGAGCCTTCCTCTGTGCCCGCGAGGCGTTCGCAGCCATGAGGCGACAGGATCCTCAGGGTGGCCGGATCATCAACAACGGGTCGATCTCGGCGCAGACACCGCGCCCGGGTTCGGCGCCCTACACCGCGAGCAAGCATGCGGTCGCCGGCCTGACGAAGTCGTTGTCGCTGGACGGTCGGCCCTACCGCATCACCTGCGGTCAGATCGACATCGGCAATGCGGCGACCTCGATGACGGCCGGCTTCGGTGCCGGTGTGGCGCAGGCAGATGGGAGTGTGCGCGCCGAGCCGACGTTCGACGCACGGCATGCCGCCGAGGCGGTGGTGGCGATGGCGCGTCTGCCCCTCGGGGTGAGCGTGCCCTCGATGACCATGGTCGCCACCGGCATGCCCTACGAAGGCCGCGGCTGACGACGTGGCCGGCGTGGGTGCGGCCGTTGGCTGGTTTCGACTCTTCGGCCGCGCTCCGCAGGCTCCGCGCTGCTCAGGGCGGCGCGCGCCTCGCGCTGGGGCGCTCGCGCGGTGGTTCCTGAGCCAGGTCGAAGGGCTCAACCAGCCGGCTATGCATGGTGATTGAGCCGGCGAGACGAAGTCGAGACGTGTCGAAATCAGGTGAGGGATGCACTGACTCAGGCAGGTGTGAGACGGCCTGGGTGCGCCTGTTAGCTGGTTTCGACATGCCTCGCGCTGGGGCGCTCGGCGGCTCAACCAGCCGGCTATGCGCGCTGATTGAGCCCTTCGACGGAGCTCAGGAACCACCGTCGAGACGAAGTCGGGACGTGTCGAAATCAGGTGGGGGATGCGCTGACTCGGGTAGGCGTGAGCCGGACTGGGTGCTGGACTCGGCTAGGTTCGCCGCAGGGCGGTGGCGGCGGCACGGACGGCGGTGCTGACGCGTTCGATCCTGGGTGAGTTCAGCTTCCACACCTGCCAGTACAACGGCTGGTCGATGTGGTCCTCGCCCAGGCGGATGAGCTCACCGGTCTGCAGTGAGTCGCCGAGCTGGTCCTCGGGGATCATGCCCCACGCGAGGCCGGCCCGTGCCGCGAGCACGAACCCACGAGACGTCGGGACCTGCGCGATCGGTGGCCGGGCGGTCGGGCTGCGTCGGCGCAGGTAGCGGTGCTGCAGGTCGTCCTTGGCGTTGAACTGCAGCATCGGCATACCTCGCCAGTCGATGCGTCCACCGCGTGTATGCCGTGCCCGCAGCTCGGGTGTTGCCACCGGCAGGTAGCGCATGGCCCCGAGCAGCTCACTGGTGCAGCCGCTGACCGTGGCCGGTTCGGAGGTGACGGCCCCGACGACCTCGCCGCGGCGCAGCAGTCCGATGCTGTGGTCCTGGTCCTCGACCTCCAGACGCAGTGGCCCTGGCCAGTCCGCGGCGTCGGACAGCACCGGAGGAAACCACGTCTCCAGGGAGTCGGCATTGACCGCCACCGGCACCGGCACCGGATCGGCGTCGTGCCCGAGGGCGGTGAGGGCTTCGGCCTCCAGGAGCGCGACGCCGCGGGCCATTCGCACCAGCTCGGCGCCGGCCGCCGTCGGTCGGCACGGCGTCGCGCGTTGCACGACCACCTGACCGACGCCGGACTCCAACGACTTGATCCGTTGACTCACCGCGGAGGGAGTGATGTGCAGTGCGGAGGCGGCCGCATCGAAGCTGCCGTGGTCGACGATGGCCAGGAGGGCTCGGAGCTGGTCCAGCTGCATGAAGCAATCCTAATGATGATGCAGAAACATTCGTTGGACTGCATACAGGTGTGACCGTAGCGTGGCGGATGTGGAGATCTTCATGGCCGGGCTCGGCGTCGGACTGTCGCTGATCGTCGCGATCGGGGCCCAGAACGCGTACGTGCTGCGTCAGGGTATTCGCCGTGAAGGCATCCTGATCGTCGTCGGCATCTGCATTCTCAGCGATGTGTTCCTGATTGGGCTCGGCACCGCCGGGATGGGCGCACTGATCACCGCCCACGAAAGCCTCATGTTGCTGGTTACCTGGGCCGGCGCGGCATACTTGATCTGGTTCGCCGTGCGGTCGTTCCGCTCGGCGATGCGTCCGGGGGCCCTGCGTGTCGAGGATGCACCATCACGCGGCGCCGTGTCCACGACCACCTTGTCGATCACCTATCTCAACCCGCAGGTGTATCTCGACACGGTGGTCATGGTGGGCAGTGTCGCCGCACGGTACGGAAGCGGCCGATGGGTGTTCGCATCGGGTGCCGTCTCCGCGAGCGTGCTCTGGTTCGTGGCACTCGGCGGAGCGGCCGCGGCACTGGCGGGGCCGCTGTCCAGCCGCCGCACCTGGCGCGTGATCGATGTGGTCGTCGGCATCGTGGTGACCGTGATCGCCCTGCGGCTCGTGGCGTTGGGTCTCTCGTCCTGAACGCAGACTCTTCCTTGACTTCAACCTCACTTCAACTCCTAGCGTCGTCCTCACAGGCGAACTGAACCGCCGGTCTGCACGGCGTGGACCGAAGGTCGGTGGGATCGGAGGAACGATGCGCGCGGTGCGGGTGAGGGAGTTTGGTGGGCCGGAGGCGTTGGAGGTGCACGATGTCGCGCCGCCCGTGCCGGGGCCCCATCAGGTGAGTATCGACGTGGCCGTGGCACCGGTGATCACGCCGGATGCTCTGCTGAGGGCGGGACGAGGTCTGGGGTTCGACGTGCGGCCGCCCTTCGTGCCAGGGGTGGGCGTGGTAGGCGTCGTGAGGGAGGTCGGTGAGGGTGTCGATCGGACACTGCGTGGTCGCCGGGTGTCTGCCGGTGTCGACGGCGGGTATGCGGAGGTGGTCGTGGCAGGCTCGCACGATCTTGTCGAGATTCCCGACGACGTCGGTGACGAGGCCGCAGCGGCCATGCTGCCGGACGGCCGGACGGCGCTGCGTCTGATGGAGATCGCGGAGGTGGGCCCCGGTCGCTGGATGCTGGTCAATGCTGCCGCCGGCGGCGTGGGTTCACTGCTGGTGCAACTGGCCGGGCAGGCGGGTGCCGCAGTGATCGGTGCGGCCGGGAGCGCCCGCAAGCTCGCGGCTGCGGTGGGCGCCGGGGCGAAGGACGTCGTCGACTACACGGACACCGAGTGGATCTCCCAGGTGCGCAGCATCACCGGAGATGCCGGCGTCGATGTCGTCATGGATGGTGCCGGCGGCGAGATCGGCTCGGCGGCACTCGATGCGGTCCGCCCGGGTGGGGCCTTTCTCGCCTACGGAGCGCCGGGAGGCCGGTTCGCCCGCATCGACCCGGACCGCGCGCGTGCGCGTCGGGTGCGGATGCATGGCATCGAGGCGGTACAGCTGGATACCGAGTCGGCCACCCGCCTGGGCGCAGAGGCGCTGCGCCTGGTGGAGGAGCAGCGGGTCGTGCCGCACGTGGGGCAGATCTACGATCTGGCGGATGCGGCGCAGGCGCACCGCGATCTGGAGTCACGCCGTGCGATCGGCAAGACGCTGCTACGGGTACGTCCCACACCGTGAGGAACAGGGCCCACGCATCTCGAGCATGGTCCTCTCAGTCGCCCAGGGCGGTCACCGAGGTCATGATGTGCCGGTGATGCTCGGCGGCGAGGGTGTGCAACCGCTCGACGTCCCGGTCGCGGTATGCCGTGAGGAGCGCGGCGTGCTCCTCGTGCATGCCGTGGCGGTCCTCGTCGGTGACCCGCACCATCGTCTGCACCGGCTCGGTGACGTTCCAGGCGATGCCGAGCATGTGCAGGAGCCGCGGCATCCGGCAGGGGCGCAGCATCGCCTCGTGGAAGGCGCGGCTGGCCCGCTGGAAGGCGACCGGGTCGTGGTCGGCGATGGCTGCGGCGAGCCGCTCCTGGGCCTCGGCGACGCGGCGGTCGTCGACCTCGGTGGCCCGACGCACGGCGACGTCCAAGGCGGTGGACTCGAGGGCGCCGCGCACCAGGTACAGCTCGTGCAGCTCCTCGGCCGACAGCTCGGTCACGGTGTAGCCGAGGCGGGGCTGGTGCTCCAGGAGGCCCTCGCCGACGAGGGTCTTGAGGGCCTCGCGCACGGGAATGCGCGACAGCTGGAAGAAGTCGGCGACCTCGTCCATCGGGATGGGGCTGCCGGGAGGCACGGCGCCGGAGGCGACGACCCGCCGCAGCTCGTCGAGGACCTGTGGACTGCCGGCATGCCCCGTGGGGGCCTGCAGCAAGTCGATGAAGGCGGTGCGCTCCTTGGCCATGGCGTCACGCTATCTTGCCGATATATAGCGGACTCTTGACGGTCGTAACAACTAAACAATACTGTGGGGGAATGGAGCTGTTGCCGTCTGCGCATGTCGATACCTTCTGCCGCGATCACCTGCCGCCGGCCGATCAGTGGCCCGAGCTGACCGCCGATCTGCCCGAGCTGCACTATCCCGAGCGGCTCAACTGTGCCGCCGAGCTGCTGGCCACCGCCGCCACCGATCCCGATCGTCCGTGCCTGCTGGAGCCCGGTCGCCCCACCTGGACGTATGGGGACCTGCTGACCGCCGCCAACCGTGTCGCCCGCGTGCTGGTCGAGGACCTGCACATCGTGCCGGGCAACCGGGTGCTGCTGCGTGGGCCCAACAACCAGTGGCTGACCGCCGCGTGGTTCGGGGCCATCAAGGCCGGCGCCGTGGTGGTCACCACGATGTCACTGCTGCGTGAGAGCGAGCTGTCCACGATTCACGAGATCGCCCGGTTGGATGGGGCATTGGTCGACCACCGATTCCTCGACGGAATGCCCGAGGGCATTCCGACCCTGGCCTACGGCGACGAGTCGTGGGAGGAGATGCTGGCCGGCACGTCGGCGGAGTTCGACGACGTGCAGACCTCCAGCGACGACGTGGTCATGCTGGCGTTCACCTCCGGCACGACCGGTCGCCCGAAGGCCACCATGCACTTCCACCGTGACGTGCTGGCGATCTGTGACACGTTCTCGCGGCACATCCTGCAGCCCACCCCGGATGACGTGTTCATCGGCACACCGCCCTACGCCTTCACCTTCGGCCTCGGTGGCGACCTGCTCTTCCCGCTACGTGTGGGAGCCTCGACGGTGCTGGTGGAGAAGGCGACTCCGCTGCAGCTGGCCGACCTGATCGAGGAGCACCAGGTGACGACCTGCTTCACCGCGCCCACGGCATACAAGGCGATGATCCAGGACGGACGCACGCTGCCGAGCCTGCGAGCGGCGGTCTCGGCGGGGGAGCACCTGCCGCGGGCGACGTGGGAGGCCTTCCGCGACCTGACCGGGGTGCGGATCATCGACGGCATCGGCGCGACCGAGATGCTGCACATCTTCATCTCCGCGGCGGGAGACGACATCCGGCCCGGCTCGACCGGGGTGGCGGTGCCGGGCTTCCAGGCCCGGATCGTCGATGCCGAGGGCAAGGAGGCACCCCGCGGGGAGGCCGGACGGCTCGCGGTCAAGGGACCGACCGGATGCCGCTACCTGCACGGCGACCGCCAGCAGGTCTACGTCCAGGACGGCTGGAACATCACCGGTGACACGTTCTCCCAGGACGAGCAGGGCTACTTCTGGTACCAGGCGCGCAGCGACGACATGATCATCTCCTCCGGCTACAACATCGCCGCGCCGGAGGTGGAGGAGGCCGTGCTCAAGCACCCGCACGTCGTCGAGTGCGCCGTCGTGGGAGTGCCCGACGAGGCGCGCGGCTCGCTGGTCAAGGCCTTCGTGGTCCTCGACGGCGGGTCGACCGACGACGCCGCGGTCAAGGAGCTGCAGGACTTCGTCAAGCAGCAGATCGCACCCTACAAGTACCCCCGCGTGGTCGAGTTCGTCGACGAGCTGCCACGCACGGCGACGGGTAAGTTGCAACGGTTCCGGCTGCGTACGCCACACTAGGGCTCGTGGATACGCCGCCCCGACAACTCATCCTGTCGCTCTTCGGCCTCTACGCGCGTTCCGAGGGCAACTGGCTGTCCGTGCGTGGACTCATCGCCCTCATGGAGCACCTCGACGTCGACTCGGCCTCGGTCCGCTCGTCGGTGTCCCGTCTCAAGAAGCGGGGCGTGCTCGAGTCTCAGCACCGCGACGGGCAGGCCGGGTACGCCCTGTCGGCCGGCACGGTCGAGGTGCTGCGCGCCGGTGACGAACGCATCTGGTCTCGGCCCCGCGCCGAGGCCGGGGACGGCTGGCTCACCGTCGTCTTCTCGGTGCCAGAGGCCCAGCGGGCCAAGCGTCACGCACTGCGGGCGCTGTTGTCACGGCTGGGTTTCGGTGCCGCCGCCCCCGGTGTGTGGATCGCTCCCGGTGTGGTCTACGAGGAGACCCTCGAGGCCCTGCGACGGCAGGATCTGGCGACCTACACAGAGTTGTTCCGCGGCGACTACCTCGGTGCGGGAGACCTGTCCGAACGGGTGGCCCGTTGGTGGGATCTGGACCATCTGCGCGAGCTGTACGCCGACTTCGTACGGACCTATCGGCCGATCCGGCGACAGGTCTCGGACTCCACCGATGACCGTATGGCGTTCGCCGCCTACGTGCCGATGCTCACCGCCTGGCGCCGGATGCCCTATCTCGACCCCGGTCTTCCGCTGGAGCATCTGCCGCGGGGCTGGGAGGGCATCGAGGCAGGTGACCTGTTCGCCGACCTCGACCAACGGCTGCGGCCGGCCGCCGCGCGATACGCCCGTAGCGTGCTCCATCCCTGACCCCGGCGTGCACGGCCCGTTGCCGGGATCCCGGGAATGCAGTTGTGGGGTGCCGGGGGCCCCTCTACGGTGCGTCCATGTCTGTCTTCCTGTCGCACACGACCGTCGACTGCCACGATGCCTTCGCTCTCAGTGAGTGGTGGCGTGAGGTCTTGGCCTACGAGATGGACCCGGAGGACCCCAACGAGCCGGGCCACGAGGAGTGCATGATCCGCGACCCCGAGTCGGGGCACACGCTGCTGTTCATCGAGGTCGGCACCCAGGAGCTGCCGGCCAAGCGCATCCACTTCGACGTGCGACCGCGTGAGCGCTCTCGGGACGAGGAGGCGGAGTGGCTGAGCACTCGGGGTGCCACGGTCGTCGCCGATCATCGCGGCATCTACGGCCCGGGCAGCGGGTGGGTGACCATGGCCGACCCGGAGGGCAACCAGTTCTGTGTGCTGCTCTCGGTGTCGGAGCGTGAGCAGTGGCTGCGGGCTGCGCAGGCCTGACCGGCTGAGGGGGACGATCCCATCGGGATCAGCCGATCAGGTGCTCGACGGCCAGCTGCTGCAGCGCGACGAAGCCGTAGTCCCGTGCGGCCGCCCGCTCGGGATCGAACTCGTCGTCGGCAGTGAGGAAGTCGCGGATCGTCTCACCCTTGCCGAGGGTGGGCTGGGCGAGGTCGAAGACCCCGGAGTAGGTCATGGCTTCGGTGACGCGCGGGTCCGCGCGGAATGCGCGCGCCTTCTCGGCGAGCATGAGGTAGGTGGCCATGTTGGCCCGGGCGGACGCCCACACCCCGTCCAGGTGCTCGGTGCGTGAGGGCTTGTAGTCGAAGTGTCGAGGACCGGTGTAGCGAGGACCGTCGGGGTATCCCGGGAAACCGTTCTCGAGCAGGTCGACCGTGAAGAACGCGGCCATCAGGTCGCCGTGCCCGAAGACCAGGTCCTGGTCGTACTTCAGACCGCGCTGTCC
>CAZMLG010000153.1:0-7622 GCA_964566985.1 uncultured Intrasporangiaceae bacterium
TCCACATCGGGTTCGACATGTATGCGCTGTGGATCTGCGGGCAGTATCTCGAGCCGATGCTCGGTCGCGCTCGGTTCCTCGCGCTCTATCTGATCTCCGCCGTCGGCGGGTCGGTCGGCTACGTGCTGCTCGCGACCACCCCGAGCGGGCAGCGCCCCTTCGACAACGGCTGGTACACCGGCACCGTCGGCGCCTCCGGGGCCGTCTTCGGGTTGTTCCTGGCGATGCTGATCATCGGGCGCAAGATCGGGCTGCGGACCGGTGGCCTGGTCGTGCTGATCGCGATCAACGCCGTCCTGAGCTTCATCGTCCCGCACATCGCCTGGCAGGTGCATGTCGGCGGCGCCGTCACCGGTGCGCTCTGCGCGGCAGCCATCGTCCTGCTCGGCCGAGAGCGTCGGGTATGGCACTGGCCCGCGCTCGGCGGTGTGCTCGTGCTGGCGGTGCTGCTGGCCGTATGGCGGTATGCCACGGTCACCGTGCCCCTCGGCTACTGACGGCGACCGGCGCCGGCGCCACGTCATCCAACACCACCGTCCACAGGTTGTGGACAACAAAGGGTGACATCGGTGTCATTTGGTCCCCGTCGAGGGGTGAATCTGTGGAAAACCACCGATACCGCGCGGTAGATCCCGAGTTACACGCGTGTAGTTTTCCCCACTTGTGGAAAACGCTGTGGAGAACTCAGCGCCACCGCGTAGTCATGAGGAAGCCCCCCATGAGCAGGACGAACCCGACCACCAGGTTCCAGTTGCCGATGCCGGGCACCGGATAGTCGGTCTGGGTCAGATAGCAGGCGACCAGCCACAACAGGCCGACCACCATCAGGCCGACCATGACCGGGACCCACCACGACGGGTTGAGTCCCGCCTCGCCGCCCGCACCCTCCGGACGCGGCGGGCGGCGGCGCGAAGACGGCGCGCCGCCGGTCTTGGCGGCGCCCCTACCGGTCTTCTTGCGGGACGCGTCGTCGGAATCGCTCACGGTGTCTCCTTGCTGCTCGGCCGTTACGCTAGAGCGTAGAACACCCGCACGCACCGCCGGAAAGGCGACGCCATGACCGAACGCCGGACGCCGTGGCGTCACGTCGTGCCGGCCGTCGCCGTCGCAGCGGGGTTGATGTTCGGCGTCAGCGCCGCCACCTCCCGGGGCACCGACCTGCGCCCCACCACCCGCGACCTGGTCAGCGTCGTCCAGGACGCGGGCCGGAAGGTCGAGGTCAAGGCGACCAAGGTGCGCAGACTGCATCGGCAGGTCAACAAGCTCAGCGCAGCCAAGGCCCCCGGCTCCGCGGCGTTGAAACGCACCGAACGGCAGGTGCACGACCTGACCGGCCCGGCCGGTCTGACCAAGGTGACCGGGCCGACGGTGACCGTGACCCTCGACGACTCGCACGAGGACCCCAGCAGCCTGCCCAAGGGGGCCAACGCCAACTGGCTGCTGGTGCACCAGCAGGACGTGCAGGCCGTCGTCAACGCGCTCTGGCGCGGGGGAGCCACGGCGATGATGCTCATGGACCAGCGCGTCATCTCCACCTCGGCCGTGCGCTGCGTCGGCAACACGCTGCTGCTCAAGGGCCGGGTGTATTCGCCCCCGTTCACCATCGAGGCGATGGGCGACCCGGTCAAACTCAAGAAGGCTCTCGAGACGGACTCCGCGGTGAGCACCTATCGTGACTACGTCAGCCTCGTCGGCCTCGGCTACACGGTGACCACCACCGAGAAGGCGACGTTCCCGGCCTATTCGGGATCGCTCGCCCTGCAGTATGCCCAGGTCCCGCCCTCGAAGGAGCCCAAGTGACCCGTGTCCTGGTGGTCGACAACTACGACAGCTTCGTCTTCACGATCGTCGGCTACCTGCAACAGCTCGGCGCGGAGTGCACCGTCGTGCGCAACGACGCGATCGGCCCCGACGACGCTGCGGACTACGACGGCGTCCTGCTCTCGCCCGGCCCGGGCACCCCGGAGGACGCCGGCGTCTGCCTCGACATGATCCGCGCCTGCGGTGAGCGCAGCCAGCCCCTGTTCGGGGTGTGCCTGGGGCACCAGGCGCTCGCGGTCGCGTTCGGCGCGACCGTCGGCACCGCTCCGGAACTGCTGCACGGCAAGACCTCCCACATCAGCCACGACGGTGTCGGCGTGCTCGCGGGCCTGCCGTCGCCGTTCGTCGCCACGCGCTACCACTCGCTCGCGATCGAGACCGGCACCGTGCCATCGGAACTGGCTGTGACGGCCACCACCGCGTCCGGCGTGATCATGGCCGTACGGCATACGACGTTGCCGCTCGAAGGGGTCCAGTTCCATCCGGAGTCGGTCATGACCGAAGGGGGCCATCGGATGCTGGCCAACTGGCTGACCGTATGCGGTCTGGCCGACGCCGTGCAGCGCTCCGCCGGCCTGGCTCCGCTGGTGCACACCACCGCCTGAGCGGGCCCTCATTCGGCCGGGCCACCCGGCTCAGGAATCCTTCTTGGGCGGCTTGCCCTTCGGCGGCTTGGCCGACTTCGTCGAGGAACTCGAGCTCGACGAGGTCGACGACGGCGGCGGGGTCGAACTGGACGACGAGGACGGCGGTTCGGGAGGTTCGGTCTGAGTCGGCGGGGGAGGCGGCGTCACCGTGATGGTCGACGGCGGCACCGGTCCGGGACGGCCGACGATCAGTTTCACCGTCGAGCCGACGTCGACCTTGTCCCCACCCTTGGGCACGTCGATGACCTTGTTGTAGTCGTCCGGGTCCGACGTGTCCCGGTAGGTGACGTCGCCGCTGAGCGAGAGTTTGCCCAGCTTGCTCTGTGCCGTCGCCGGGTCCTCGCCGACCAGGTCGCTCGGCACGGTGACCTTGCCGCTGCTGATCTCGAGGATGATCGTCGAGGTCGGATCGACCACGTCGCCGACCTTCGGCTTCGTCTTGGCGACCTGCCCTTGCGGATAGGTCGTGTCGTCGATCTGGTCGCCGGCCACCTTGACGTTGGGGAAGCCCCGCTTGCGCAGGGTGTCCTTCGCGTCGGATGCCGTCATGCCGCGCACGTCCGGGATCGCAATCGTGCCCGGACCGCTGGACACGCTCAGGTCGACGGTGCTGCCGACCGGGGCGTCGGTCCCGCTGGTCGGATCCTGGTCGACGACGGTGCCCTTGGCGGCGTCGTTCTCGACCGAGCGGGTCGAGACCTTGAACCCGTCCCCGGTGAGGATCTTCTTGGCTCGATCGACCGAGATCTGCTGGACGGCGGGCACTTTGGCCAGCTTCGTCGAGTCGGCGCGGTTCATCACCAGGTAGCCGATCCCGAGGATGGCGGCCAGTGCGCACAGTCCGGCGACGATCCACAGGCCGGTGCGCCGCTTCGGGTGGTCCTCGTCGGACATCTCCGCGGTGTAGTCGGACCGGGCGTCCCGGGGTGGCTGAGCCGACTCGGCCGGCGCGGCCGCGGTCGAGGCGCCGAGCGCCGCGAGGGAGGCCAGTGCGGCCTGGCTCGGTGGTGCGCCGGTGCGCGCGGTCTGCAGGTCGGCGCGGAAGTCCGCCGCGGTCTGGTAGCGGCCGTCGCGGGCCTTTTCGAGGGAATGCAGCACCACGGCGTCCATGCCGCGCGGCACCGAGTGCTCGAAGGTGGACGGTGCCTTCGGCGTGTCCGAGATGTGCTGATAGACGAGGCTGACCGCTTCTCCGACGAACGGAGTGCGCCCGCAGAGCAGTTCGTAGAGCACGCATCCGGCCGAATACAGGTCGGACCGCGGGTCGACCGTCTCGCCCTGTGCCTGCTCGGGTGACAGGTAGCGCGCCGTGCCGACGACGGCCTGTGCGGAGGTCATCGTCGCGCCGGTGTCGGCCAGGGCCCGGGCGATGCCGAAGTCCATCACCTTCACGCTGCCGCCGCGCGTAACCATGATGTTGCCCGGTTTGATGTCGCGGTGCACGATCCCCTTGTCGTGCGAGTAGTCCAGCGCGGACAGGACGCCCAACGTGATGCGGGCCGCCTCGTCGGAGCTGAGCTTGCCCTCTTCGTCGAGGATCTCGCGCAGTGTCTTGCCGTCGATGTACTCCATCACGATGTAGGGGATGGCGATCTCGGCGCCGCCGGTCTCGACGAACGTGTCCTCACCCGAGTCGTAGACGGCGACGATCGCGTGGTGGGTCAGCCCGGCGGCCGACTGGGCCTCCCGGCGGAAGCGGGACAGGAAGATCGTGTCGCGGGCGAGGTCGGCCCGCAGCATCTTGATCGCGACGGTCCGCCCGAGCCGCGTGTCGTGGCCGACGTGCACCTCGGCCATGCCGCCGCGGCCGATGAGGCTGCCGACCTCATAGCGTCCGCCGAGGATCCGAGAGGGCGACTCGCTCACCAAATCTCCTTCGGGCTCTCGCCGGGTTGCGGGAGGCTGACCGGTGACACCGGCACCGTGAACGGCCCGGTATGCCGTTGCTCGCTCGGGGTGTCGCCGCCGCCACCGCCGCGGGTCATCAGGACGATGCCGATGACGATGGCGATGATCACCACGACGGCGCCACCCAACAGTCCGATGAGCTTCCCGGATCCGCTGCGGGCCGGGGCGCCCTCGGGCGGCGTCGCGGCGGCCCCGGGGGCGGTCTTCGACTTGGAGCGGCTCAGCCGGCGGGTGCCGACCTTCTGCTCCTTGCGGGTGGCGTGCGGGCCGCTCTGGGACGCCTGCGGGCCCGAGGTGTCCGGGGGCGGCGCGGCGTGTGGACCGGAGACCCCCGCGTGTGGGCCCGACGCGGCGGGCAGCGGGGTGCCGGCCGCCTGCTGTGGGCCGGATCCGGCGCCCGAATGTGGCCCCGAGTGGGGCCCGGAGGGCCCGCCGGGACCTGGGGGAGGCGTCGCGGTCCGCGGCGGCGGCGCATACGGGTTGAACCCCATACGTTCGCTGTCGACGACCGCCTGGCGCAGCGCACGGGCGAACTCGGCCGCCGAGTCGGGCCGCACGCTCGGGTCCTTCTCCAGCGCGGCGTGCACCACGGCACGCACCGGTGGCGGCACGAACTGCGGCAACGGCGGTGGCGGCTGATTGACGTGGGCGAGCGCGAGCGCGACGGCGGAATCGGCCTGGAACGGGCGCGCGCCGGAGAGCATTTCGTAGGCGACCACGGCGAGGGAATAGACGTCGGTGAGGGCCGTGGTCTCGTGGCCCATGGCGGCCTCGGGGGCGAGGTACTGCGCGGTGCCCATCACCTCGCCGGTCTTGGTCATCGCCGCCTGGCCGACCGCGCGGGCGATGCCGAAGTCGGTGAGCTTGACCAGCCCGTCGGGCGTGACCAGCATGTTGGCCGGCTTGACGTCGCGGTGGATCAGCCCGCTGCGGTGCGCGGCGTGCAGCGCGGTGGCGGCCTGCGCGATGAGCCCGACGGTGTCGGCGGCCGGCATGGGCGCGCGCTCGGCGATGATCTTGGACAGCGGCAGGCCCGGCACGTATTCCATGACGAGGTAGGCCATGCCCTCGTCCTCGCCGTAGTCGTAGACCTGGGCGATGTTGCCGTGCGTCAGCGCGGCGGACAGCCGTGCCTCGTTGCGGAAGCGCTCGGTGAAGCCGATCTCGTCGGTCAGGCCGCTCTTGAGCAACTTGAGTGCCACGGTGCGGCCGAGAATCGTGTCGGTGGCCTTCCAGACCTCACCCATCCCGCCGGCCGCGATGCGGTCGGTGAGCACGTAGCGCCCACCGAGCTGGTCCCCTGAATTGCTCATTTGCTGATCACTGCTTCCATGACTTTGCGGGCGATCGGGCCGGCGACGGTCGCGCCCGACGATCCTTCCTGCATGTGTCCCCCGTTCTCCACCACGACGGCCACGGCCACCTGTGGGTTGTCGGCGGGGGCGAAACCGGTGAACCAGTCGTCGGCGATCTGCCCGTCGCCGGTCTGCGCCGTGCCCGTCTTGCCGGCGACCTTCGTGCCCGGGATGGCGGCGGTGGTGCCGGTGCCTCCGGTCACGACGGCCTCCATCATCGTGGTCAGTTGCTTGGCGACCTCGGGGTCGACGGCCTGGGAGAGTTGGTCCGGGTCGGTGCTCTTGATGACGTCGAGATCCTTGTCGCGGATGGTCTTGACCAGGTGCGGTTTCATCAGGCTGCCGCCGTTGGCGATCGCCGAGCTGACCATGGCGATCTGCAGCGGGGTGGCGCGCACGTCGTACTGGCCGATCGCGGTCTGTGCCAACTGCGGCTTGTTGAGGTCCTTGGGGAAGCTGCTCGGGGTGACCGACATGGGGATGGACAGGTCGGAGTCCCACCCGAACTTGTGCGCCTGCTGACGCAGCGCGTCCTGGCCGATGTCCATGCCGACCGAGGCGTAGGCCGTGTTGCAGCTGACCTGCAGCGCGTGGGTGAAGCTGGTCTTGTCGTCCGGTCCGCAGGGGCGCCCGTCGTCGGTCGGCATCGAGATCGAGGTCTGCGGCAGGGGCAGCCGGGCGGGGCCGGGCAGCGTCGAGTCCGGCGTGTAGTCGCCGGTGGACAGGGCCGCCGCGGTCGTGACGAGCTTGAACGTCGAGCCCGGCGGGTAGAGGTTGCCATTGATGGCCCGGTTGATCATCGGGTTGTGCGGCGCCTTGGTGAGCTTCTTCCACGCCGCGGAGACGGCGTTCAGGTCGTGGCCGGCCAGGACGTTGGGGTCGTAGGTCGGGTGGGTCACCATCGCGAGGATCGCGCCGGTCTTCGGGTCGATCGCGACGACGGCGCCGCGCTGCCCGCCGAGGGCCTTGGTGGCGGCCTTTTGGACCTTGGCCGAGAGGGTGAGCTCGACGCTGGCGCCCTGCTGCGGGCGGCCGGTGACGATGTCGACCAGGCGGCGATAGAACAGCTCCTTCGAATCGCCGGACAGGAAGTCGTTCTCGGCGCGCTCGATGCCGCTGGAACCGTAGGTGAACGAGTAGTAGCCGGTCACCGCGGCATACAGGTCGCCCTGCGGGTAGGTGCGGCGCCATTTGAGGTCGTCGTCGGTGGGCTTGGAGACGGCGACGGCGTTGCCGTCGACGAGGATCGAGCCGCGCTCCTTGGAGTAGGACGCCAGCAGGGTGCGCCGGTTGCCGGGCTTGTTGTCGAGGTCGCTCGCCTGCACGAACTGGATCATGGTGGAGGCGACCAGCAGCGCGCAGAACATCAGCGCCACGACGATGCCGAGCCGACGGATGGGGGAGTTCACCGCATCACCTCCACGCCCGCGCCAGATGACCACTTTCGCCCGAGATGACCACCTATATCTGTACGTTTCGGGCGAAAGTGGTCATTTCGGGAGAGCTCGGGGGGCGACGTCATCGGGTCTTCACCACCTGCGTGTCGTCGGTGCCGAGGGGGGTCGGGCCGCGTTCGAGGGCGGGTTGGCGAGCCTGGTCGCTGATGCGCAGCAGCAGCGCCACGATGACCCAGTTGGCCAGCAGGGACGACCCTCCGGCGGACAGGAACGGGGTGGTCAGTCCGGTGAGCGGGATGACGCGGGTGACGCCGCCGATGACCACGAAGCACTGCAGGGCGATCGAGAAGCCGAGTCCGGTGGCCAGCAGCTTGCCGAAGCCGTCGCGCGCGGCGATTCCGGCGCGCAGTCCGCGCTCGACGAGCAGGACGTAGAGCAGGATCATCGCGGTGAGTCCGACCAGGCCGATCTCCTCGCCGAACGAGGGGATGATG
>CAZMLG010000154.1:0-7489 GCA_964566985.1 uncultured Intrasporangiaceae bacterium
AGATCGCCGAGATCATGGACACCCCGATCGGCACCGTGATGTCGCGGCTGCACCGGGGACGGCGGCAGTTGCGTGACCTGCTGACCGACTACGCCCTGGAGCGCGGATTCATTCGTGAGGAGGCGAGGTCGTGAACGACGCCGAAGGCACGGGGTGCGACGGCTACGTCGCGCACCTGTACGAATACCTCGACGGTGAGTTGAGCCCGCAGGAGTGTGATGCCCTCAAGGCGCACCTGGAGGGGTGCCCGCCCTGCCTCGACGAATACGAGCGAGACCTGCTGCTCAAGTCGTTGATCCGCCGGTCCTGCCGGTGCGAGCAGGCACCCGCGACGCTGCGCACCCAGATCATGACGCAGATCACGACCGTGCAGGTCACGCGGGTCCAATACGGCGAGGGCGGCCCGCTCGGCTGAGTGATCGGCCGCCCCGGCAGACAACACGCCCCTGACCCGTCGGGTCAGGGGCGTCGATGTGTGCTCAGGCGTTGGGCTTCTTGCCGTGGTTGGCGGCCTTGCCCTTGCGCGAGCGACGCTTGCGGGCGCGCTTGCTCATCACTTCTCCTAGGTCCTCGGTGAGGGGAACCTGACCAGTATTTCACATCGCCGGACATTGAAAACCACTCGTCACTGAATCGCCATTCAGTGTAAATCTTTCATCATTATCTGACGTCTGTTGCGCGGCTTCCCTGGCACGAGTGCCGTCGTTCGTGGCACACTGTAGGCGTTGCAGTCGCGGATTCCCGCGGCTGTGGGAGGTTATTTTCCGTGAGAGGACGTCGTCGTGGCTGCTCTATTTGCATTGTTGTTCTCCGGTAGCTCGGGCATGATGAGCCCGGATGTCGTGACCTGGGATCCCAGCAACCCGGGCTGACCGATTGCCTGACGAGCATTATCGTCGGAAGACCTCGTGGAGCGGGCTGAAAGAGCGCTCCACGAGGTTTTTCCATGCTGCCTGGACGTATGTCGCCTCCCTGGCGCTCGTCCTGATCGCCCTGGTCGCGGCGTTGCTGCTGCAGCGGGTGGACCTGCCCGACTGGCGCATCGTTGCTCTGTTGGCGATGCTCGCCGTGCTGGGGGAGTGGAACAATCTCGCCGGCAGTGGCGGGACCTCCATCTCGCTGACCGCCAGCATGCTCGCTGCTAGCTGTGCGCTCACCGGCCCGGTCGGTGCTGCGGTCGTCGGGGTCGCGGCATATCTACTGGTGCCGGTGTCACGCCCGCTGGTCGTCCGGGCCTTCAACAGCGTCATGACCGGTCTGCTCGGCGGCCTCGGCGGGCTGATCTATCTGGGAGTCGGCGGGCGCATCCTGGTCGTGCACCCGATGACGGTCGCCGAGCTGATCCTGCACAGCCTGCTCCCGCTGCTCGCGGCCATGGTGGGGGTCTTCGTCCTCAACATGCTCATCGTCGGCGGCATGATCTCGCTGACCAGCGGTGCGTCCATGTGGCAGGCGCTCAGTCGGACGATCTCCTCCTCGTGGCTGTCCTATCTGGGGTCGGCGATCATCGGCTTCCTGTTCGCCGTGCTCTGGGGTCCGAGCGGCCTCGAGTTGGTCAGCGTGCTGATCATGATCGCGCCCCTGCTGCTCGCGCAGTGGTCGCTCAGCCAGCGACATGCCGAGCGTGAGGCGCACCGGCGCACGATCGAGGCCCTCGTCGCGGCGGTCGAGGCGCGCGACCCGATCATGCGGGGGCACAGCGCGCGGGTCGCGGCCGTCGCCGCACTGGTCGGCGACGTGTTGCGGCTGGCGCCACGGCATACCGAGGCGTTGCAGTTCGCGGCGCTGCTGCACGACATCGGCCTGGTCGGTCCGCGGTCGCGGGACGCCGAGCGTCACACGGAGTTCACGGTCGCCGAGCGTGAACGCATCCGGCAGCACCCGACGCGCGGTGTCGAGATGCTCCGCGAGATCGACTTCCTCTCCGATGCGGTCGTCGCGATCCGGCACCACCACGAACGCTGGGACGGGCAGGGTTTCCCGCAGGGGCTGGCCCGAGGAGACATCCCGCGCCTGTCGCGCATCATCGCCGTCGCCGATGCCTACTGTGCCCTCACGACCCCACGCGCCGATCACGAGGCGCACTCGACCCAGGAGGCCCTGTCGGTCCTGCGGCAGCGTGCCGGCAGCCAGTTCGACCCTGCCTGTGTCGAGGCGATGGTGCGCCTGGCCCCCCGGCTGCAGCGGCTGACCGAGCAGGCCCTGAGCGACGCGTCGGCGCCGACCGCGTCGGGACTGGACCACGACCTGCCCTCGGTGTCCGACGCGATGATCACCGGCCGGCCGGTGCAGGCATGACGCCCGCCGAGCTTCGAGCGGCCCGGCCCGTGCTGATCGCGGGCGCGGCCGCGACGGTGATCGTGGCCCTCGTCCTCGCCTGGTCCGAGGGCGCGCCCGCCGTCGGCCACACCGGCTGGGCGATGGCGGTGTTCCTGGCCGCGATCGCCGTGAGTGTGCTGCTCGTGGTGCGCGGGCCGTCCGGGGCGCTCATGGCGCCCGTGCCCCAAGCGGTGGCGCTCGGGCTGGTCTTCGCGTCGGAGATGTCCGGCGTCGGGCATCTGACCTACACGGCGCGGGGCGTGGTCATCGTCTCGGCACTGGGGTTGGTCGTCGGAGCCGGTGGTCGTTGGATGCTCAGCCACCGACACCTGCACTGGGGACATCTGGCGGCCCGGCAGATCGCGATCGCCGCGGCGGCGGTGATGTTCCGGACACTGCCCGTCTTCGACGGACGGACGGCCCTGGAGCGATATCCCGACTGGTCGGCCAGCCGATGGCGGATGACACTGGTCATGTTCGTCATCGGCATGATCGCTGCGGGCATCGAGATCGTGCTGGTCACCCTGCTCGCCAAGGGATCGCGCCCTCTGGCGGCGACCCTGGTGGACAACGTCAAGGCCATCGGGCTCGTCTCTCTGGCAGCGGTGTCGACCGGCATCGCGATCGCCCTCGGGCTCGCGGCCCTCGGCTCGCTGTCGATCGTGCTGATGGTCTTCCCGTTGGTGCTGTTGCACTACACGATCCGCCAGCGGGTCAACGTGCGCAACACCCGCCGACAGACCATCGCGGCCCTGTCCCGGCTGACCGAGGTGGCCGGCTACACCCCGACCGGACACGCGCGGCGGGTGGCGCACCTGAGCGTGCGGATCGGGACGGAGTTGCAGCTGGCCGACCGTGACCTGGTCCTGCTCGAGGACGCCGCCCTGCTGCACGACATCGGGCAGGTCTACCTGGCCGAGCCGATCCCCGGCGGTGCGACCGTCGAGGCCGCACCGATGGATCAACAGCACATCGCCCACGAGGGCGCCGAGATCGTGCGCCGATCCGAGGCACTGGACGACGTGGCACGCATCATCGAGGCGCAGTCGACGCAATACCGGCAGGTGCGCGAGATGGGGGAGGCCGTGCCGCTGGCCGGCCGCATCATCAAGGTGTGCAACGCCTACGACGACCTGACGCGCGGCATCGTCTCCCGGCGGGACGCCGCCGTCGAACGGCTCTACCTGGGGATGGGCTACGAATACGACCCGGAGGTGCTCGACGTGCTGGTCCGCGTCGTCGGGGCTCCGGCGACACACCTGGCCTGATCCGCGGGCCCGGCCCACGCCGGGGTGCCCAGATCGATAGAGTGACGGCGCGATTCGGCGAACTCGAGGCAGGTGGGGCAGTGGCGCATCCGGCGACGGTCAGTTGTGTCGTGCCGACGCACGATCGACCGGAGATGCTCACTCGCGCCGTGCGGTCGATCCTGGCGCAGAGCCGGCGCCCGCTCGAGGTGATCGTGGTCGACGACCTGTCGCAGCAGCGGGTCCGTGACACCGTGGCGGCGTTGCAGGACGAGGCCGGCCCGCCCGTCCGCTATGTCGCGGCCAAGGGGCAGGCGCTCGGCACCGCGGGGTCGTCGCGCAACATCGGTGCTGCACACGCGGTCGGCGACCTGCTCGCGTTCCTGGACGACGACGACACCTGGCAACCGGAGTTCCTGCAGCACCTGGTCGACACCCTCACGCGAGCGGGTGCAGACTTCGCCGTCAGTTGGGTGGGCTATCGCAAGTCCGACCGCACTGTGCCGGGGCTACGGATCACGGAGGGCCTGCGGGCGGGGCAGTGCCTGTGCGGGGCCGGCCTGACCGGGTCGAACGTCGTGATCCACCGGGTGGCGTTCGATCGTGTCGGCGGGTTCGACCCCACGCTCGTGGTCTCCAACGACAACGACCTGATGGTGCGGCTGCTCGACGCGGGCGCTCGATACGCGGTCGTGCCGCAGGACCTGGTCGTGCGGCACTCGCACGACCAGGGGCACCTGACGACCAAGAGCGAGCGGCGTGCCCGCGGGATCGAGCGCTACTACGACCGGTACCGGAGCCGGATGTCGCGCGGCCAACGGCGTGTCATGCGCCGGCTGATCCACTCGGCGCGCCGTGGACCGGACCGGCCACTGCCGGCGCGCGCCTATCACGCGGCGGCTCAGGCGGCGCTGACCAGCCCGCGCCAGGCGCGGATGATGGTCGTCCGCCGCGCCCAGCGCATGGGCGACCTGTTCAACTGAGGCCGCGGCCTACTCGGCAGCGACCCGGTCCAGCCCCTCACGCAACCGACCCAGCACCTCGGGCCGGCAGATGATCAGGTCGGGCAGCCACGGGCCCTCCTGGTTGTAGACCAGGGGCGACCCGTCCAGTCGGCTGGTGTGCAGTCCGGCGGCGCGGGCGACGGCGACCGGGGCCGCGGAATCCCATTCGTACTGCCCCCCGGCGTGCACGTAGGCGTCGCTCTCGCCGGCGACGACCGACATCGCCTTGACTCCGGCCGACCCCATGGGGACGAGTTCGGCGTCCAGGACCTCGGCCAGCTTGGTCACGAACTCCGGCGGCCGAGAGCGTGACACCGCCAGTCGTATGCGGTCGCTCGCCGCGCCCGCCTCGACCTTCGGGTCGTCGGTCGAGTGGACTACGCCGGCGGCAGGGCGCGCGACCGCTCCGGCCACGAGCTCGCCGGCTTCCCACAGCGCGACGTGCACGGCCCAGTCGACACGTGGGGGTTCGGAATACTCGCGTGTGCCGTCCAGCGGGTCGACGATCCACACCCGCTGCGCCGACAGCCGTGCCGCGTCGTCGGCGCCCTCCTCGCTGAGCACTGCGTCGTCCGGGCGGGCCTGCGCGAGCGCCTTCATCAGGAATTCGTGGGAGGTGCGGTCACCGGCGTCCTTGAGGGCCTTGCCCTCCAGCCCCTCTCCGCGCAGTCGCAGCAGGACGTCACCGGCATCCGCTGCGAGCCGGGAGGCGAGGGCGGCGTCGGTGACGTCGGGATCGGGGGTGTTCACTGCGGGGTCCCGAGTGACGGAGGAACGAGGACTGTGTGGGGTGCTCATGGGACTCCTTGCGCGGGTGGACGGCGGGCCTGACCCGTCATGCTACGTCGGGCGGGCGGTCATTCGCGGGACGACCCGTTGCCGGGTCCGCGGTGGGGCACCTCGAAGTGGTCGAAGGCCGGTATGCCGTGCATCTGTCGCAGCAGGCCCCACACGACCGGGCCCAGGATCACCATGGCGGCACCGATGATGCCCACCCCGGTCGGGGGCACCCCGAGCATGGTGATTCCGGTCAGGCTGAGCACCATCACGATGCCCCGCTTGACGACGGACTGGGAGATCACCGAGGCGATCTTGGCGCCCAGCATGGTGCCCGGAGTGGCGCCGATGACCAGGGGGATGAGCACGGACCAGTCCACGCCGGAGACGATCACGTGCCCGATCGCGGCGGCGACCACGAGCGGGACGGCCTGCAGCAGGTCGGTGCCGACCAGCTTCACGGCCGACAGGGCGGGATAGAGCAGCAGCAGTGAGACCATGATCAGCGATCCCGACCCGACGCTGGTCACCCCGACCAGCAGCCCACCGACCGCGCCGATGAGGACCGTGGGGACCGGCCGGATCACCGGCTCCTTCTTGTGCTGCCGGCGGCGCACGGCCCGCACCAGTTCGATGTACATCCGCACGGCATACGTCGCGGCGGTGAACAACAGCGTGGCGCCGATCGCGAGCTTGAGGACGTGCTCCTCGCTGTCGGAGCTGCCGATGAGCTTGATCAGCCACGAGCCGAGGAAGGCCATCGGCACCGAGCCCGTGATCAGCCACTTGACCAGCCGCAGGTTGGGCGAGCCGTGCTTGAGGTGGACGGCGGCCCCGGCGGATTTGCTCAGTGCGGCCGACACGAGGTCGTTGGCGACGGCAGAGGTCGGCGGCACACCGAGGAAGATGAGTGCGGGGGTCATCAGTGCGCCACCGCCCATGCCGGTCAGGCCGACGACGATCCCGACGCCGAACGCGACGACGAGCACCTGCAGGGCGCCGCCGGCGATGAGGTCATGCACGAGCGGGCAGCAGGTCGGCCGAGTCGAGCAGGGACAGGACGCGGTCGCGGGCGTCCTCGACGCTCATCGTGGAGGTGTCGAGCGCCAGGTCGGCGTCGTCGGGGGCCTCATATGGTGCGCTGATGCCGGTGAAGTCGGCGATCTCGCCGGCACGGGCCTTGGCGTAGAGGCCCTTGCGGTCGCGGCGCTCGCAGGCCTCGACCGGTGTGGAGATGTGCACCAGCAGGAATCTCCCGCCGCGGTCGTGCACCATCTGGCGCACCGCCTTGCGGGTCGCGTCGTAGGGGGCGATGGGGCTGGCGATCGCCAGCCCGCCGTGGTGGGCGATCTGGGCCGCCACCCAGCCGATGCGGCGGATGGTGGTCTCGCGGTCCTGCGGGGAGAAGCCGAGGCCCGCCGACAGGTTGCGGCGCACGACGTCGCCGTCCAGCATCGTGATCGGGCGGCCCACCCGTTCCAGGACGGCATTGCGCACCGCGCGGGCGACGGTCGACTTGCCCGACCCCGACAGGCCGGTGAAGAAGAGGACGAGTCCGCCCGGCCCGTGGGTCGGTTCGTCGGTGGCCGCGGGGAGGCGGTCGGCCGGGGCCTCGGCATACGCCTGCAGGACCGTGTCGAGCAGTGTCGGGTCGTCGGTCGCGCGGGTGACCGACAGGGGGACGGCCACGACCTGGGTGTCCGGACGGGTCGCGGCCACCGCGGTGGCCGAACGGATCGCCGTGAGGGTGCGGGCGTCCGGGTCCACGGAGGGGCCCGCGAGCACGAGGAGCAGGACGGGCCGACCGGTGTAGGCGCTCAGGTCGGCGTCGGTCAGGGGCCGGTCGACCAGGAGCGGCGTGTGCTCCGAGGTGGCGGCGCGCACCCGTGGCGGGCTCAGGTAGAGGTGCTCGAACGGTCGGGGGGAGAGTTCACCGAGCCAGTCCGGGTCATCGTCGACGCTCAGGTCGGCGGAGACATCGCGTGGCACGTGCAGCCGTAGCAGCGGCACCCCCTCCGGGTCGACGACGTCCACGGGATCGCGTGGCGAGGCTCCCGGCGGCGGTGCGATGTGGATAGGGTGGTCACCGGCGCGGCTGGCGCCGGAGCGCAGCAGCTCCAGGTCGTCCAACGTCTCGAGTGG
>CAZMLG010000155.1:0-7453 GCA_964566985.1 uncultured Intrasporangiaceae bacterium
CCTTGTAGTAGTCGGCCCACTCCTCGGGAGTGTCGTCCTCGTAGTAGATCGCCTCGACGGGGCAGACCGGCTCGCAGGCGCCGCAGTCGACGCACTCGTCGGGGTGGATGTAGAGGGTGCGCTTGCCTTCGTAGATGCAGTCGACCGGACACTCCTCGACGCACGCCTTGTCCTTGAGATCGACGCACGGTTGAGCAATGACGTAGGTCATGTGAAGCGTTCCTCCTGCGGTTGCGGTCACCTGCGGCATCCGGGTCGAGGCTCCGGCGCCGCCCGGCACTCTCTAGTATGCCGACCGTATGACCCCTGATCCTAGTGAGGTGCCGCGCCGCCCCGGACTCCGTGTCGGGATGCGGGCGGTCGTGCGCCATCGTGTCGGCGAGCAGGCGACCGATGCCCTCGGGGACATCATCGCGCTGGACGAGGATTCGGTCACCGTGCGCACGCGCAAACGCGGGGACGTGCAGATCGCCTGGAGATCGGTCGTCGTCGCCAAGCCCGTGCCACCGCGCCCCAGCCGCCGCGGCCGGCCGCACCGCGCGATCGGGATCGACGACCTGCAGCAGCTCATGGTCGCCGGGATGCCTCCGCTCGCATCCGCGCGGATCGGGCGGTGGCTGCTTCGGGCCGCCGACGGCTATACCGGCAGAGGCAATTCGATGCTGCCGCTGGGTGACCCGGGGATGCCGCTCGAGGACGCGGTCGCCTCGGTCGAACGGTGGTATGCCGAGCGGGACCTGCCCGCCCTCGTCCAGTACTTCGGACCCTCCGGCTTCGATCCCGACGACGAGGACCTCGGAGAGGTGTTGCGGCGGCGCGGCTGGCGGATCGATCGCGACATGCGGGTGCTGGTCCTCACCGCGGATGCGGCAACGGTCGGTCAGTCTGCACTCGCGGGGCGGGACGGCCCGCAGCCTCGCATCACGATCTCGTCCCGGCCGACCGACGCGTGGTGGTCGTGTGCCGCCGAACGTGCGCTCGCCCACCGCGCGACCGCCGAGCGCATCTTCGACTCCGTCGAGACCGGCCGCTATCTCACCGCGACGGCGTCCGACCGGCCGGTCGGTGCAGCTCGGCTGGCCGTCGACTCCGGGTGGGCGGGCGTCTTCGAGATCCAGGTGCGCCCCGACGTGCGCCGCAGCGGACTGGGCCGTGCCCTGCTCGCGGCCGCGGCGCGCGAAGCTGCGGACCTGGGCGCCGGGATGCTCTACCTACAGGTCGCCGCGGACAACGTGCCGGCGATCGAGCTCTACCGCTCCGTCGGATTCGACACCCACCACGAGTACTACTACGCGAGAACTCACTGAGCGCCACCGAGTGGTCGCTCCGGTCGACTATTCGCGGCCCAGAGGGTCGAAGAGTTGCGCCAGATGCACGCCCTCCCGGCCGGCGAGATCGTCGGCCTGCGTGCGGCACGAGAATCCGTCGGCGAGCAGCGTCGCGTCCGGTTCGTCCCGCAGAGCGGGCAGCAGGTCGTGCTCGGCGATCTTGACCGACACGTCGTAGTGACCCTTCTCGACACCGAAATTTCCTGCCAGACCACAACACCCGCCGAGTTGCCGCACCTCGGCCCCTGCGCGGCGCAGCAGTTCGGCATCGGTCGACCACCCCATGATCGCGTGGTGGTGACAGTGCGGCTGGGCAGTGACCTTCCGCCCCGTCAGGTCCGGCGGCGTCCAACCCTCCAGGCCGTCCAGCAACTCGGCGAGGGTCCGGGTCGCGCCGGCGACCTCCCCGGCCCGGTCGGGACCGAGCAGTTCGACGGCGTCGCCACGCAGCACCGCGGTGCACGACGGCTCCAGGCCGACGATCGGGATGCCTTGCCGCACGGCCGGATAGAGATCGTCGACCAGTTTTCCGACGATCCGTTTGGCGGCATCGAGCTGGCCGGTGGTGATCCAGGTCAGGCCGCAGCAGCCGTCCCGTTCGGTGATGACCGGCTCCAGACCGGCCTCGCGCAGCACCCGGACGGCAGCCTTCCCGACGTCCGGTGAGAAGTATCCCGTGAAGGTGTCGGTGAGCAGCAGCACTCGCCCCGGTTGCCCGGCGGTCTCGGTCACCGTGCGCACGCCGTGCCGAGCGCACCAGTCACGGAACGTCTCCGGCGCCAGATCCGGAAGCGACCGCCGGGGGTCCACTCCCGCAAGGGATTTGAGCTTATCGACCTTGTCCCCGATGCCGAGCATCGCTGCGGCGAGCCTCGGCATACGTGCGCCCATGCGCACCCATCGCGGCAGTTGCCCCAGCAGGTAGTGCGATCGCGGGCGCGGCCTGTGCCGGTAGGTCTGGTAGAGCACCTCCGCCTTGTAGCTGGCCATGTCGATGCCCGTCGGGCAGTCCGAGGCACATCCTTTGCACGACAGGCACAGGTCCAGGGCGTCGTGGACCTCGGGCGCGTTCCAGCCCTTCACCAGCGACCCGTTGACCATCTCCTGCAACACTCGAGCGCGCCCTCGGGTGGAGTCCTTCTCCTCGCCGGTCGCGACGTAGGACGGACACATCACCCCACCCGTGCCCGTGTTGTCGGCGCGGCACTTGCCGACGCCGGTGCACCGGTGCACGGCCTGCGAGAAGTCGCCCCCGTCGTGCAGATAGCCCAGCGCGAGTGTGGTGCGCAGCTTTCCGGCGGCGGGGATCCGCAGGTGATCCGACGGCGCGGTCGGGTCGACGAGCACACCGGGGTTGAGCATCCCCTTGGGGTCGAAATGGCGCTTGAGCTGCCCGAACAGGGCGATCACCTCGGGTGAGTACATCTTGTGCAGCAGGCCGCTGCGTGCGCGCCCGTCGCCGTGCTCACCGGAGAACGAGCCCTTGTACTTCGCGACCAGATCGGCCGACGCGTCGATGAACTCGTCATACCGCCGTATGCCGTCCGGCGCATCCAACGGGAAGTCGATGCGGATGTGCAGGCACCCGTCCCCGAAGTGTCCGTAGGGCAGCCCGGTCACGTCGTGCTCGGTCATGAGTTGGTCGAATTCGCGCAGATAGGGCCCCAACCGGTCCGGGGGCACGGCCGCGTCCTCCCAGCCGGCGTGGGCCGGGCGGTCCCGGCCGCTGCGGCTGGACAGCCCTGCACCGTCCTCACGCACTCGCCACAGGCGGGCCGCGGTCGACGGGTCGTCGATGACCGCGCTGTCGATCGCCCCGCACTCGCGCGCGACCCGATCGGCCCGGGCCAACAGTTCGGTCCGGTCTTCGCCGGCCAGCTCGACGAAGAGCCAGCCCTGCCCGCGCGGCAGGTCGGGGACCGCCGACGGGCCCCGCCGCGCCGTGAGGATGTCGACGATCCGCTTGTCGAGGCCCTCGGCCGCGACGGGCCCGAACTCGCGCACCGACGGTGCCGCGTCTCCCGCGTCGTAGATGTCGGGGTAGCCGAGCACCACCAGGATGCGGTGCGGCGCCTCCTTGACCAACTGCATGGTCGCCTCGGTGACGACCGCGAGGGTCCCTTCGCTGCCGACCAGGAATCGGGAGACGTCGAAGCCGTTCTCCGGCAGCAGGTGTTCGGCGGCGTACCCGGAGACCTGCCGGCCGAATCGGGCGAACTCCGTGCGGATCACGGCCAGGTGTCGCGTGGTGATGTCGTCGAGGCCGGACCACAGAGGCGTGGCGGCGACCGTGTCGGCCCGTGGGTCGCCGTGGCGGGTCCGCAGCACGCGACCGTCGGCCATCACCGATTCCAGGGCGAGCACGTTGTCACTGGTGCGGCCATAGCCGAGCGCGCGCGACCCGCAGGCGTTGTTGCCGATCATCCCGCCGATCGTGCAGCGCGAATGGGACGAGGGATCCGGCCCGAACCGCCACCCTTGGGCCAGAGCCTGCTGCTGCAGCGTCGCATGCACCGTGCCCGGCTCCACGACCGCCGTGCCCGCCTCGGCATCCAACTCGAGCACCCGGCCCATGTGCCGGCTGAAGTCGAGCACGACCCCCTCCCCGATCGCGTTGCCCGCGATCGAGGTCCCTCCGCCCCGCGAGACCAGGGACGCTCCGGTGGCACGGCATACGTCCAGCGTGGCGAGCACCTCGTCGCGATCGTGTGGTCGGACCACGACCTGCGGCACCAGCCGATAGAGCGAGGCATCACTGGAGTACGCGGCGCGCGTCAGGTCGTCGTCGAGGACGTCCCGCACGCCGGCACGTCGGAGGGCGTCGGTCACTTCGGTCGTCACAGGCGCCAGCCTAGTGACCGTCCGTCGCCCTCACCGGATCGTCCCTCTCCTCGAAATGCGATCGCGCCGGCCTACTTGCAGATGACCCGATCGGCCGGGTTGTAGTGCGTCGTGAGGCTCTCGTTCTTGACGACCTTGCTGCCGCGCTTGACGACTCGGGTGACCGTCACGTCGAACCCGTTGACAGGTGGTTGGGTCATGCAGTTGGCGGTGTGCAGCACCCGAGTCTTGGGCGCGACGATGTTGAACGGCTTGCCGGTGTGGGAGGTGACCGTGAAGACCTTCCTGCCGTAGAGCTCGATGACCGCCGCGTTGCCGGACGTGTAGGCCTTGATCGTGATGCCGTGGCCGGAGTCGTTGGTCCACTTGTTGTCGATCGTCGGCACCCACAGCGTCGCCTCACGACCCATCGGGTAGCGCGAGATCCAGTAGCCGTGAGCGGTGTGCTCGTCGAGTTGCAGTCCGGCGAAGAACGTCGCGTTGTAGAGGGTCGTCGACACCTGCGAGATGCCGCCACCCATCCCCGGCACGTCGACGCCACCGACCAGCACCGGCGCGTCGACATACCCGTTGGCCGCGGTGATCGGGGTCAGGGCCTTCAGCAGGCTGAACTGCTCGCCCGGCGCGACATAGGTGCCGTCGATCTGCTTCAGGGCGACCTTGATGTTGTGCGTGCGAGCGTCGTTTTGCGGCCCGGTCGGGTAGGGCGAGACGAACTTCGAGACGAGCTCGCGGTTCTTCTTGTCCTTCTCCTCCTGCTTGACCTGCGCCTTGACCTCCTTGGTCGTCACCTCCGGCGCCACCGGCGCGGTCTTCAGAGTCATGGTGCGGTCCGACGATTTCAGCGCCTTCAACAGCGCCGTGTCGGCGCCGTCCGTCTTGAGGGTGGTGCCCTTCTTCGCCGGCGTCACGGTCGCCTCGCCACCCGCATAGGACACCTTCGCGTTGACCGGGGCAGTCACCAGATCGGTGCTCATCTTGTCCAGCAGTGCGTCCAGCTTCTTCTGGTCGACGACCGGGGTGATCTTGCCGCCCTTGACCTTCGTGCTCAGCACGCCGGAGATCATCGTCGGGGTCAGCTCGGTGGACCGCTCACCGGCCTTGACCGTGACCGGATCGGACATTGCCTTCTTCGCGAAGCCGCGGGCGAATGCGTTGATCGTGGCGTTGGTGAGCGGAGCCGGCTGTGTGGAGACGGTGACGCTGAAGCGGCGCGTGCCCGGCCACTTCCCGGCGACCTTCGAGACCACCTTCGAGGTGTTCAAACCGGTGCCGGGCTGCGAGTGCTTCACCTTCACCGTGCCGTGGTCGAACGTCACCGACCCGTTGACCGGGGCTCCTTTGATGACCTGGCCCGCGTCGTGGACGGCGGAGGTGAGAGCGTCCTCGTCGACGTTCGTGTCGACGCGGCGGTCGGGGCCACTGGTCAGATGGTCGAGGACCGTCGCCGGGTTCAGGCTGAATCCGGCGAGCCCGTCGAGCGCCCCGTCGGAGTCGAAGCTCAGTCCGGCCTTCGCGGGGTGAAGGGTGAGCTTCTTGCCCTCGGCGTCGAGGACGATCGGCTTGGCGCGCCGGGCGTCGAGCGCCGTGTCGAGCTTCGCCTGAGCCTCGTCCTGGGTCAGGCCGCCGACCTTCACCCCGGCCACGGTCGTCCCCTCCGGGATCGTGCCGGTCTTCCAGGCCGCCAGGCCGACGTAGGCCGCCGCGAGCACGGCTACGCCCGCCACCGACCAGAGCGCGATCGTGCGCCCCTTGCGGCCCCCCGACGACTCCTGCGTCGTCCCGTCGTCATCCGACTCGTGAGTCGTCACGGTAGTGCTCCAAATTGTCCGCGGTAGTACACGAGCGCGTCCCCCGGCTGTTGTGTGGTCGCCATCCAGACTACGTTGCCGACGACCAGCGTGTGGTCACCGGCCGGATGCGTGTCGACGGTGCGGCATTCCAGGTGTGCCAGGGAGTTGTCGAGCAGCGCGACACCCGTCTCCGGACCGCGTGTGTGCGGTATGCGGTCGAGCTGCCCGTGCAGCGGCCGGCCTCGGGTGGCGAGCCACACGGCGGTGGCTCGAGCGCTCGCCGGCAGAATGCTCACTCCCCAGACGCCGCTGTCCATGACCGCGTCGTGGAAGCGCGCCTCCCGCTCGACGCTCACACACATCAAGACCGGCTCCAGCGAGACCGACATGATCGCGTTGGCGGTCATCGCATAGTCCAGCCGTGCGTCCTTGGTCGTCACGACGGTCACTCCGCTGGCGAACCGGCTGATGACCTGCCGGTACTCGTCCGGGTCGACGTCCGACACCTGCACCGTGTCACTCATCCCTTCCACCTCCGCGACCGGCCAGGCCGCTCCGGCCGGCCGGAAGATATCGCCCGGTCGCCGGGTCGATCCTCGCGTATCCCTCCCGGCCGGCCAGCCGGGACGCCACCTGGTTCGACAGCGCGAAGTACCCCTCGTGCACGCTCACCTGCGTGCGGTGGCAACGCAGCGCCTCCGCCTGCACCTCACGCACGGACGGGTCGTCGACGGTCACCGTCACCAGGCCGTCCTCGACGACGGACGGCGGGAACGGCTCCTCCATCGAGGGCACGCGCGCATCGGGGGTCGAGACGTGCTCCGCGAGCCAGAGCCGGTCCTCGCGGGCCCATGCCTGCGGGGTGACCGCGACGAACAGATCCGGCCGGCGGTGAGAGAGGCACACGGCCTCCCGGGTCACCCGATGGGCCTGGACGTGGTCGGGGTGGCCATATCCGCCCCGGTGGTCGTAAGTGACGACGACGTCGGCCCGCACCCGCTCGATGTGCGCACTCACCAGCGAGGCACACAACTCCACGGATGCCGCGGCGAACGCGCGCGGGTGCGAGGCGGACGGCATACCGGCCATGCCGGAGTCGCGCACGAGCCGTTCGCGCCCTTCCAGCTCCCCCAGCACGACGGAGGACTCGACGCCGAGGCGTGCGGTGGCGCCGGCGAGCTCGGAGCGGCGCACCTGGGCGAGCGCATCGGCGCCGTCGAACGGGCGTGCCTCGCCCGCAGGCAGCTCCAGGTGGCGCAGGTCCGCGGGGATGACCTCCCCTTCCTCGCCCAGCGTGCAGGTGAGGACGTGCACCTGATCTCCGGCGCGCACGTGGTGCGCGATCGCGATGCCTGTCCAGAGCGACTCGTCGTCCGGATGGGCGTGGACGAACAGCATCCGCGTCATGTTCCGCGCGGCCGCGGCGGGCCGCTCCTCCCTCTCAGCGTCGGGCGCGGGCCGCGAGCTTGGCCCGCTCGTTCTGGTCGAGCA
>CAZMLG010000156.1:0-7453 GCA_964566985.1 uncultured Intrasporangiaceae bacterium
CACTTGTCGATGTGGTTGGCCTCGTCGGCGGGCGTCAGCACCTCGGACTCGTCGATGTAGTCGACCTCGAGCGCCTCGAGCACCTGCGCCTCGACGAAATGGCCGATGCGGGCCTTGGCCATCACCGGGATCGAGACGGTCTCGATGATGCCGTCGATCATGTCGGGGTCGCTGGCCCGGGACACGCCGCCCTGGGCGCGGATGTCGGCAGGGACCCGCTCGAGGGCCATCACGGCCACGGCGCCGGCGTCCTCGGCGATCTTCGCCTGCTCGGGAGTGACGACGTCCATGATGACGCCGCCCTTGAGCATCTCGGCCATGCCGCGCTTGACGCGGGCGGTGCCGACTTCCTGAGCTGCTTCGGTCATACGGGTGCTCCTTCGATCACGGTGCTCGGGGTCCGGTCTCAGACTACGGCACCCGAAAGACATGAAGGTGCCATCCGTGGGCCTGTGTCAGGAAGCGGTCACGACACATTGCAGACACGGTCGGGTCGGGTCAGAGACCGTCCGGTATGCCGTCGTCGAACTCCACGAGGGTCGGTAGCGAGGTGCGCCCGGCCAGCCGGAACAACCGCACCATCGGCTGGGACCGCACCCGGCGCACGTCGTGCACGGCGTCGTTGTGGAACCGCCGGGCGAGTTGGACCCGCCGGCCCGCTTCCCGGACGCGCTCGAGATCGTCGCGGGCCTCCGCGCGCTCCGCGGTGATCGTGCCGACCACCTCCCCGGTCAAGGTGGCGCGCAGCGCGTGGGTCAGTTCGGTCTCGACGCTCGCCCGCGGGTGCGCGACGCCGTGCTCCTGGACCTCTGCGTGGACCGCCGCGGACTCCGAGGCCTCCAGCGACGCCGTGGCCGCCTCGGCGAGCAGCAGCGAACTGGCGGGGTCCAGCAGCGCGGAGTTCGCCAGTTCGAGGCTCATCTCGGCGCGGCGCACGAGTTGGGCGTCCAGCGACGACAGGCTGCCTTCGACGCGCGCGTGCAACCGGTCCAGCCGGGCCGCCGTGTAGGACAGATACCAGGCGATCAGCGCGACGACGGCCACCACGACCGCGACCCATCCCCAGATGTGCATCAGTGTCCACCTCTCCGTCGGCGCGGTCGGCGCGACTCCGTCGCGGACGCGTAGGCCGGCAGTTGCGCCGCGATGACCGTCTCGTAGACATCCTCGATGCTGTCGGCCACGCGCGACCAGTCGAACTCACGAGCCCGCTGCAGGCCCGCGGCACGAAGCCGCCGACGGCGGGCCGGGTCGCCGAGCAGTGCGATCGTCTGCGCCGCCAGAGCGGCACCGTCTGCGTTGTCGAACAGCACTCCGGTGCGACCCCCGTCGAGCACCGCACGGAACGCCTCGATGTCGCTGGCGATCACCGGCGCGCCGGCGCTCATCGCCTCGATGAGGATGATCCCGAAGCTCTCTCCCCCGGTGTTCGGCGCGACATAGGCGTCGGCGGACGCGAGCAGGCGCGCCTTCTCGTCGTCGCTGATCGCCCCGAGCATCTCGCACGCGTCGGCGACCCGCGTCGGCACGCCCTCGAGGGCGTTGCGCCGGTCCCCGGGGCCGGCGACCAGGATACGCAGGCCCGGATGGCGCCGCAGGATCCGCGAGGTCGCCTCCAAGAGCACGGGAAGACCCTTGCGCGGCTCCTCGATCCTCCCGAGGAAGGCGAGGGTCGGGCGCTCGGCCGTGCCCTGCCACCGGGGATCGGGGGCCGCCTGGGCGAACCGGTCCACATACACCCCGTTGGGGATCACGACCGCGTCCTTGCCCAGATGTCGTCGCACCGTCGCTCGGGCCTCCGGCGAGACCGCGATCCGTCCGGAGATCTTCTCCAGGCCGGCCTGCAACAACGGCCGGGCGGCGTGCAGCACCCGGGAGCGCACGTTGGAGGTGTGGAAGGTCGCGACCAAGGGTCCTTCGCAGGCCCACATCGCGAGCATCGACAGGCTGGGGCTGATCGGCTCGTGGACGTGCACGACGTCGAAGCGGCCGTGCTCGACCCACCGACCCACGCGGGCGGCCGTGACCGGGCCGAACAGCAGCCGGGCGACGGACCCGTTGTAGCGCACCGGGACCGCCTTGCCCGCGCCCACGACATACGCCGGCAAGGGGGTGTCGTCGTCGGCCGGTGCGAGCACACTGACGTGATGCCCTTGGCCGAGCAGGTATTCGGCGAGGTCGCGCACGTGCAGTTGCACTCCCCCGGGCACGTCGAAGGAGTAGGGGCTGACCAGGCCGATCCTCACGCGGCGCCGGCCCCTCGCCGGTCTGCGCTCAAGGACCGCGAGAACACCTTCTGCATCATGTGCCAGTCCTCGGTGTGCGCGGTGATCGCGTCCCCGAGGACGTCGACGCACTGCTGGGTCATGGCGTGCACCCGCTCGCGGTCGGTGCCGCCGGCGGGCACCTCGACGCGCGGCCCGAACGTCGCGACGACGCGCTGCCACGGGTGCCCCTGGACCGGCTCATAGTGCACGGTGAGCGGGAAGAGGTGTGCCCCGGTCTGCAGGGCCAGCTGCGCCGGGCCGGTGGCGACGCGGGCCTCGTGGCCGCACAGGCGCACCGCGATGCCGCGCCGGGTCAGGTCCCGGTCCGACAGCAGGGGCACGAATCCGCCTCCGGCCTCGAGCGCACGCACCAACTCCGGGTAGGGGCTCCCGCCGCCGGTCAACGGCAGGATCCGCATGCCGAGCGATTCCCGATAGGCCACGAACCTGGTGAAGAGCTCCTCGGGGCGCAGCCGTTCGGCGACGGTGGTCACCTTCGCGAAATGCTGGGCCGACCAGGCGCCGCACAGGTCCCAGTTGCCCATGTGCCCCAGGAACAGCACGATGGGCGCCTGCTCGGCGGCCAACCGGCGGGGCAGGTCGTCGCCGACCAGGCGGATCCGCGCGTCGAGCTCGTCGGGGCCGATGGACGGCAGGCGGAACGCATCGCAGAAGTAGCGCAGGTAGGACCGCACTCCGGCACGGACCAGGTCGTCGAGTTCGCCCGGCGACAGCTCAGGGCGCACGAGGGCGTAGTTGGCCCGCATCCGCTCGACCGAGGGCCCCCCGCGACGCGCCATGACGTCGGCGGCGCGATCGAACAGGGCGTAGGCCGTGCGCTCGGGCATCCGGGCGATCATCGACCAGCCGGCGCGGTAGCCCGCGACCGTGAGCCGTTCGGCGACGTTCATCCGCGGCGTCACTCCGCCGCGGCGGCGAGCGCCTGCTTGCGCACCGTGAGCATCCGCTGCGCGACGGTGATGAGGCTGAAGACCGCGAGCAGGCCGAGCTCGACACCGAGCACGACGTCGGGCAGCCCCAGGCCGACGAACCCGGTGATGACCAGTGTGGCGACCAGCCGATCGGCGCGCTCGGCGATGCCGACGTTCGCGGTCATCCCCAGGCCCTCGGCACGGGCCTTCGAGTAGGACACCACGCTGCCGAGCACCAGGCACGCCAGTGCGAGGGCGGCCATGAGGTTGTCGTCGCCCCAGCCCGCGTAATACATCACCAGCCCGGCGAAGACCGCGCCGTCGCCGATGCGGTCGAGGGTCGAGTCCAGGTAAGCCCCCCAGGTGCTGGAGCGGCCCGACATCCGCGCCATGATGCCGTCGATCGTGTCGGAGAACACGAAGCAGGTGATGACGATGGTGCCGACCAGGAAGTGCCCACGGGGATAGAAGATCAGCGCACCGGCGCACACCCCGAGGGTGCCGACGATGGTGACGATGTCGGGGCTGATGCCCATCCGGAGGAGGATCCTCGCCACCGGGGTGAAGATCTTCGTGAAAAGGGCACGCGCGAATCGGTTGAGCATGGTGGCGACAGACTACTGGCCCGTATCGGCCGGCCATGCATCGGCGAGCCGCGACCTGGCGTCTTCGAGCAGTTCCGGCAGCGCCTTGGTCTGGGCGACGACCGGCAGGAAGTTCGCGTCACCGGTCCATCGCGGCACGATGTGCTGGTGCAGGTGCGCGGCCACGCCGGCACCGGCCACCTCTCCCTGATTCATCCCGAGGTTGAAGCCGGCCGGCCCCGAGACCTCGGTGAGCGTCCGCAGGGCCTGCTTGGTCAGCGTGGTGAATTCGAGAGTCTCCTCGTCCGTCAGGTCCAGGTAGGCCGGGACGTGCCGGTAAGGGCACACCAGCAGGTGTCCGGGGTTGTAGGGGAACAGGTTCATCACCACGAAGCAGGTCCGACCGCGGTGGACGACGAGGCCGTCCTCGTCGGCGACCCCTGGTGCACGGCAGAACGGGCAGGCGCCGTTGTCGTCGTGCTCGGGCTTGTCTCCCTGGATGTAGACCATCCGGTGCGGCGTCCACAACCGCTGGAAGCCGTCCGGTACCCGCGCGAAGTCCTCCTCGGCCTCGGTCTGTTCTCCCATGGCAACCGATCCTAGGTCACGACCGTGCGCCTCCCCCGCCGAGACGGGTGCCCACGTGCCCCCGGTCCGGTGGCACGATGGGGGTATGCCATTGGACGGTGAGTATGCAGAGGAAAAGACCGGCTGGGTGAAGTCCCAGTTGGACAAGATCGACGAGACCGGCACCACCGAGTCGGTGGACATCCACGGGATGTCGGTCGTCGTCTACACGATCCGCGGCGCGAGGTCCGGCCTGTTGCGGCGGGTCCCGCTCATGCGGGTCTAGCACGACGGGGTGTATGCGGCGGTCGCCTCGAAGGGCGGCGCGCCCAAGCACCCCGCGTGGTACCACAACGTCAAGGCCAACCCTCACGTCGAGGTTCAGGATGGCTCGCAGCATGTCGACGCGGTAGCACGTGAGGTCGAGGGTTCGGAGCGGCAGCAGTGGTGGGATCGCGCGGTCGCGGCCTACCCGCCCTACGCGGACTACCAGACGAAGACCGACCGGCAGATCCCGGTGTTCGTCATCGAGCCCGCCTGAGCGAGCCCACGATCGGGGAGCGCCCGTGCGTGGGACGTCATCCCACCAGCGCGTCGGCGAGCCGCGCGAGCGCATCGCCACCGACGAGATCGCCCGTCATCAAGGGGACCTGAGCGATCGGCACCCGAGGAATCGCCGCCTGCAACTGTGCGAGTTGCGCCCGTTCGCTCTCGTGCTTGTCCGCCAGGAAGCGACCCTGATCACGCGGGGCCCGCCGGTTGACCACGAGGGCCGCCGGGTCGATGTCCAACCGTTCCAGCTCGGCGACCAAGCCGATCGATTCCGCGACCGGCAGCCGCTCGGCGACGGTGACGACGACGAATCCGGTCGCCCGGCGGTCGGCGATGGTCCGACGCAGCAGGGCGAATCGGTCGCGCCGCGCCACCAGCGTGCGGCGGAGCTGCGCGTCGGGACCCGGGGTCTGATCCCGCGGACTGGCCAGGGAGCGGGCGGCCGCGGCGAACCTCTCGGAGCGGTCCCGATTCTCCAGGAGCGACTCCGCCCAGCCGGTCAGCCGCTCGGGAAGCGCCAGCAGGTGCACCGTGTGGCCCGTCGGCGCCGTGTCGAAGACCAGCAGGTCGTGGTCCCCGGCCCGCTCGACCAGAGTGGCCATCCGCTCCAGCACGGCGGACTCCACGCTGCCCGGCGCCGTCCTGGCGACGGCGAGGTGACGCCGCACGGCGCCGTGCTGTTCTTCGGGCAGCATCCGCCGCATCGTGGCCTCGACGGTCGCGAAGTGCGCGTCGAGCGTGCGCCGCGGGTCGATCTCCACGGCGTCGACGTGTCCACCGCCTTCGGAGTGGACGCGAGTGGGGTCGTCACCGAGACGCTGCTGCCAGAGATCGGCCAGGCTGTGCGCAGGGTCGGTCGAGACGAGCAGGACGCGGCGGCCGGTGCGTGCCGTGGCGAGCGCAAGGGCCGAGGCGACGGAAGTCTTGCCGGTGCCGCCCTTGCCCCCGACGAAGAGGGTCGTGCGATCCCGCGCCAGCTCTAACAGCATGCGATGTGATCCAGCGGCGAACGCGGCATACCCATGCGTCGATGCCATGCGTGGAAGTCGTCCCACAGCGCCGGCATCAGTTCGGCCGTGTAGAACGCCGCCGGGTCGGGGATGCCGAGTGCCTCCCCGAGCACGATCACCGAGAAGAAGTCGTCCTCGTCCCGCCGGCTGCGCTGCAGCGTCTGGCGGTAGGGGCCGACGTAGAACTCGAGCAACCCGGCACGGAATGCTCTCCACCGGCGCGTGATCCGCGCACCCTTCTCGGACATGTCGACGTCGACCACAGGATCAGACGTATTCACGCACGGCCGGCATCTGCTCGTCCGCGTCGTCCGGCTCCGGAGGCTCGCGCCGCGCCCGCCGCATCGACGAGACCGCCTCGAAGGCGACCCAGATGCTGGCCACGATGATGACCACGTCGATCGCGAACAACAGCCAGTCCTGTTGACCCGCCGTCATGAAGCTGCGCAGCTGGTCGATCGCGGCCCAGAACGACATGACGAAGACGATCGTCAGCGGGATCAGCGCCGGCAACGGGTTGCGCCGCTTGCGGATCAGGATGACGGCGATGATCGACAGCGACAGCGAGGCCATGAGCTGGTTGGTCGTGCCGAACAGCGGCCAGATGCGCAGTCCGCCCTCACCACTCAGCCCCTGGGAGAAGGTCAGGCCGAGTCCGACGACCGCCACGAGCACCGTCGCCGGCACCCGGGTGATGCGCACGTTCATCGCGATCCCGATCTCTTGGACCACGAAGCGCATCAGGCGCATCCCGGAGTCCATCGTCGTCGCGGCGAAGAGGACGGCGATCACGGCGAGGACCGTCGCGCTCAGCGAGGTCGGCAGGCCCAGGCCGGCGTGCATGAGTTGGCCGCCGCCCTGGACGAAGGCGTCGACACCGCCGTCGCCGAAGGAACTGTAGACCTCGTGCCAATCCGCGGCCGTCTTGAAGCCTCCGATCACGGCGAGGATCGTGCCCAGCGACAGCATGCCTTCACCGATGGCACCGAAGTAGCCGACGAAACGGGAGTCGGTCTCCTTGTCGAGCTGCTTGGAACTGGTGCCCGATCCGACCATCCCGTGGAAGCCGGAAATGGCACCGCAGGCGATCGTGACGAACAACAGCGGGAACAGGCTCGGCGTGCCCGCGGGCGTGTTCGTGTTGATCGCCGGGGCGACGATCGCCGGCTGCGACGACGTGAACAGTGTCGCCACCAGCACGGAGCCGAACAGCAGGATCAGACCGATGAAGAGCTGGACCCCGTTGATGTAGTCGCGGGGCTGCAGCAGCACCCACACCGGCAGCAGGGAGGCGATCGCGCCGGAGACGAACAGGGCCACGATCCAGAACATCGCCGGGCTCATTCCCAGCACGGTCTCGGGCAGCACCACCGGCACCTGGCTGCCCAGCACGATCAGGGCGTAGAGCACCACGACGCCCACGATCGTCACCGGGACGAGCGGCCAGCGCAGGCGGTAGACGGCGACACCGACCAGCAGCGCCACGCCGATCGCACCCCAGGTGGGGATCACCGCGGTCGGGGTGCTGATCAGCAGGTCCT
>CAZMLG010000157.1:0-7375 GCA_964566985.1 uncultured Intrasporangiaceae bacterium
GAGGAGTGGGCCTGGGATCCGGAGGTGCTCGCCACCTTCGCCACCGATGCGGCGGGGGAGACGATCCCGGCCGAACTGGTCGACCGCATGCGCAAGGCGGACGACTTCGGCAAGGGCTTCGCCGCCCGCACCCAGATGTTCTACGCGGCGCTGTCGCACGCCCTCCACGTGCAGGTGCCGGACGACCTGACCGAGACGGTCCGCACGCTGCAGCAGCGGTATTCGATGTTTCCCTACATCGACGGCACGCACTTCCAGTGCTCGTTCGGGCACCTCGACGGCTACAGCTCCGGCTACTACACCTACATGTGGTCGCTGGTCATCGCCAAGGACATGTTCAGCGCCTTCGACCGGGATCGCCTCTTCGATCCCGCCGTCGCCGGCCGCTACCGCGACCGCGTCCTCGCCCGGGGCGGGTCGGCCGACGCCGCCGATCTCGTCGCCGACTTCCTCGGCCGTCCCTACACCTTCGACGCGTATGCGACGTGGCTGGCCGAGTAGCCGAGCGTTGCGTGTCCGGTTGGCCGAGTCCGGTTGTAGCTCAGGAGGTTTCGATACGCTCGCGCAGGCGCTCGCTACTCAACCATCCGGGTGGGTTTCGATACGTCCTCGACCCTTCGACGGGCTCAGGACATGCTGCGTCAGCGGGCTACGGGGCCGGTCGGGGCGAGGTCGCTGCTCAACCGGGTGAGGTCGGGTCGGTCGGCTCGGCGGCTGGGTCCAGGCTCGGCTCGTCCGGGGTCGAGAGCGTGAGCACGGCGTCCTCGATCACCCCATGGTGCTCCAACTCCGCCTCCAGTCGGCGCAATCGGACCGCGAGGTGGGCTTCGTCCTCGTTGCCGGTGAGGTCGATCGCGGCGACCACGAAATATCTCTCGGGGCCGACGAACTCCAGGTGCAGGTAGGTGATCCGCTCGATCTCCTGGTGCTCGAGCAGTTCGCGCAGCGCCTCCCGGCGGCCGCTTCCGGAGACGGACCGACCGACCAGGAACTGTCGGTTGCGGTTGATCAGGAAGATCGCCACGAACCCCAGCAGCACGCCCACCGCGATCGAGCCGAGAGCGTCCCACACCGCCGATCCGGTGATCTGGTGGAGGGCGAGTCCGGCCGCCGCGAGGACGAGGCCGACCAGGGCCGCGAAGTCCTCCAGGAACACCGCACGCAACGTCGAGTTCGAGGTGCGGCTGATGAAGGTCACCGGGTGCAATTCGAACCGCGCCGCCGCGCCACGGGTCTGCCGCAGAGCCTGCAGGAACGACGTACCTTCGAGGAGGAACGCGATCGCCAGGACGATGTAGCCGAGCAGGTAGTCGCCCGACTCCTCCGTCGCGCCGAGTTGCTGGATCCCGTGCACGAGGGAGACGACGGAGCCCGCGGTGAACAGTCCCACGGCCGCGAACATCGACCAGACATAGGTTTCCCGGCCGTACCCGCGCGGGTGGCTCGCATCGCGCGGCCTCGCGCCGCGCTTCTCCGCCACGAGCAGGAACACCTCGTTGCCGGTGTCGGCCCATGAGTGGGCCGCCTCGGCCACCATCGAGGCCGATCCGGTGAGCACCGCGGCGACCGACTTGGCGATCGCGATCAGTGCGTTCGCGACGAACGCCACGACGACCGTCAGAGTGCTCTCGCCGTGCTCCTCGGGAGCCGAGTCCGCATTCGTCGTCACAACCGCGCAGTCTAGGCCCGCGCCCGGGTTGACGAGCCACGGCATACGGTGGGCGGGTGATCGAGCTGAAGACCCCCGCAGAGATCGAGGCGATGCGGCCGGCCGGCCGGTTCGTCGCCTCGGTGTTGACCGCCCTCGAGGATGCCGCCGACGTGGGGGTGAATCTGCTCGAGCTCGACGCACTCGCCCACCGGATGATCAAGGACGCCGGGGCGACATCGTGTTATATCGACTATCACCCCAGCTTCGGGGCGATGCCGTTCGGCAAGGTGCTGTGCACCAGCGTCAACGACGCCGTGCTGCACGGCCTGCCGCACGACTACCGGCTGCGCGACGGCGATCTGCTCAGCGTCGACTTCGCGGCCTCGGTGGACGGCTGGGTCTCCGACTCGGCCCTCTCCGTGGTCGTCGGCACGCCGCGAGACGGGGACCTCGAACTCATCGAGACGACACGGCAGGCGCTCGCGGCCGCCATCGGCGTGGCGCGCGCAGGCAACCGCCTGGGTGACATCTCGGCGACGATCGGTGAGGTGTCGCGCCGCGCGGGATATCGCGTCAACACCCAGTTCGGTGGCCACGGTGTCGGCCGGGAGATGCACGGGGATCCGCACATCCCCAACGACGGGCGCGCGCGTCGCGGGCTCAAGCTGCGCCCGGGGCTGGTCATCGCGATCGAGCCATGGCTGATGGCCGGCACCGACCGCATCTACACCGACGCCGACGGCTGGACGCTGCGCAGTGCCGACGGATCGCGTGGCGCGCACAGCGAACACACCATCGCCATCACCGACGCCGCGCCGATCATTCTCACCGACCGCACCTGCTGAGCCCGAGCGGCACCGGCGCCCCGGTTCGTGTCGTAGGGTCTGCGCCGAAGCGGCCGACCTCGACCGGCATAATCATGCTGGCCGAGGAAGGTAGGCGCCGATCCCGGCGCCGTGATTCGGTCGATCGGCCCCGTAAGTCGTCCAGGAAGGTGCTGATGGCGTGGTGATTCTCGAGTGGGTCGCCGGCATCGTCGGTGTCGCCCTGGTCGGGTACCTCCTGGTCGCGCTGATCCGTCCTGAGCGGTTCTGATGGCATGGCGGGCGTGCGCGGCGCTGCTGGCGGTGGCCATCCCGATCGCACTGCTCTACCGACCGCTGGGCGACTACATGGCGTGGATCTTCACGTCGGCCAAGCATCTGCGCGTCGAGCGGGCGATCTACCGCCTCTGCGGGATCGACCCCGACGCGACCCAGACGTGGAAGGCCTACCTGCGCGCGCTGCTGGCGTTCTCCCTGGTCGGGCTGATCGGCCTCTACGCGCTGCAGCGGCTGCAGCCGTGGCTGCCGTATGCGTTGGGGCTCGGACCGGTCGATCGGGCCCTGGCGTTCAACACCGCGGCATCGTTCGTGGGCAATACGAACTGGCAGTCGTATCTCCCCGAGGCGACGATGGGCTACACCGTGCAGATGGCCGGTCTCGCGGTGCAGATGTTCCTCAGTGCGGCGGTCGGGCTCGGTGTGGCGATGGCGTTGGTCCGAGGCATCGCCTCGAGGTCGAGCGGAGTCGTCGGCAACTTCTGGGTGGATGTCGTCCGCGCCGGCCTACGGCTGTTGTTGCCGGGCTCGATCATCACGGCGATCGTGCTCCTGGCCGGCGGGGTGGTGCAGAACTTCGCCGGATTCACGGATATCTCCACCCTGGCCGGCGGACTGCAGTCGCTGCCCGGCGGTCCGGTGGCCTCGCAGGACGCCATCACGATGCTCGGCACGAACGGGGGAGGCTTCTTCGGCGCCAACGCAGCACACCCGCTGTCCAATCCGACGCCGTGGACCAACCTGTTCCAGATCTTCCTGCTGCTGGTGATCCCCTTCACGCTGCCACGCACCTATGGACGCATCGTCGGCGATCGGCGTCACGGCTATGTGCTGCTGGCCACCATGACGGTGCTGTTCGTGCTGGTCTTCACCGCTCTCACGTGGGCCGAGGCCGCCGGTCACGGCGCCGCCCCGCAGTTGGCCGGCGCCGCGCTCGAGGGCAAGGAGCAACGCTTCGGTGTGGTCGGCTCGACCCTGTTCGGCGCCGCCACGACGGGCACATCCGGGGGAGCGGCGAACGCCATGTTCGACTCCTTCACGGCGCCGGGCGGGATGGTGCTCCTGCTCAACATGATGCTCGGTGAGGTCTCGCCCGGAGGCGTGGGCGCAGGACTGTATGCGATCTTGGTGCTGGCCATCATCACGGTCTTCATCACGGGCCTGCTGCTGGGCCGGGCGCCCATGCTGCTGGGCAACAAGATCCGCACCCGTGAGGTCAAGCTGGTCAGCCTCTACATCTTGGTGATGCCGACGCTGGCCCTGACGGGAATGGCGGTCAGCTTCGCCGTGCCGGCGCTGCACGACGAGTTGGTGCACTCCAGCATGGGCAACGACGGCCTGCACGGGTTCTCCGAGGTCTTGTATGCCTTCATCTCCGCGGCGGTCAACAACGGCTCGTCGTTCGCCGGGCTGAATGCCGACGTGCCCTGGCTCAACGTGATGCTCGGCGTGATCATCCTGCTCGGCCGGTTCGTTCCCATCGCGCTGGTGTTGGCGCTGGCAGGATCGTTCGCGCAGCAGGACAGGGTCCCCGCGATGGGACCGGCGCTGCCGGTGCACCGTCCGCTGTTCGTGGTGTTGCTGATCGGCATCATCCTGGTGGTCGCGCTGCCGATGTTCCTGCCCTACCTGATGGTCGGGCCCATCGCCCAGGGGCTGGGATGATGAAGACCTCGACTCCGTCCCCGGCCTCTCGCACCTCCGCCCGCCCGGCCGAGCCACATCACCACCTCCGGGGCCCGCTGACCGCCGGCGGCGCCGTCCTTCTCCTGGCGATACGCAAGATGGATCCGCGCAGCCTGTGGCGCAACCCGGTGCTGTTCCTGGTGTTGATCGGCGCCGTGTTGACCACGGCGGTGGCCATCGAAGGCCAGATCTCGTCCGGGGGCGACGCATCCGGCGGCACGTCCTTCCCCGGCGGGTTCGACTGGGTGCTGGCCTTCTGGCTCTGGGTCACCCTGCTGACCGCGAGCGCCGCCGAGGCGCTCGCGGAGGGCCGAGGCCGATCCGAGACCGCCGCGCTGCGGCTGCGTCGAGAGAGCACGACGGCTCGTAAGATCACCTCCTACGATCCGGTCGGGGATCCGGGTGGGTTCGAGGCGCGGATCGACGAGGTCGACGCCGCAGACCTGCGCCCCGGCGACATCGTCGTGGTGGACGCCGCCGAGCTCGTGCCGACCGACGGCGAGGTCGTCTGGGGTTCGACGTTGGCCGACGAGTCGGGCACGACCGGGGCCTCCGAGCCCGCGATCCGCGCCGCCGGCGGTCACCGCAGCTCGGTGACCGGGGCGACGAGGGTGATCTCGAATCGGATCGTGCTGCGGGTCACCGCCCGCCAGGGCGACACCGTGGTCGATACGATGCTGGCGTTGGCAGAAGGCGCGGGGCGCCAGAAGGCGCCTACGGAGCTGGCGCTGTTCGCGTTCCTCGCCTCGCTGTCGCTGTCCTTCCTGTTGGTCGCCCTCACGCTGAACTTCGCGGTATCCCCGGTCGCCCCGAAGCTGTCCGTCCCGGTGCTCGTGACCATCGTGGTCTGCTTGATCCCTGCGGAGATCGCGGCACTGCTCTCGGTGACCGGGATCGCCGCGATGTCCCAACTCCTGAAGCGCAACGTGTTGGTCGACTCCAGTCACGCGTTGGAGACGGCAGGCAGCATCAGCACGGTGCTGCTGGACAAGACGGGCACCGTCACCGAGGGCAATCGCCGAGCCGCCGAATTCGTGGCGATGGCCACGGCTTCGCGGCGGGAGCTGATCCGTGCGGCCGTCCTCGCCTCGATCGACGACCGGTCCACCGAAGGCCTCTCGACCCTCGCCCTGGCGGGTGAGGGGCAGGTGGCCGAGCACGAGGTCGACGGCCGCACGTTCATCCCCTTCGACGCCGAGACCCAGATATCCGGGTGTGACCTGCCCGATGGGACGAGGATTCGCAAGGGTCCCGAGCAAGCCATATTGCAATGGATCTCGGCATCCGGCCATGAGCTGACCGGCCCGGTCGTCAGCCACCTGCGCAGCCGGACGAGCACGATAGCCCAGGCCGGTGGGTCGCCGTGGGTGGTCGCGGTCAAGCCCGCCCGCCGGGCGTTCCGGCTGCTGGGCGTCATCCACTTCAAGGACATCATCCGTGACGACCTTCTCACCCGGATGAGCACACTGCGTGCGCTGGGCATCGACGTCGCCATGGTCAGTGGGGACAACTCGATCACCGTCGAAACCATCGCCGGGGAAGTCGGCATCGGTGAGTGCCACGGCGAGGCCTCACCCTCCCAGAAGCTCGACCTGGTCTCGGCCGCTCAGGCTCGAGGCCACCTGGTGGCGATGGTCGGGGACGGCAACAACGACGCAGCAGCTCTGGCGAAGGCCGACATCGGAGTGGCCATGCAATCGGCGACGGCGGCGGCCAAGGACGCCGCCAACATGATCGTCCTCGACGACGACCCGGCGCGGATCCTCGAGATCATCGAGATCGGACGACGCCAGATGGCCACGCGCGGTGCTCTGGTCACCTTCAACCTGGCCAACGATCTCGTGCGCTACTTCACCCTCTTCCCCGCCTTGTTCGTCGGCGCCTACCCGAGCCTGGACGCACTCAACATCTTGCGGCTGCATTCGCCCGGGTCGGCGATCTTGTCGACAGTCATCTTCGGGGTCGTCGTGATCGGCATCCTCATCCCATTGGCCCTGCTGGGATCGCCCTACCGCACCGTCGATCTGAGCAATGCGCTGCGCCGCAATCTGCTCTACTACGGCCTCGGCGGCCTCGTCGTCGCGGTCGCGGCGATCAAGGTGATCGACCTGCTCGTCTCCCTCGTCCCCGGATACTGAGAGGTGCCGCCATGAGCCAGACCGACTCCGGATGGCGCGCAGGGTGGATCGCCCTCCGGCTCCTGATCGTGCTCACCGTCGTGCTCGGAGTGCTCTATCCGCTGCTGATCACCGGCGTCGGACAGCTCGCCCTGCGGTCGCAGGCGAACGGCTCACCGGTGCGCGACGGCTCCGGGGCGGTGGTCGGCTCGCGCCTGATCGGCCAATCCTTCACCGGCGCGCACGGCAAGCCGTTGCCGCAGTACTTCCAGCCGCGTCCGTCCGCCGCCGGCGGCGGCTACGACCCGAAGGCGTCGGGCGGATCCAACCTCGGCCCGGAGAACCCGTCGCTGATCACGGCGATCCGCGAGCGCAGACGAGCGATCGCCGCGTTCAATCATGTGCCGCCGGCGGCGGTTCCGCCCGACGCCGTCACCGCCTCGGCTTCGGGCCTCGATCCGGACATCAGCCCCGCCTACGCCGCGATCCAGGTCGACCGGGTCGCCCGAGCCCGCTCCCTGCGCCCCGCCACCGTGCGCCGCCTGGTGGCCGCGCACACCGACGGTCGCGACCTGGGCTTCCTCGGTGCGCCCCGCGTCAACGTGCTGACGCTCAACCTGGCACTCGACGAGCTCACCAGGGCGACCGAGTGAGTGTCTCCCGCAGACCCACGCGGGGCGATGCCCGCGTGGATGGCCCGTCGGCGACGAGCCGACCGGCCCGATCCGATGTGCGACGGGCGCGGCACCCTCGACCCCACGTGGCCCGCCGGTAGAGTGGCCCCGTCGTCACCGTCCTCGGCAAGGGAGTCCGTCCGCTCG
>CAZMLG010000158.1:0-7297 GCA_964566985.1 uncultured Intrasporangiaceae bacterium
CGCCGTAGCGACACGACCACCGGGCTCCTCATACACCAAACCTATGGACGCAACTACCGACCGTCCCGCAAGGGTGCTCCATACGGGCCAGCGGGCCAGCGACGCGTGTCCGGAAACCGATCGTCCATTGAGCCTGCTGCGGGCCGTGGCGCTATAACGCAATAGACCGTCAACATTCGTGACAATGTCAGCCGTGTGTTGACGGTATGTCGCGCTATAACGTGCGGAACTGCCTCGGGCATACTGCCGACGCCTCACCGCACGCCGAACCGCAAACGGTGATGATGCAGGTCGGCGGCCTCTCATGTGTCGCTGCAGCGATAGTCGTCCCTCAGAGGCCGTCCGGGTCTCGTCACCGGGACCCGGACGACTTACGGGACAGGCCGCCCACGTGGTCGAGAACCCGCGGCGGATCCTGACCTCGCCATCAGGCTTCGCCTGCACACTCACGGAACCGCATACCCATGCGTGGCCGTTTGCCCCGCCTGTGAGCGACACAGTGATGTCAAAATGCATCGACAAGTGGCGCTGGGACTCACCGACACAGCCACACGAGGCTGGCACTGCATCGAGGCGCGCGCCTGCCCCGCCGGCTGACAGTCCGCCCCACCCGCGACGCGCGCGGCGACACGGACAGGATCACCATGAAGCGGCTGGTATATTTTGTGGTATGGAATCTTCGTATCCATCCGCTCAGTCGATACTTGACGAGCTCGGCGACAAGGTCATCGAGGCGGTGGCACTGGCCACCGTCCAGGTACGGGACGACCTGCGGGTGTATCAGGCGACGTTCCCGCAGTGGGCAGCCGATCACACCGACCGCGGTCTGCTCAACATCGCTCACGACCGTGCCTGGGCGCACATGACACGCCTGCTCGATGATGTTCCGGGCGTCACACTGGATGACCGGATCCCCACCCGTGAGATCTACGTCGGGTCTAAGTACCGGGCACGTTGGAAGAAGCACGACGACGAGGGCGTTATCAGCACCTACCCGACCCAGACGGCCCTGCTGTTCATGGAACAAGAGCAGCAGGTGACCCTGGACGGTCTTGAGGAAGTCCGCCTGTGCTTCGGGTACCTGTGGGACGAGGTCCTGCGAGAGATAGGAGCCCCCGTCATATCCCTCCGAGACGGCGAACGGCTCGTCTGGGTCGAGCGCCTGGAAGAGCCGGCTGACCCGGCGATCGTTCACGCCACACCGATCGTGCCGCCATCTGGCCCAGTTCCGCCCACCGTAAGCCGTCGTCGGCCCGACGACACTGCACGCCCGGAGACCGACACCCGATGAGCGCCATCGGCGAAGTCATCAGCACCACCCGCAGAGCACGCGGCCTCACCCAGCAGCAGCTCGCCCATCTCAGCGGCGTCACCCAGGCGGCACTGTCCAGGTACGAGAACGACCTGCGCGACCCCGACGCCCACCACCTCACGCTCATCGCTTCCGCGCTTGGTGTTACCCCGGCGTACGTGGAGCGTGCGGGCCGTGCCCGCGGTGGCGTCGCCATTGACGCGCACATGCGCCGCCGCGCGACCGCAGCACCTGGGGTGTGGCGGAAACTCGAAGCACGTCTGAACGTGTACCGGTGGCATCTCAGCCAGTTGTCGGAAGAGGTCGAGCTGAACGCGACCACCTACGTTCCGCCGATCGATCCCGCCGAGGCGGACCCTTCGACAGCAGCCAGGCTCGTCCGGGCGCAGTGGAAGATGCCTGTTGGTCCCGTTCGGCAGCTGACCAACTGGCTGGAAGCGGCAGGCTGCGTGGTCATCCTGGAAGACTTCGGCACCGCGCGCGTCGATGGCCTATCGCAGTGGATCGAGGACCACCCTGTGATCCTGCTCAACGCGATCACACCACCAGACCGTGCGCGTCTGACCCTCGCGCACGAACTCGGGCACCTTGTCCTGCACAACTCACCGGTAGCACCGGAGCAAGACGTCGAGCAAGAAGCGAATGAGTTCGCCGGGGAAATTCTCATGCCGACGGAGACCATCCGGCCATCCTTGCGAAACCTCCGTGCAGAGCGTCTGATTGGGCTAAAACGCGAATACGGAGTGTCGATGCAGGCCATCGTGGAACGGGCCTACCGTGCCGGGTACCTCAGCACCGTCGAGCGCACACGCTTGTACAAGGTGCTCAGTGCCCGGGGCTGGCGCACCAAAGAACCCGGCAGTGACGAGATCCCGGCCGAGCTTCCGCAGCTTCCAGCCGCGATCGGGCGCAGTCTGTGCTCATCTGGCCTATCCCCAGACGAGATCGCGACGATTGCAGGTTTCGCTTCCTCGCGCGACAACACCATCTTCGCCGCGCCCGGCCTCCGCGCGGTATAACCAGCTGCGCTGGACATGCCCGGACGCGGCGCTGTCACGTTCACGCGGTGAGCGAGCCGCCGTGTGCATGGCGGCCAGGGGTGTAGTGATGCGGCCACCATGGTGATGGACTGTCCGAAAGGGGCTGGCATATAGGACGGGGCCACCCGGACGTTGCACGAGACAGGTACCGGGGGACGACGACTATGGGGCGAGCCATACCAGATCATTAGGTGTGCACTTCAGCGCCACCGCGATCGTCACGAGCTGGCTGATGCCGAAGTTCTGCACGCCCCGCTCCAGACGACTGATGGTGACCCGGTTGATTCTCGTGGCGTCAGCGAGGTCCTGCTGCGTCCATCCCATGGCCATGCGGCGCTCGGCGATCCGCCGGCCGGCTGCGAGCAGCAGGTCATCATGCTCGTCCACGGCCCGGCCCTTTCAGGTGACTTAACGGCGAGATTCCGACATACGACAATGGGCCGAAACAGTGCTCGTGTTTCGGCCCATCTCCCCAGGTCAACCCTGGTTTTCAGGTTTGTCGGCTCCCCTGTGAGAACCGAGCAAACCCTTCGCGGTGCGCGAGGGGGTGTTGAGTCTCACGACATGTGCAAGGCATGTCTCACGACATGTGAAAGGTCGGCGTCGGCTCGGATGGGAGGGTGTCTAAAGCCAAGCTGGTCATTACCGCGATCGTTCGTTCGGGCATGTCGCAGGCTGGAGCCGCTCGCCGGTACGGCGTCTCAGAAGCGACCGTGTCCCGGTGGATGAAGCGATACCGGGCCGAGGGCGAGGCAGCGTTTGAGCCCCGCTCACGCCGCCCGCACTACAACCCCCTCGCCACCCCGGCAGCGGCGGTCGACGCCGTCTTGGCCGAACGTGACCGCCTGATCGACAGCGGCCACGATGCCGGCCCGGACACCATCAGCTGGCACCTGCAACAGGCCGGCGCCCACACCCCGTCCCGTGCCACCATCGCCCGGATCCTGACCGCGAACGGGCGCGTGAAACCCGAACCGGCGAAGAAACCCAAGAGCGCCTATCTGCGCTTCGAAGCCGCCCAACCCAACGAAACCTGGCAGTCCGACTTCACCCACTACCGGCTGGCCGGCGGCACCGACGTGGAAATCATCACCTGGCTAGATGACCACTCCCGCTACGCCCTGCACCTCAGCGCCCACCACCGGGTCACCGGCCCGATCGTGCTGTCCACCTTCCAAACAGCCATCGGCGAACACGGCTGTCCGGCAAGCACCCTGACCGATAACGGGATGGTCTACACCGTGCGACACTCCGCAATCGGGGTCCGCGGCGGACGCAACGCATTCGAGCACTACCTCGCCACCCGCGGCATCACCCAAAAGAACGGCCGCGGAAACCACCCACAGACCCAAGGCAAAGTCGAACGCTTCCAACAAACCCTGAAAAACTGGCTCCGCCGCCAACCCCGCCAACCCGACACGATCGAGCAGCTGGGCGACCTCCTCGAGGACTTCCGTGGCCAGTACAACCACGACCGCCCACACCGGTCCCTGGCCCGGCGCACACCCGCCGCGGCCTACCTCGCACGACCCAAAGCAACACCCGCCGATGAACCCGCAGACCGAACCCACAACCGCGTCCGACACGACAAGGTCGCCCAAGGCACCGTGACCCTGCGCCACGCCGGCCGACTACACCACATCGGCATCGGCCGAGCATGGAACAAGCACCGCGTCATCCTGCTGATCCAGGACCTCCAGATCACCATCATCGACGCCACCACCGGCGAAATCATCCGAGAACTGACCCTCGACCCCCACCGCGACTACCAACCCCAAAACCAACAAGGACCGAACCCCCACTGAGGGTTCGGCCCTTGCAGATGTCCCGAGACATCACAGCGGTGCGCGAGGGGGGAGTTGAACCCCCACGCCCTCTCGGGCACACGGACCTGAACCGTGCGCGTCTGCCTATTCCGCCACTCGCGCGAGTTGCGGACCTAGTCTGCCCCCTCCACCCCGAAAACTCCAAACCGAAGCCCACCAGGGAGCGGTGCCTGGCGTTTCGACGTCCACTTCACAGTTACGATTGCCACGCTTGGACTGCACGCCGCACACGGGAAGGAGGGCCACGGTGGGACTGTTCGACAGATTGGAGCGACGCCTGGAGCAGGGCGTCAACGGCGTCTTCGCCAAGGCCTTCCGCTCGGAGGTGCAGCCCGTCGAGATCGCGAGCGCCCTGCGCCGCGCCATGGACGACCGAGCCGCGAGCATCGGCAAGGGCCGTCGCCCCATCGTGCCCAACCTGTTCTCCATCGAGCTCAGCCGCACCGACTACGACCGGCTGACGGCCTACGAGGACGCCCTGTCCGACGAGCTGATCGCCTCCGCCGCCGAGCACGCCGACAGCCAGCGCTACCGCCCGGGCGGCCCCGTCGCGGTCACCTTCAGCGAGAACGACGACCTCGAGACCGGCGTATTCCGTGTGCGCCCCTCCATCGCCAAGCAGACCGGTGGCGCCGAGGCCCGGCACGATCACCCGGCCGCGCCCGCCCACCCCGCGCCGCAGGAGCCCTGGCAGGCCGAGCCGTTCCCGGCGCCCGCGCCGCGCGAGCCGGAGCCGGTCGCCGAGGAGCACGTCCACGACCACCACGAGCCCGGCGCCGGGGCACCTCTCGCGCCGAGCCCCGCCGCTCCGCGCCGGGTGCGCCGGCGCCCCTGGCTGGAGGTCGACGGCGACCGCTATCCGCTCTTCGGCGCCATCACGATCATCGGCCGCGACGACGACGTCGACATCATCCTCGACGACCCCGGCATCTCCCGCCAGCACAGCGAGATCCGGGTCACCACCGACGGCCCCCATCTGGTGATGACCCTCACCGACCTCGGCTCCACCAACGGCACCTTCGTCGGCGGCGAGCGCATCGACCAGGTCCGCCTGCACGAGGGTGACCGCATCACCGTCGGCCGCACCGACCTCTACGTCCACGAAGGGGGCCATCGGTGAGCGAACTGACGGTCACGGCCATCCGGCTGGGCCTGCTGGTGTTGCTGTGGGCGTTCATCTTCAGCATCGTCGGGGTGCTGCGCGGCGACCTCTACGGCTCCCGCGTGGTCACCCGCACCCGCCGCGGCCGGTCCAGCGCGCCGGCACCCGCCCGCAAGCCGCAGCGCGCGCTGCGCAAGGGCCCCACCCACCTCGCGGTCGTCGACGGCTCCATGCGCGGCATCACGGTGCCCCTCAGCGACGGCGGTGTCCTCATCGGCCGCAACCCCGAGTGCACCCTGGTCCTCAGCGACGACTTCGCCTCCGGGCGGCACGCCCGTGTCTACCGCGACGGCGACACCTGGTGCATCGACGACCTCGGCTCCACCAACGGCACGTTCGTCGCCAACCAGCGCGTCGGACAGCACCTCCCCCTCCAGGAGGGCTCCCACATCCGCATCGGCCGCACGGTCCTCGAAGTCAGGAAGTAGGACGTATGTCGATCGCCCTGCGCTACGCGGCCCGCACCGACATCGGGCTCGGCTCGAAGTCGCGCAACGAGGACTCCGCGTATGCCGGGCCCGACCTGCTCGTCCTCGCCGACGGCATGGGTGGCCACGCCGCCGGCGACCTGGCCAGCTCCACGGTCGTCGCCGAACTGATCCATCTGGACGGCGAGGACTACGGCGCCGACGAGGCCCTGCAGCGGCTGCGCGGCGCCGTCTCGCACGCCAACCAGCGGCTGCGCCAGGAGATGGACGCCGACCCGCAGCTCGAGGGCATGGGCACCACACTGGTGGCCTTCCTGCGCACCGGCAACAACCTGGCCATGGCGCACATCGGCGACTCGCGTGCCTACCTCATGCGCGACGGCGTCTTCACCCAGGTCACCAAGGACCACTCCTTCGTCCAGGCCCTGCTCGACGAGGGCCGCATCACCCCGGAAGAGGCCGAGCACCACCCGCAACGCAACCTCGTCGCTCGCGTGCTCACGGGCCGCGAGGAGGACGAACCGGACCTGTCGATGCGCGAGGCGCACATCGGCGACCGCTACCTGCTGTGCTGCGACGGCCTGTCCGACTACGTCGCCGGCTCGACGATCAAGGACATCGTCGGTCGCGACGGCAGCCCCGGCGAGATCGCCGACGCGCTGATCGCCATCGCGCTGAAGGCCTCCACGCGCGACAACGTCACCGTCGTCGTGGCCGACGTGATCGACACCGACGCGCCCACCTCGCACACCCCGCAGGTCGTCGGTGCCGCCGCGGCTCGCGAGGTCGTCCACCCGACCCCGGATGACGCCCCGCCGGCCCCCAGCACTCCCGCCGAGAAGGCCGCCGCGCTCACCCGCGAGGCCAACCCGCCGCCCGCCCAGCCCCCGGAGGAGGACGAGCCCCCCGGCCCCATGCTGGCCGAGGAGGGCCCGCGTCGATTTCGCTTCCTGCGGCGCATAGGCATCCTCGCCCTGGTCATCGCCGTCCTCGTCGTCGGCATCTGGTTCGGCTGGGCCTGGACCCAGCGGCAGTATTATGTCGCGGCCCACGACGGCCTGGTCACCATCTATCGGGGCGTCCCGGAGAACCTCGGCCCGATCTCGCTGCACTCGGTCGACGTCACCTCCGACGTCGCCGTCAAGGACCTGCCCAGCTACTACCGGGACCAGGTCGGTGACTCCATCACCGCCGACAACAAGTCCGACGCCATCCGCATCGTCGAGGAGATGCGGATGCAGATGGTCAAGTGCCTCACGGCGCAGGCCGACGGAAGCAGTTGCCACTCGTGAGCACCGTCACCACCTCCACCCCACGCACCCGGCGCGGCACCGAGTTGATGCTGCTCATCTTCGCCGTCGCGATCGTCCTGGTCGCCTACGCCAACGTCGGCATGGCGATCAAGGGTGACCTGCCGCCCGACATCATCCCGATGGGCACCGGGTTCGCCGTGCTCATCCTGGCCTTCCACCTGGTGCTGCGCTGGAAGGCGCCGTATGCCGACCCGGTCATCCTGCCGATCGCCACGC
>CAZMLG010000159.1:0-7294 GCA_964566985.1 uncultured Intrasporangiaceae bacterium
CGGCATACCTGGCGAAGATGGTGGGGCAGAAGAATGCCCGCGAGATCTTCTTCCTGGGCCGGACGTATGACGCCGAGGCGATGTATCGGATGGGCGCGGTGAACATCGTGGCCGACCACGCGTCGCTGGAGGACGAGGCGCTGCAGGCGGCGGCCGAGATCAACGGCAAGAGCCCGACGGCGCAGCGGATGCTGAAGTTCGCGTTCAACCTGACCGACGACGGGCTGATGGGCCAGCAGGTGTTCGCCGGGGAGGCGACCCGGTTGGCCTACATGACCGACGAGGCGGTCGAGGGGCGCGACTCCTTCCTGCAGAAGCGCGACCCGGACTGGTCCGCCTTCCCCTGGTACTTTTGAGCGGCACCCGCGGGGGTGCCGTCGGCGGTCGGCGGCCTGTCCAGTCGCCCGATGTGAGGTCGGCCAAGAAAAGCAGGTTCTGATCGTCGAACACTGCAGGGATGCGTTGAAAATGGTGGGCGAATCGCACGTAGTCCACCCCCACCTCCAGGCGGCCCCTTGCCATCGATCGGAGTTCGCGGATGCCACATCTTCGTTATCGACCTGTTATGTTCTGATGGCCGCGCAGATGCTCAGCGATCACCTAGTCTCGCCTACGCGACCGCATCCGGGTATGACGCGGGGTGGGGCGTTCAAGGAGAAGGTCGGCCGGCATGTAAGGGGCGGAGGCAGATTTGCGCGACGTAAGACGTGCTTCCAGGGGGAATCGAGTCGGACTTTCCTTGGGTGCCTGCCTACACATAAGTCGGTGTAGCGCCGGCTTTTTCATGAAATGAGCTCCGACACGCGATCGTCTGGACTGCGTGGCCCACATCCGCCGCTACGGCATTCATGGCGTGCTCGTTGAGCCTCGCCACTCCAAACCCCGCCGCTTTCCGTGATGTGCCGTGGAGGGACGAAACACCAAAATTTCGGTAGTTCGATGCATGGGGCATTTCAGCGGCAAACGAAGGGTGGTTGTATGTTGGTCAGGGACCGACCGAGGTCGAGGCCCGCGTCGATCTGGTCGCATAGGGAGTGGCGGATACCTTTCCCCGCGTCCGTGTTTTCTCGGTTCTGCACGGTCATATACGACCTGACAATCATTTTGTGGATCGGCGCCGATGTGATGGCCGACGATAAATGGGGTCCGGCCGCAGTGAGTGGCGCGGTCATTGCGGCGGCCGTGCCGGTGCTGTTTGTCGGGCCGATCGCGGGCGTGATCGTCGACCGCTGTGATCGCCGGAGAATCCTGATCTTGAGCAATTGCGCCGAGGTGGCTGCCGCGGGGGCGGCTTTCTCCCTCACCTTTTTCTGGGAGTCGCTCCCTCGACTCGGTGTGCTGGTGTGGATCTACACATGTGTAGTGGTGCTTAATTCCGCTGCTCAATTCTTCGGGCAGGCGCGAGTTGTGATGATCTCGAAGACTGTTCCTCGGGAACTACAGACAAAAGCGTTTTCGCTACTAGGGACGGTGTCGAGCCTGGCGAATATCATCGGGCCGCCGCTAGCTGCCCCACTACTTTTCAGCGTTGGGATCGGATGGGCCCTCGGGATCAACGCCGTTTCGTTCATGGTCTCGGCGGTAGCATTCGGTCTTGTTCGGTGGGACTCGAGACCAAGCCCTGGCTCCTCAAATGTAGCCTTCTTGCAGTCTCTCAAACAGGGTGTCGCCACTGTGCGAGGAAGCCGGCTTCTCGTCGCGCTCTTGGTGGCGGTATCGATATCTACGTTGGTGCTGGGGACCACCGAGGTCCTCGAAATATATTTCGTCCAGGATTCGCTTGGCGAGCGGGCAGGGATGCTCGGGATCCTCATGATGTCGCTTGCGCTGGGCACGCTTCTTGGCACGGCCGTCGCCCCTAGGGTGAGCAAGCACGTCTCCATGCCGGTGGTTTTCGTGAACGCGTTGTTGGCAGTCGGGGCGCTATTGTTCATCTTCTCCAGGTCTACGAACTTCTTCGTGGCGTGCGTGCTCGAGTTTGCGCTCGCGGTTCCGATCGGCTTGGTCAATACCCTGTTTATGCCCATGATGATCAAGAGCGTTGATGAGTCTGTTCTGGGTCGCGCAGTGTCGGCATTCAATGTGTTTCCGACCGCAGCGAACCTTGTCTCGATGGCTGGTGCTGGTGTACTGCTGAGCACAGTTCTGAGCGGTGTCCACTTCGAGTTTTGGATTTGGACGGTTCATCCAGTCGACTTCGTGTACTCGATCGCGGGAATCGCGTTGATTGTCATAGCGCTGGCAGTGCGCCGACCGGTCCTGCATGCCGGGGTGGAGTCCTGATAGGGGGCCGATGCGGCGGCTTGAGCACGTTCGCGCCGACCGTCACAGGGAGCGCTTGTCCGCGGGCACACTCGGCGGCACCTGCGAGGGGTGACGTCGGCGTAGGGTGTGTCCGGCCAGGGGTCGGTTCGTCGACGAGGAGGGGTGTATGAGGCCGAAGCGACGCGGGTTGCCCGCATTGATCATCGGACTGGTGATGTGGCTGGTCGTCGCGCCCGCCGTGGCCCTGGTCGTCGGGTTCGTCGCCTTCGACCACGGACTCTCCAGGATCGACCAGGCGTCCGGCCTGATGTCGCAGGACTCGCATCATGTCGACGCGAAGCAGACCGTGACCGTGTTCGTGGGCCGGGGCAAGGCCGAGGACGGCGGCACCTGGATCACGTCGGCCGACGTCGCGGCGCCGGACGGCCTGTGCACGGTGACCGGACCGTCGGGCACGGACGTCCCGCTGTTCCCGTCCACCGGGCCGATCATCTCGCGAGGCGGGGTGTCCTACGAGTCTGCCGGCACGTTCACGGCACCACAGGCGGGCTCCTACCTGATCGAGTGCAGCGGCCGGCATGCCCTCGTCTTCGACGCGAGCGCCCCGGGCGATCTGTGGACCCACACGTTCGACGGGATCGTGGTGGGGGTCCTCGTCGCGTCGGCTATCGGGCTGATCGGGATCGTCGTGGTGGTCGTCGGGATCGTGCTCTTGGTCCGTTCCCGACACCGGATCCGCGACTTCGACCGGTGGCAGATGGGCCGCGGGTTCGCGGTGCCGGGCGCGGTGCCCTACGGACCCCCGGGTGCCTACGGGTATCCGCCGCCCGCCGGCCACCATCCGCCCACGACAGCTCGCGGGCCGCAGCCGCCGCCCGACGATCCCTACCGAGCGCCGTGACCGCCGTGCCACCGGAGGGAACCATCCCGCCGCCTCGAGGGTCGAACCGGTGGCACGAGAGTCGAGCCGGTGGCACGGACACGGCGGAAAGGACGACGGGATGCGACCGAAGAAGCGCGGTGTCCCGATGATCGTCATCGGGATCGTGATCGCGGTGGTGGGCGCGCCCGTCGTCCTGATGGTCGGCGTGGTGCTCGGAGTCGTCGGCGCGTTCCAGACGTTCCACACGGTCGATCGCTCCGGAGTCCATACCGTCGAACAGGGTCGGACCTACGAGTTGTATGTCGATCTCGGACCCGCGTCGAGCAGTCCTGCCAAGGCCCCGAAGATCGCCTGCACCGTCACCTCCGACGGGTCGCCGGTGACGGTGACCCCGCCGGTCTACGGCCCCGAGTCGACCACTCGGGGCGGCCGGGCCTACGTCGTCGAAGGCTACTTCGACGGTCCACGGGACGGCCCGGTCCACATCGTGTGCGGTGACCACCGCGTGGCCGTGAATGCGCAGTACGGTTCCGTGGAGCGCGAGTGGCAGTCCCTCACGGACCGCGCCGATATCGCACTGATGATCAGCACCGCCGTGTTCTGCCTGGGCATCGTCCTCCTCGTCGTCGGCATCGTGCGGTTGCACCGCTCGAAAGAGGCGATCGCGGCGTTCGACCGGGCGGCCTACGAGCGGTACCACGGGCGATGGTGAGAGGGTTCGAGGCATGACCACTTCTGAAGCGCGTGTGGCGATCTACATCGATTTCGACAACATCGTCATCTCTCGGGCCGATCAGGTGAGGACCACCAGTGCCTCGGCGACCGTCGCGATCGACGTGCTCCTCGACTTCGCCACACGGTATGGCCGGCTCACCATCTCGCGGGCGTATGCCGACTGGTCGGTGCGGAAGAACGCCGAATACAAGGATCAACTCGTCGCCCGTGCGGTCGAGTTGGTCCAGCTCTTCCCCGCATCGAAGACCAAGAACGGTGCCGACATCCGGCTCGCCGTCGACGCGATCGAAGACCTCTATCTCCATGAGGACCTGACCCATGTCGTTATCGCGGCCGGCGACTCGGACTTCGTCCCGCTCGCACAGCGCGCACGCCGCCTCGGCCGCGTGGTGGTCGGCGTCGGCGTCGCGGGCAGCATCAGCAAGACCCTGGCCAGCGCCTGCGACGTCTACGTCGACTACGACGAGTTGCTGGACGACCGGCGCAAGCTCGAGGCCGAGGCCGAGCGCGAGGACGCCGAGCCGGTGCACAAGGGGGCGCAGCCTCCGGAGTCCGGCTCGCGGACGCCGCGGCGCCCGTACCCGCTCATCAACGAGGCCCTGCACGGACTGGACGCCCAGCACCCCGACCGGGAGTGGCACGCTCTGGGTGCGCTGAAGAACCAGATCCTGCGGATCGACCCCGCCTTCACCGAGCGGGACTACGGGGCGGCCAGCTTCAGCGAACTGCTCGGACGCTATGTCAGTCAGGTCGAGGTGAAGGACAACCGGGCCAAGCTGCGAGAGAGCGGATCGTCGACGTCATGAGGCCCACACGACGGGGGATCGTCCTGACGGTGGTCGGGGTGGTGTTGCTGGTGATCGTCGCACCCGCCTGCGCCGCTCTCGGACTGATCCTCGGCATCGGCGGCGGCATGGACGACATCGCCGAGACCGCCCCGCTGGCGAGCGGCACGACCTACGTGGCGACCGCCGGCCAGGAGACCACGATCTACGGCTCGATGGGACGCGACGGTGGCGGCGACGGCGTGTCGAGCAGCTCCGGGCAGGCTCCCGGCCCCCGTTGTCAGGTGCGCGGCGAGAGTGGAGAGTCGGTGTCCGTCACGCCCAGTGGCGGAACCACCATCACCCGGCAGGGTGTGCGCTACGTCGAGTCGGGTGAGTTCACCCCGCCCACGTCGGGCGAGTATGCGATCACCTGCCCGGGAGGCTCGGCGATCGTGATGAACTCGGGGCGGGCCGGACACGTCCTCAAGCGCATTTTCACGATCGTGGCCGTGGGGGTGGGCGTGGCGATCGTCATCGGTTGCATCGGCCTGGCGGCGCTGGTCGTGGGGATCGTGCGCATCTCCCGCTCGGGCCGGGAGATCAGCGAGTTCGACCGGGCGCACGGCCTCGGGTATGCGGGCGGGCCCGGATACGCTCCGCCCCCGCCGGGGTACGGACCCCCGCCGCCCGGATACGGGCCTCCGCCACCCGGATACGGACCGAAGCGATGACGGCGTCGAAGGATGGCGCGGGCCCGGTGGTCGGATTCGACCTCGACATGACCCTCGTCGACTCCCGGGTCGGCATCGTGCGGTGCATGCAGCGAGTGCTCGCAGAGCGTGGCGTGCGGGCCGACGAGCGGCGGTTGTGGGGACTGATCGGTGCCCCGCTGGAGGACAATCTGGCGCAGTTCCTGCCGCGGCAGCAGGTGCCCGCCGCCGCGGACGCCTACCGCACGGCCTACCTGCAGGAGGCGATCGAACCCACGACGGCGCTGCCCGGAGCCCACGAGGTGTTCGACGCGATCCACACTCGGGGCGGGCGGGTCGTCGTCGTGAGTGCCAAGAATCCGCATGCCGTGCAGGTCGTGCTCGACCACGTGGGCCTGACGCCCGACGTGGTCTCGGGAGACCGGTTCGCCGAGGCCAAGGCGCAGACCCTGCGTGCCGAGTCGGTGGCGGCCTACGTCGGTGACCACACGGGCGACATCCGGGCCGCGCACGCCGCCGGAGCGTATGCCGTCGGGGTGGCGACCGGGCCGCACGACGAGGCGACGTTGCGGGCGGCCGGGGCCGACGAGGTGGTCGGCAGCCTGCTCGACCTGCTTCCCCGGCTGGACGAGTTCGAAACAAGTGCGCCCGACGGGATAGTCTGACGCCGCCGAACTTTTTGACAAACAAGAGGTGAAACGTGCCGTCCGGCAAGGTGAAGTTCTTCGACGCCGACAAGGGCTTCGGATTCGTCAGAGGTGACGACGGGCAGGAGGTCTTCCTGCCCTCGTCGGCGCTGCCCGCGGGCACGACGGCTCTGAAGGGTGGGACCCGGATCGAATACAGCGTCGCCGAGGGCCGCCGCGGCGCCCAGGCGCTCAGCGTCCGGCTGCTCGACCCGGCCCCGTCGCTCGCGGCGCGCCATCGCAAGGCGCCGGAGGACATGACGGTGATCGTCGAAGACGTCATCAAGCTGCTGGACGGGGTGAGCAACTCGCTGCGCCGCGGCCGCTATCCCGACCAGCGGCAGGCCACCAAGGTGGCCACCGTGTTGCGTGCCGTCGCCGACGATCTCGAGGCCTGACATGCCGACCGTGGGAAGCACCGCACGCCCGAAGGCGGACAAACTGCTGCTGGAGGCCGTCGAGCTCGCGCGTGCCGGAGCCGAGACCATCGCGCAGCCGGGCACCGTCGGCGACCATGTCGAGGCCGTCATGGTGGGCGAGCGTCTGGCGATGCACTACTTCGCCTGCACTGGCAAGGGCTACGTCGGCTGGCGCTGGGCGGTCTCGGTCGCCCGCGCGCCGCGTGCCAAGGCCGTGACGATCTGCGAGACCAACCTGGTGGCCGGGCAGGACTCGGTCCTGGCCCCCGACTGGGTGCCGTATGCCGACCGGCTGGCTCCCGGGGACATCGGCGCCGGTGACGTCACGCCCTACGTCGAGGACGACCCGCTGCTGGAGCAGGGCTTCGAGGCGACGGGGGAGGAGGACGTCGATCAGATGGCGTTCTTCGAACTCGGTCTCGGCCGGCCCCGCGTGTTGTCCGGTGAGGGCCGCGAGGTCGCGGCTCAGCGCTGGTACGACGGCGAGCACGGTCCCCGGGCGTCCGTCGCCGCGCAGGCGCCGAAGAGCTGCCGCTCGTGCGGCTACTTCATGCCGATGGCCGGGGTGCTGCGGCAGGTCTTCGGGGTGTGCGCCAACGAGTGGTCGCCCAGTGACGGCACCGTCGTGTCCGTCGATCACGGGTGCGGCGCGCACAGCGAGGTGGACGTCGCCGTGCCGAAGTCGGAGAAGGTCGATCCGCCGGTTCTCGACGAGCTCGCGGTCGACGTCGAGAGCTGAGCCACTCGAGTAGCGAGCGTCCCAGCACAACGGCTGGTCGAGTAGCGAGCGCCCTGGCGCGCAGGACGGACGGTCGAGTAGCGAGCGCCC
>CAZMLG010000160.1:0-7257 GCA_964566985.1 uncultured Intrasporangiaceae bacterium
CGGGGGTGGGCTCAACCAGCCGGGGTGGGTCGGAGGGTTTCGATACGCGCTCGCCCGAGGGGCTCGCGCTACTGACCGGAAAGTAACCGGCTGGTCGAGTAGGCGAGCCCCCAGGGCGAGCCGTATCGAGGCCTGTGAGCACGCGCTGTCAAGCCGGCCCCGAGCGCACGCTTGAGAGGTTTCGATACGTCCTCGACTGCGTCAGCGGACTACTCAACCGTCCGGGTGGGGGTCCGTGCTCGTGCGCGACTTTCACGCCCGCAAGGCGTCACGAACCGTGCCAAGAAAACTCAACCAGCCGGGGGTGGGCTCAACCAGCCGGGGTGGGCTCTGCCGGGAGTGCGAAAGACCCGGCACCGTGTGGTGCCGGGCCTTTCGTGATGTGCGGCGGGTTTCGATACGCGCTCGCCCTGGGGGCTCGCGCTACTCAACCAGCCGGGGTGGCTGAACTACTCAACCAGCCGGAGTGGCTGAACTACTCAACCAGCCGGGGTGGCCGAGCTACTCAACCAGCCGGAGTGGCCTTACTTCTGCCAGCCGACGTTATACGGCGCGGCCGAGTAGAAGCCCGAAACCTTCGAAGAGAAGGCGTTGTTGGTGTTGGCCAGGCCGGTCTTGACGGCATACATCGTCGGACCGTTGTAGAGCGGGAAGGTCCCGCCCAGCTTGAGCGCCTCGGCCTCGGCCTCGTTGCCCAGCTTCGCGGCCGTCTTCAGGTCGGAGACCGTCTGCGGCTTCTTCAGCTTCTTGTCCAGCGCCTTGTTGCCCAGGCCGCTGTAGTTGCTCGCCGAGTCGCTGCAGTAGATCTGGCAGACCCAGAACCAGCCGAACGGGTCGGATCCGCTCCAACCCATCGAGACGACGTCGAAGTCCTTCTTGGTCAGAGTCTTGGAGAACTCCGAGCTCTTCCGGTTGTCGATCGTCATCTTCAGTCCGACCTTCTTGGACATCTGCTGCTGCGCGCGCGCCATGGCCGCGCCGGTCGGGTCGTCACCGAAGTCGACGTAGGTGAACTCGGCCGTCTTGCCACCCTTCTGGAAGTAGCCGTCGTCACCCATCTTCCAGCCATTGGACTCCATGAGCTTCTTGGCCTTGTCCGGGTCGTAGTGCAGCTGCTTCATGTTGTCCTGGTAGGCATCCTGCCAGGGGTAGAACAGCGACGACCCCGGAGGCGTCTCCTTCCAGTCCATGCCCTGGAAGCGGATCTTGGCCAGCGTCTTGCGGTCGGTGCCGACCTCGAAGGCCTTGCGGGCGTAATCGTGCTTGAACAGCGGGCTGTCCTGGCCGAGGGTGTAGACGAAGGTGGCTGTCTGGAATCCGCGCTCGATGCGGATGCCCTTCATGTCCTTGACCTGCTTGAGGCGGTCGGCGTTGCCGACGCTGGTCGCGTCGATCTCACCGTTCTGGAAGGCGTTGATGGAGGCTGTGTCCTCCATCTGCTTGTAGACGATCTTGTCGAGCTTGGGCTTGGGGCCCCACCAGTTCTCGTTGGGCACGAGCACCAGCTTGCTCTTGCTGGAGCTCTTGATCTTGTAGGGGCCCGCGCGCAACTCGTTGTGCGGCTTATTGACCCAGCCCTTCTTGTAGAACGTCGGGTCGAGGTTCTTCGGGTTTTCCAGGCCGATCGCGAGCTGGTAAGGATAGGTCGGCGTCTTGAAGGTGACGACCGCTTCCTTGTCGCTCGCGCCCTTCTTGACCGACTTGATGTTGGAGAAGCCATCCGTGGAGGCCGGGTTGTACTTCTTGTCTCCACTCTGGGTCTTCCAGGCGGTCTCGACCGCCTTCCAGGTGATCGGGTCACCGTTGTTCCACTTGGCCTTCTTGTTGATGGTGACCTTGACGGTCTCCGGGTCCTTCTTGACCAGTTCGACCTTCGACAGATAGTCCTTGTCCGGGGACACGTCACCGCCGACCGTGAAATCCCACGGGCTCGGGTTGTCGGTCCAATACTCGACCTGGTTGTTGTAGACCGAGTTGCCGTCGACGCTCCAACTGTTGAAGTTCGGCGGGATCTCGGGAAGCGGCAGGGTCAGGGTGCCGCCCTGCTTGACGTTGTCGCGTGGCTGCGGGTTGTCGTAGCGCTTGCCGGCGACAGGCATGGGCATCGGGTCGGCGTTGGGCAGAACCCCGTTCGATGGTTCGGCCTTGCCGCCACCCTGGGACGCGCTGGTCGAGCCGCCGTTGCCGCCGTTGCCGCCGTTGCCACCCGAGCCGCCGTTGTCGTCGCTGCCGCTGGAGCAGCCGGCAGCGGCGAGCAGCGATGCTGCGCAGGCGACTGCGAGGAGTCGGTTTGTCTTCATCAGGTATTCTCCTGGATTTTTTCGGGGTTGTGCTGGTTGTGTAACAGGTGCGCCGTGGTTGGTGCGGCGATCACATCGGGAAGTGACATGCGCGTTGCTGGTCGGCCACCCCCTCGCCGGTGAGCACAGGCTCTTCGGTCTGGCACTTGTGCTGGTCGGCCTCTCCGAGGATCTGATATTTCGGGCAGCGGCTGCGGAACCGGCACCCGGTGATCGACTCGGACGGGCTGGGCAGGTCGCCGGTCAGGATGATCCGCTCGCGACCGCGTTCGATCTCGGGGTCGGGGACGGGCGCGGCCGACAGCAGGGCATGCGTGTAGGGGTGTTTCGGGGTGTCGAACACGTGGTCGGTGTCTCCGACCTCCATCAGTCGGCCGAGATACATGACCGCGACGCGGTCGGCGATGTGGCGCACCACCGACAGGTCGTGTGAGACGAACAAGAACGAGACACCGAGACGGGCCTGCAGATCGTCGAGCAGGTTGATCACGCCGGCCTGGATCGACACGTCCAGGGACGCGACCGGCTCGTCGAGGACGATCAGTTCGGGCTCGACGGCCAGGGCTCGGGCGATGCAGATCCGCTGGCGCTGCCCGCCGGAGAACTGCTCGGCGAACCGGTCGACGTGGTCGGGATTGAGCCCGACCAGCTCCATCAGCTCGGAGATCCGCTCGTTGATCTGCTTCTTGGAGCGGCCCTGGACCTTCATCGGCTCGGCGATGACGTCATAGACCGGCATGCGCGGGTCCATCGAGGCCTGCGGGTCCTGGAAGACGATCTGCAGCCCGGATCGCAGTTGGCGCCGCGCCTTGGCGCCGCGCAGACCGGCGACGTCCTGGCCCATCACGACCACCTTGCCGCCGTCCTTGGGCGGCAGCAGGGCCATCAACTCCATCAGCGTGGTCGATTTGCCGCATCCGGACTCGCCCACCAGGGCGAGGGTCTCGCCCTTCTTGATGTCGAAGGAGATCCCGTCGACGGCGCGAACCACCCCGATCCTGCGGCGGGTGATCCCCGAGGTCAGCGTGAAGTGCTTGTGCAGGTCTTCGACCGCCAGCACGGTGTCCCGCTGGTCGCGGGGGATCTCCTCCAGGTCGGACTCGGCCAGCTCGGGGACCGGGTAGACGTCGGTGCTGGTCAGCTCCTGGTCGATGATCTCGTCCGCGCGGATGCAGGCCGCGACGTGACCGGCCACGAGTTCGCCGTCGGTGTCGGTGTCACCGCCGGTGCCGGGCCCGTGGGCGGTCAGGGGCGGCTCCGCGTCGCGGCAGGCGTCGATGGCCATGGGGCAGCGGGGCGCGAACGGACATCCCGGAGGGAGACTCACCAGGGCCGGGGGACTGCCCACGATGGGCACCAGGGGCCCGGCATGGGTGCGGTCCGGGCGAGGGACCGCAGCCAACAGGCCCATCGTGTAGGGCATCTGGGTGCGGTAGAAGACTTCGTCGACGGCGCCGCGCTCGACCGGTCGGCCGGCGTACATGACCAGGACGTCGTCGCCCATCCCGGCCACGACCCCCAGGTCGTGGGTGATCAGCAGCGTCGCCGCCCCGGTCTCACGCTGGGCGGCCTTGAGGACCTCGAGGACCTGGGCCTGGACGGTGACGTCCAAGGCGGTGGTCGGCTCGTCCGCGATGATCACGTCGGGATCGTTGGCGATGGCCATGGCGATCATGACGCGTTGACGCATGCCGCCGGAGAACTCGTGCGGGAAGGTGTTGAGGCGCTTTTCCGGCTCGGGGATGCCGACCAGGTCCAACAGCTCCGCCGCGCGGGTGCGGGCCTGGGCGCGGGTCAGGTCCTGGTGGACGTCGAGCGCCTCGATGATCTGTTGGCCGACCGAGAAGACCGGGGTCAGCGAGGAGATCGGGTCCTGGAAGACCATCGCGAGTTGCTTGCCGCGGATGGTCGACATCTGCTTGTCGGACATGCCGATCAGCTCACGCCCGTGCAACGTCACCGATCCGGAGATCGCCGCGGTGTCGGGCAGCAGACCCATGATGGCCTGTGAGGTGACCGACTTGCCCGATCCGGACTCCCCGGCGATCGCCAGCGTGGTGCCGGGGTGCAGGTCGAAGGAGACCCCGCGCACGGCGTTGACCACGCCGTGTTCCGACCCGAAGGCGACCTTCAGGTCTCGCACGCTCAGCAGCGGGTCACCGGCCGTGCCGGTCTTGTCCAGACTGGGGGCGGGGGTGGTCATGCTTTGCCTCCGGATTCGGACGACGGGTCGAGGGCGTCGCGCAGCCCGTCGCCGATGAAGTTCATCGAGAACAACAAGGCGAGCAAGACCACCACCGGCTCGATCAGCAGCCAGGGCGCGGTCAACATGGTCTTGGAGCCGTCGGAGATCTGGGTGCCCAAGGAGGTGTCGGGGGGAGTGATACCGAACCCGATGAACGACAGCGAGGTCTCCAACTCGATGAAGTTGACCACGCCGAGGACGGTGTGGATGATCAGGATCGACCCGAGGTTGGGGATCATGTGGCGCCGCAGGACGGTGGACGAACGCTCACCCATGAACTTCGCGGCGGTCACGTATTCCCGGTCGCGCAGCGACAAGGCGATCGCGCGCAGGATCCGGGCATAGCCGAACCATCCGAAGATCGTCAGCGCCAGGCACAACATGATCCAGCCGTTGGTGCCCGAGGCCTTGGACGTCATGAGCGCCAGGATGAAGAACGACGGGATGACCATGCACATGTCCAGCAGCCACGTGCCGATCTTTTCCGGCCAGCCCTCGAAGTAGGCGATCGCGGTGCCGACGATGGCGGCGATGACCGTCACCGCGACGGAAGCGATGACCCCGATCAGCAGGGACCGGCCCAGCGCGCGGATCATCCGGGCATACATGTCGCCACCGGCCGCGTCGGTGCCCAACCAGTGGTCGCTGTCGGGAGCCGAGCTCAGGGCCAGGAAGTCGGTGTCGCTGTAGGAGTATTTGCCGAACTTGGACCCGAAGAGCGCGAACAACACCAACACGATGAAGATGACCAGGCCGACCACGGCCAGCTTGTTGCGGAAGTACCGCCGCAGGACCAGCCGCCCCTTGGAGGTGCGCTGGATCGCGATGCGCTCTTCCTTGTCGACCAGGTCGGGAGGTGTGCCCTCCGGACCGGTGCCAGATTCCAATAGTGTCACGATGCGTCCTTGATCAAATCCGGATGCGGGGGTCGAGCATGGCGATGACCACGTCGGCCAAGGTCAACCCGATACAGGTCGCCACACCACCGAGGAAGGCGACCGCGACCGCGCCGTTGATGTCGTTCTGGTTGATCGTCTGAATGAAGTACAGGCCGGCCCCGCGGATCGAGAAGATCTGCTCGATGAACACCGCGCCGGTCACCGCCAGCGCGACGTTCAACGCGACGTTGAACGCGGTCGGGATCAGCGAGGGTCGCAGGGCGTGCTTGCGGATCGCGACGTTCTTGCGCAGTCCCTTCGCGCGGGCCGTGCGCACGTAGTCGGCGTTCAACGTATCCAACAGGTAGGTGCGCTGCGTGAAGTGGTAGCCGGCATACCCCGCCAACGTCAACGACAACACCGGTAATGCTGCGTGTTTCAGATAGTTGACGACTCCCGGTCCGCCCCAGTCCGTGACATACAGGAAGTGCGCCCCGATCTTCTGCTGGACCTGGAGGTAGAGCAGCGCGAGCAGCAGGGCCAACACGAACGTCGGGGTGACCAGGAAGAACACGCTGACCACGTTCCACACCCGGTCGGCGGCCTTGTACTTGCGGATCGCGGTGTATACGCCGATCGCGATGCCCAGGACGGCGGTCAGGATCGTGGCCGGCAACACCAGCTGCAGACTGACGAACCCGCGGTGCCACACCTCGGAGTTGATCGCCTCACCCTGCGGGGTATACCCCCAGTTCCAGTGCAGCACGATGTCCTTCAGCCACGTCCAGTACCGCTCCACCATCGGCACCTCGTCGTTGACGTTCGCGAAGTTCAGCGACGCGTCGATCGACGACTTCGGGGGGATCGGACGCAACTTGAGATAGTTCGACCGCGGATCGAGGAAGGACGAGGCCAGGAAGTAGACGCCACTCGTCGCAATGAACAGCATCGCGATGTAGCTCACGATCCTGCGCGCGATGAAGCTCAGCAAGAACGGTCCCCCTCGACGAGACGTGGTGTAGGCGGTAATCAGACTGCGTAGTGATCATGGCCTACCGGGGTGCCTCGGGGAACCCCTCATGGGTCACGATTCGACAACACCTAGCAGTGGTTGCATGCGCAACGGGTTGCCGAGTGCCCCGGGTGGGGTGCTCGACAACCCGTTGCGGTATGCCGTGGGTGCCGGTCGGCGCTACTTGCTCAGTGACGGCGCGTTCGCGGTGCCCATCTCCTCGGTGGCCAGCCGCTCGCCGGTCTCGGTGCTGAACAGGTGGATGTGGTCGCCCTTGGGCTTGAAATAGACCCTGGCGCCCTTGTCCGGGACCTCGCGGCCGTCGACACGGGCGACGATCTCCAGGTTGTCCTCGCGACCGGCGTCGGTGCGCCCGTAGACGTAACCGTCGGCGCCGAGCTCTTCGACCACGTCGACGTCGACGGCGATGCCCTCACCGGTCGAGTTGGGCACGAGGTCCTCGGGCCGCACCCCCAGGGTGACCTTCGAGCCGGCGGCCGCGAGCGACTCCCGGCTGATCGGGTAGACCGTCGCGCCGAGCTTGACACCGCCGTCGGTGACCGGAAGCTCCAGCAGGTTCATGGCCGGCGAGCCGATGAACCCGGCGACGAAGACGTTGCTCGGTCGGTCGTACATCTCGCGGGGGGTGGCGCACTGCTGCAGCACGCCGTCCTTGAGCACCGCGACCCGGTCACCCATCGTCATCGCCTCGACCTGGTCGTGCGTGACGTAGACGGTGGTGACTCCCAGCCTCCGCTGCAGCGAGGCGATCTGGGTGCGGGTCTGCACCCGCAGTTTGGCGTCCAGGTTGGACAGTGGCTC
>CAZMLG010000161.1:0-7222 GCA_964566985.1 uncultured Intrasporangiaceae bacterium
GCTCACCGGGTTTCGATACGCTCGCGCCAGGGCGCTCGCTACTCAACCAGCCGTGGGTGGGTTGGCGTGGATGCTCAACCAGCCGTGTGGTGGCATAGCGGCTCGGCTACGGGGCCAGCCGGTGGTGGCTCAACCATCCAGATGGGGTTCTCCTTTCCGGTCGGTAGCGAGCGCCAGCCGGGCGTCGCCGAAGACTCACCTCCGTGGGGCCCGCCGTCGCGGATGCTCGGTGGTGCTTCCTCGGTCTGTCGATTGCGGCCGTCATACAGTGGCGACATGCGCGCCGAACCCATTGCCCAGCCCCATGCCTTCCATGCCGAAGGGCCCTGCTGGTGGCCCGAGTGGGGTGGCCTGAAATACGTCGACATGATGGCCGGCGACGTGCTCTCCCCGCGGGAGGACGGCGGGGTGCACCGGGTCCACGTGGGCACGGTCGCCGCGGCGATCCGGCCGCGCGGAGCCGGCGGCGCGATCATCGCGGTCGAGCGCGGATTCGCGCTGGCCGAGCAGGCAGACCTGAGCGACGCCACCGCCCTGCCGCAGATCTGGTCCGACTCGTCCGTGCGCTTCAATGACGGAGGCTGCGACCCGGCGGGCAACTTCTACTGCGGCACCATGGCCTACGACCAGCACACCGGCGGCGCCTCCATGTACCTCCATACCGCCGGAGGCGAGACCACCCAGGTGCTCACCGACCTGACCATCTCCAACGGCATCGCCTGGTCACCCGACGGGACTCTCGCCTACTTCAACGACACCCCGACGCGGGCCATCTCGGTCTTCGACTGGACCCCCGAGACCGGCCTGACGAACCGCCGCCCGTTCGTCGCGCTGCCCGACGACGAGCCGGGCAACCCGGACGGCCTGTGCATGGACGCAGAAGGGGGCGTGTGGATCGCGCTCTACGGCGGCTCGGCCGTGCACCGTTACGACCCGACCGGCCGGCTCGACACCGTGATCGAGCTGCCGGTCACCAACGTCACCGCGTGCACGTTCGGCGGCCACGACCTGCGCACGCTCTACATCACCACCACCCGCGAAAACGTGCCGGACGGCGAGCAGCCCCTGGCCGGCGCCGTCTTCAGCGCCGTCCCGGGCGTCGACGGCCTCCCCACCCGCCCTTTCGGAGCCTGACCCGACCACGAAACGAACGAAGGAGCTCATGACGGCCCACGACTCTCCCCTGGTCATCCACATCGGTCACGACGAACTGGTGATCCGGCAGCGCTACGAGACGCTGTCGATCATCAACGACGTGGTCACCGCCTTGATGTTCGTCATCGGCAGCATCCTGTTCTTCAAGGAGTCGACGACGTATGCCGCGACGTGGCTGTTCACGATCGGGAGCGTGCTGTTCCTGGTGCGGCCTCTGATCCGGCTCACCCGGCGCGTGCACCTGCGCCGCATCCACACCGATCCGGCCAACTCCACCGAGACGTCCATGGACTTCTGAACCGGGCCGGCCCGATTTCGCATCTCGGCTCCGTGCGAGTAGAGTATGGCGACGTTGCGGCAACGCGACGAGCACCCGTAGCTCAACGGATAGAGCATCTGACTACGGATCAGAAGGTTTGGGGTTCGAATCCCTACGGGTGCGCCGATGAGCAAGCCCCCGGTCGATCGGCCGGGGGCTTGCTCGTGTCGCCTACGCCTCGTCGAACAGCGGCGAGTAGGCCGTGAAGTCCAGCCGGCCGTCCGGGAGCAGGGCCGGCTCCATCCGGTTCTGGCAGATGGTCACGAGGATCTTGCCGTCGGCGAGCCTCGCCTCGGGGTGCAGCCGCTTGCCGTAGAACAGGTGGCCCTCCTGCTGATACGGCGCGCCCTCGTCGGGGGTGAGGAAGCGCTCGTCCAGCCGCGGCGGGGCGACGGCACCGGTCCACCGGACGAACCGCACGTCGCCGCGCGCGCTCACCTCCAACAGCGCCCTGTGGTCGCGCACACCGACCCGTCGAAAGTCCAGGCCGTTCTCGCTGCCCAGCCGCACGCGCTGGGCGGCCACCGCGATGTGTGTGCCGTCGACCTTGTGCGCCCCCTCGATCCAGAAGACGTCGCCGTTCGCGGCGTCGGGCAGCAGTTGCAGACCGTAGTCGGAGACCCACAACCGGCCGCCGTCCTGAGTGATCGCGCTGGAGTGCACCATCCCGTAGCGCCGCGAGAAGGTGTCACCGTAGAGCCACACCGACCGCTGCTCGTCCATCGGCACCGACAGGGACACGTCGGCGGCGCCCCAGATCTCCGGGTCCAGCGACGCCCACAGTGCCCGGTAGCCGGCGACCGTCGTCGGTGCGGGCACCGGTGTCGCGCCCGCGGTCGCCGCCGAGGGCGCCGGGTGGAGATAGACCGCGAGCAGGACAGCGGCCGCGAGCGCCGCGAGGGCGCAGGTAGCATGACGCATAGAGCGTTCGTTCCTTCGATGTCAGTGAGGCTTGGCCGCTCAGACCCCCGTTGCCCTGGCCGGCGCGGGGGTCGCTTTGCGTGAGCGAGAGGGGTATTCGGCAGCTACTGCTTCGAGCGCGCCGCGTCGGTGCGCTCATCGTTCCACCGGATGATGGTTTCGGGCTTCCACCACGGGGTGTTGCCCAGGCGCCCGTCCGGCTCGGGCATCTGCCCGCGAGTGGAATAGGCGCGGACCGTCACCTCCTGGACATCCAGGAAGTCGGCGACCTCTTTGACGCTCCATTGTCCGTTCGGCACGCCACCAGAATACAACGAGGCGTTGTACAACACAACGTTGTATACCGTGAGGTGCGCCACGGTGACGGAGCGCGGGCACGCGCCCGCACGTCATACCGTCGTAGGCTGAGCGCAGGGGATACCGGAGGAGGCCGCGATGAGCTTCGCAGGTCTGGGTGCGCAGTGGCATGCCGCGAGCGAAGAGATGCCCGTGAGCGGGGTCTGGACGCGCGAGATCACCCGCGTGCGCGTGCATGTCACCCCCGAGGGCATCCGCCTGGAGGACGACGAGTCGTTGCGCCACGAGGCCGCCAAGGTGGCTCTCCCGCTGGCGTGTCTCGTCATCGCGATCGCGCTCCTCGTCGCGGCGATCGGGCGTGCGCAGGCCGATCAGCCTGCGCTCGGGTGGGTGCTCGCCGCACTGGGGTTCCTCTTCCTGGTCCCCGTCCTGGCCGTCGTGATCGTCCGGCTGCTCGAACCGATCGCTCTGGTCGGATGTGTGCTGTGCGCGGTCGCCCTGCTGCCCTTCCCCGCCGGCCGCCGCACGCTGGCGCGGTGGTGGCACCGCATCCGGGCCGCGGACGGACTCACCACCCACCGCAGCGACGTCGTCTGCGTGACGGTAGGCCGTAGCTGGCGGCCTCGGGTCGACATCGCGTGCCGCGAGCGCGCCGGCATGCACCTCTATGTGCGCGACCGCGACCTCCCCGTGCTCACCGGGCAGCTCGGGCGATACGGCTACCCGATCCGCTAGCACTCAGTGCGTGCAGGATCCGGTCGGCACCGCTTCGGTCTCTCCGGCCGCCTGCCGCACCAGGTCGCGGGTCTCGTCGAGCGTCAGGGCGTATCCGGTGCCCGAGTGGTCGATCGATTTGGCGAAGACCGTGCCGACCACTTGACCCGACGGCGAGAGCAGCGGCCCGCCGGAGTTGCCGTGTTGCACCTCACCGCGGAAGGAATACACCATCCGGTCCACCCCCGGATTGCCGTAGATGTCGGCCCCGTGCGCGTCCAGGACGGCACGCACGCGGGCGGACGACACGCGGTAGGGACCGTCCTGCGGGAAGCCCGCCACCACCGCCGCATCGCCGTGGCCGAGCTCGCCGCCGGTAGGCAACGGACGTGCGGACAGGTCGGGCACCGCGAGCACCGCGACGTCGCGGTCGGGATCGAAGACGACCGTCGTGGCCCGCAGGGCCCTGCCGGTGCCCCGCACCCGCACCGTCGGGTGGGCGACGCCGGCGACCACGTGGGCGTTGGTGACGACGCGGTGCGGTGCGGCCACCCAACCGCTGCCTTCCTGACCGCGCGAACACGCGGTCGCCACCCCGGTGACCTTGACGATCGAGGCCGCCGCGGCATCGACCCCCCGGCCCTTGGCGACGCCCGGGTCCGGCGGATCCACCGGGCGCACCGGTTCGACCCGCACCCCCGAGAAGACCCGCGGGAAGCCCTGCTGGTCGAGCATCCGCTGCGCCCCGGCGATCACCCGGTCAGCCTGGATCGGCATGGCCCGGTCGATCCCCTGCAGCACCCGCGAGTGCGCCACGGCTCGCGACGCCGACGGGGGCAGCAGGCCACCGACCGCGCCGACGACGAACCAGGCGAGGGCCGCCGTGACCACGATCGACAGCAGCGCGCCGAGCACCGAATCCACCACCCGGGCCGGCCGCACCCGCACCAGGGAGCGCAGCCGCAGGCCGGCCAGCGCGCCGAGCGTCTGGCCGAGAGAGGCGATGACGAGCACCCCGAAGATGAGGGCGACACCGCGCCACAGGCTCGGCCCGTCGGCGGTCAACCAGCCACTCAGCACCCGGGGGAGCAACCACAGGCCGAGCAGCCCCCCGACCAGGAATCCCACGAGCGACAGCGCACCGGTGACCAGGCCGACGCGATACATCCGCACGGCATACGCCACGAAGATCAGGAGCAGGACGAGGTCCAGCACCGTTGCACCGCTCACGGGCCCTCCTGTCGTCGCACCTGTCTGAACAACTCCGACCCGCAGTGTGACAGTTCCGTGCGACGGCCGGGTCAGGCGTCGGCGACGGTGAACCGGCCGCGGCGCACCGACGGCCGCTCGATCTCGTCGAGCGCGGCGACGGCGAAGGTGCCGCTGGTCACGAAGTCACCCACGGGGGTGTCCCCGCCCACCACGTGCTTCGCGGCGGCCTCCCCCGGCTCGATCTCCGGCGCGGGCGACTCCATCACCCAGTCGAGCCCGTCTGCGGCGGCGCGGTAGAGCTCCAGCACCGTGGTGAAGGTCGTGGACTCGGCCCGATAGATGTCGGGGAACCCCGGCTGTTCCACGAGGGGCCGACCGTCCTCGGCCAGTAGGCTGCCAGCCCCGCCGACCACGAACACCCGCACCCGCGGGGACGCGGCGATCAGATCACGGTGTGCCTGCAGCAGCGGCTCGTGCGAGCCTCCCGTGCGGTCCGGCGGGATGCTGAGCACCAGGACGTCGCCGGCCTCGGCCCGCTCGACAACCTGTGCGGTGTCGGCCAGTTCGCCCACGGCATACGTCACGCCGTTCACGGGGTCCCCGGGGGTGTGCCGTGCCACGCCGACCACGGTGTGCCCGCGGCGCACCGCCTCTGCGGCGATGGCCGACCCGATCATGCCGGTGGCGCCGTAGACGGTGATCGTGCTCATGATGGTGCTCCTGACGACGAGGGTGGGTGGATCGTCCCGAGCAACAAGTTGAATCTTCAATATATTCCGTCGAGGTGTGCCGATGGGGTGTCCTGCATGCCGTAGCGTGCACGATCATGAGCACCGATGCGTCCGCCCGGCGCGGAGACCTGCTGATCCGCGGCGCCCGGCTGGTGCCGCTGTCCGGGCGCGTGGCCTCCGGGGAGCCGGTCGATCTGCGCATCCGCGCCGGTCGCCTCACCGCCCTCGCACCCACGCTCGAGGCGGACGGCGGCCCGGTCCTCGACGCCGACGGCGCATGGGCCATCCCCGGCCTGTGGGACCAGCACGTGCACCTGGCGACCTGGTCCGCCCGGCGGCGCCAGATCGACTTGTCCGGCAGCACCGGCCCGCACGAGGTGGTCGCGCGCGTCGCCGCCCACATCGCCGGACTCCCCTCCGAGCGCCACGGCCTGACCGTGCAGGGGTCCGGCTACCGCACCGCCACGTGGACCGACCGGGCCACCGTCGCGGCCCTCGACGCGGTCAGCGGTGACCACCCCGTCGCGCTCGTCAGTGGCGACTGCCACAACGGCTGGCTCAACACCCGCGCCCTGCAACTGCTCGGCCTGCCGGCGCGCGAAGGGCCCCTGCAGGAGGGCGAGTGGTTCCCGCTCATGGACCGGCTGCACACGCTGCCGGGGGCCGCGGACGAGGGTGACACGGCCTACCGGGAGGCCGTGCGCGATGCGGCCGCCAAGGGTGTGGTGGGCGTCACCGACCTGGAATTCGCCGACAACGTCACCGACTGGCAGCGCCGCTTCGCCGACGGCATCGACCTGCTGCGGGTGCGCACCGGGGTCTATCCCGACCGACTCGACCAGGTCTTGTCCGCCGGCTACCGCACGGGTCTGCGGCTGCCCGAGGGCGGCGGGCTGCTCACCATGGGGCCGTTGAAGCTCATGACCGACGGATCGCTCAACACTCGCACGGCCTACTGCCACGAGCCGTATGCCGATTCACCGCCCGGCGCACCGTCTCGCGGCGTGCTGAGCCTCGGCTTCGACGACCAGGTGGAACTGATGGAGACGGCCCGGGCGCACGGCCTGGAAGTCGCCGCCCATGCCATCGGGGACGCCGCGTGCACGCTGGCGATCGACGCGTTCGACCGCACCGGCGCGGCCGGCTCGATCGAACACGCGCAGCTCATCCGCCCCGAGGATGCGCAACGGATGGCGCAGTTGCGGGTGGCAGCGAGCGTGCAGCCGGCACACGCCTGGGACGACGCGGCCGTGTGCGAGCAGTGCTGGCCCGACCGCGTCGACGACTGTTTCGCCCTGGCGACGCTGCGCCACTTCCAGGTGCCGCTGCGCCTCGGCTCGGACGCGCCGGTCGCACCGCTCGATCCCTGGGTCACGCTCGCCGCGGCCGTGCATCGCGCACCCGGTGACGGAGCGCCCTGGCATCAGGAGCAGGCGCTCTCCCTCGCCGACGCGCTGGCCGCCTCGACCGACGGGGTCACCGCGCTGCGGCCGGGCGGACGCGGTGATGTCGTCCTGCTCGACCGTGACCCGTTCGCCCTGGGCGACGACTCGGCCGCCGTCGCACGCGGCCTGCGCGCCGTCACCGTGCGAGCCACCGTCGTCGCGGGCCGGGTCACCCATCGGGCCTAAGCCCACCCACCACCGCTCGAACAGGCACTTTCCAGACAGGCAGGCACGCATGCCTCCTGTCTGGAAAGTGCCTGTTTGGGTGAGTAACGTCAGGAATAGTTGACACGCTCAGAGATGTCAGGTTATGTTGACGTGCATGGACGACGTCGACCTCGCCACGAGCGCCGCCGGCAACAACCCCGCCCAAGGACTCGCCGCCGTGCGCGCACTGCGTGTGCTCGCCGACCGGCTCGAGGATGTCC
>CAZMLG010000162.1:0-7211 GCA_964566985.1 uncultured Intrasporangiaceae bacterium
GTCCTCGTCCTCGAACGTGACGTCGTATGTGGTGGCGCGACCGCATGGTCCGGAGGCTGGGCCTGGGCCCCAGGCAACCCCCTCGCCCAGGCGGACGGCGTCGTGGAGGATCCCGAGTCTTTCCGAACCTATCTGCGATCGGCACTCGGGCACGACTACGACGCGGACCGTGTTGATGCCTTCTTGGACCATGCTCCCCGAATGGTTGGCTTCTTCCATGACAAGACCCAGCTCCACTTCGTTCCGGGGGCACGGATCTGTGACATCTACGGCGATCTCCCGGGGGCGGGCACCGGACACCGCTCAGTGGGCCCCGAGCCGATCAACGCGCGCCGTCTCGACCCCGAAGTGCTCAATCTGCTACGCCGTCAGCTCTACGAGACATCCTTCCTGGGTATGGGAATCATGGCCGGGCCCGACCTGTCCGCGTTTCTTTCAGCGGCACAGGGCAGTCCGAGCGGGGTGCTGCATGCCACCAGGCGGGTCGGCCGCCACCTGCGCGACCTCGCTGTGCATCAGCGCGGTATGCAGCTCGTCAACGGCACGGCCCTGGTCGGCAGGCTGCTGCAGTCGGCGCGCGACCTGGGAGTCGACATCCGCGTATCGAGCCCCGTGACGGAGCTGATCACGAACCCGTCCGGCCACGTCACCGGAGCAGTCGCCTCGAGCCCGACCGGACCCATCCGAGTTCGATCCGCACGGGGCGTGGTCCTCGCCGCAGGCGGCTTCCCCCGGGACGTGATGCGTCGACGAGCGCTGTTCCCTCACACACCGACCGGCCACGAGCACTGGACCCTCGCCCCAGACACGGCAGACGGATCCGGAGCCACGCTGGGTGAGTCGGTGGGTGGACACGTGCGGACTGATCTCGCCGCTCCGGCGGCCTGGTGTCCGGTGTCCTTGGTCCCCTACCGCAACGGCAGAGTCGGCACGTTCCCACACATCATGGATCGTGCCAAACCCGGAAGCATCGGCGTCCTACGCACAGGGCACCGCTTCGTCAACGAGGCCAACGGCTATTACGACTATGTCAGCGCGATGCTCGCCGCGACCCCCGAGGGCGAATCACCGCAGTCCTGGCAGATCGCCGATTCCCGCTTCGTTCGCCGCTACCCACTCGGTATGGCCAAACCGCGGCCTGTCCCGCTCCAGCCCTATGTTCGCAGTGGATACCTCGTCAAGGGCCGTACTCTTGATGAGCTCGCCCGCCGATGCGGCATCGATCCCGACGGACTGGAACGCACTGTCGCAGATTTCAACGTCAGCGCGCGCAAGGGCATCGACCCCGAATTCGGTCGTGGGTCGACACCCTTCAATCGCTACGGCGGGGATCAGACCGCCTCACCGAACCCCTCGCTTGGCCCGATCGAGAAGGCCCCCTTCTACGCCGTTCGTGTGGTGCCTGGAAGCTTTGGCACGTTCGCTGGGCTGGCAACCGACACCCATTCTCGAGTGGTTGACGACAGAGGTCACCCCATCACGGGTCTCTACGCCGTCGGTACCGACCAGGCCAACGTCATGGGTGGGCACTATCCGGCCGGTGGCGTGAACATCGGCCCCGCTCTGACCTTCGGCTATGCCGCTGCCCTCGACCTGGCCTCCAAAGCGAGGACAGGCGCATGACGAGCAACTACCCCGACAACGCGGTCGCGCTCGTGACCGGCGGTATGAGCGGTATCGGTGCGGCCTGTGCACGTCGCCTGGATCAGGCCGGCGTCGAGGTCGTCACGGCCGATGTCTCCCCCGGCGCGGACGCACACCTGGACGTCACCGACCCCTCGGCCATCAGCGCCTTGAGCGAACGTCTCGGTCGAGTCGACATTCTCGTCAACAGCGCGGGCGTCGTCGGACCGAATGGGCCACTGACCGATACCGATCTCGACGCCTGGCGGCACACCTTTGCGGTCAATGTGGACGGGATCTTTTCGATGTGTAGATCCTTCGTCCCCGCGATGATCGATGCCGGATGGGGCCGGGTTGTCAACGTGGCCAGCATCGCGGCCAAGGACGGAAACCCGGGCCAGAGCGCGTACTCGGCATCAAAGGCCGCGGTCATCGCACTCACGAAGTCGCTTGGCAAGGAGATTGCAACCACCGGTGTGCTGGTCAACGCGATTGCCCCTTCTGCAGTCACCACACCGATGAACGCAACCACTGATCCGGCGGTCCTGGATCGCTCCCAACGGCTCACACCCATGGGCCGTTTCGGCGCCCCGGAGGAGATCGCCGAACTCATCGCGTGGCTCTGCTCCACAGCGGTCAGCTTTTCGACGGGAGCCGTCTTCGACGCCAGCGGCGGTCGCGCAACCTACTGACGCGACGACATCACCCTACCCACCCCCATGAAAGGCCAGCAGACGTGATACCTACGAATCGTGACAGCAACTGGGACGACGAGGTGGACCTGCTCGTCCTCGGCTCGGGTGCGGGCGGGCTGTCGGCCGCCACAACCGGAGCCGACCACGGCCTGAATACGCTTGTCCTGGAGAAGACCGAATACCTCGGAGGCACGACGGCATACTCCGCCGGCACCTGTTGGATACCGAACCACCGTTACCTCCGTGAACAGCGGGTCACCGGCGATCGTGCGGCCGCGAGCGACTACCTGGACCGCCTTGTCGGGGACAAGGCACCCCGAGAGTTGCGTGAGACCTACCTGAGTCGAGGCCCGGAGATGATCGACTACTTCCACGATCTCGGGATCCGCTTCTGGCACTCCAGTACCGTGGTCGACTATCACCCCGAGATCGACGGCGCCGGCGTCGGCCGTGCACTCGAGCCCGAGACCTTTGACGGACGCATACTGGGTGCCGAGGACTTCCGACGAGTGCGCCGCCCGGTACCGGAGTTCGCCCTCTTCGGTGGCACGATGATGGTCCGCCGACCCGAGGTCAATCAGCTGCTGGAGCTCTTTCACGGCTCTCCTGGTGCGGCGGGTCTCGCGGCGCGCCTCGGCAGCAGGTGGGCGGCCGACCGTATGCGGTACCCGCGCGGGACACGCCTCGCTATGGGCAACGCACTGGTCGCCAATCTCTTCTACACGCTGAAGAGCAAGGGTGGACGGGTGTTGTTCAACGCGACAGCAAAGCGGCTGATCCGTGACGACAGCCGCATCATCGGTGCCGTGATAGAGACCGGCGGCCGCGAGCTACGCGTCGGAGTGTGCCGCGGAGTCGTGCTGGCCGGCGGCGGCTTCTCGGCGAGCCGTGAGTGGCGTCAGCGCCACCTTCCCACCCCCACAGCGCAGTTCACGCGTGCCGCAGAGGGAGCAACGGGAAGCACTCTCGAGCTCGGGCAGTCCGTCGGGGGCGCCCTGGGGCCCGACCACGAGGACAACGCCTTCTGGTTCCCGAGCTCGATCGGCCGCCGTGCGGACGGGTCACTCGTGGTCTTCCCGCACATCTGGGACCGGGCCAAGCCGGGCATCATCGCAGTCGGCACCTCCGGTCGGCGGTTCACGGACGAGTCGGTGTCCTACCACCGTTTCGTGCGTGCCATGTATGCCGAACAGGACACGCACGGGACAGTGCCTGCCTGGCTGATCATCGACTCGGCGTCCCTACACGAATACGGTCTCGGTATGATCCGCCCACACACGCCGTCCCCGGCGCTGCGCAAGTACGTTCGGAACGGCTACATCCATCGTGCGGAGACGATTGCGCAGCTGGCGGATGCGATCGGTGTCGACCCGTCCGGTCTGGCGATGACCGTCCAGCAGAACAACCGGGCGGCGGACGACGGGGTCGACGAAGAGTTCCACAAGGGGACCACCACGTTCGGGCACCAGTACGGCGATCCACGGCATACCCCGAACGTCAACCTCGGACCGATCTCCCAGGCCCCGTTCTATGCACTGGCCGTCGTCCCGACTCCGCTGGGTACCGCGCTCGGCCTGCGAATCAACGAGAGAGCCAACGTGCTCGATGTCGACGGCCGGCCGATCGAGGGCCTCTACGCTTGCGGCAACGACGCCGATTCAGTGATGGCATCGGAGTATCCGGGCGCCGGCGGCCAGGTCGGAGCCGGCATGACATTCGGATATGTCGCTGCCACCGATGCTGCACAGAGCCACCTCCCCCTCGCCGGCGACGAACCGATCCTGGCAACGGTCAGGTAGCCATCGGAGCCACCTGCACACGAGAATGCCGCGGTCCGGCTGGGCCGCGGCATTCTCGTGTGCAGGTGGCTCAGCCGGGCAGCGATGCGATCTCCTCAGAGACAATGGCGCTGTGGTCACGCACGATTCGCTCGCCGACAGCGAACGCACGCGTCAGCGCCGATCCAATGGTCGCTCCCCCTCCGGGATATGCGTCGTGGAAGACACTCGCCGAGCAGTTACCGGCTGCGAACAGCCCCCCGATCGGACCATGGTGTTCGTCCACGATCCGCCCATCGAGATCCACCGCGATGCCGCCGGCTGTGCCGAGCACCCCGGGGTGGATCTCAACCGCATGGAACGGCGGGTCGAGAAGCGGTGCCAGGCAGGGATTCGGCTCATTGGTCATGTCGCCGAGGTGTCGGTCCTCTTGGGTGGAGCCGCGGCCGAACTCGGGGTCCCACCCGTCCTCGGCGAACTCGTTGAACCGCGTGATCGTACCCCTCAGACCAGAGGGGTCGATACCCGTGGTCACAGCCAACTCCTCGAGTGAGTCTGCCCGGATCATCCAGTCCTTCGGCCGACCCGGAGTGGATCCGGCAACGGAGTACCGCTGAAGGTAACGTGAGTCGAAGATCAACCATGCTGGGATGTTGGCAAACCGCCCGGTCCTGGGATCGACGTTGCCGAACACCCGATTGAGGTCGTGGTAGTTGAGAGCCTCGTTGACGAAGCGTTGCCCAGCACTGTTCACCGTGACAGAGCCGGGCAGTGTCATCTCGACATTGCCCATGCGTCCGGACTGCACACCGTCGTACCGCTGGGTGGGTGGGGTGATCACCGGAACGCCCCAGACTGACGTCACATCCCGTATGGCACAGCCCTGTCGCAATGCAAGCCGAAGTCCGTCTCCGGTGTTGCTGGGCGCGCTGATCGGACTTATCGGATACGTCAGGAGCGCGGACGTGAGCGCCTGGTCCCACTCGAAACCACCGGTGGCGAGGACGACCTGGAATGCCCGTATGCAGGACTTGGACCCTTCGACCGAGACCTCCCATCCGCCGGCGATCCCGGAGACCTGACGGTCGAGCCCTGTCACTCGTGAGGTGAGCGCGATGTCGACCCCGCAATCCATCGCGGTCGCGGCGAGTGAGCCCACGAGGGCACCGCCCATCGTCCGGACGCCGGCACTATCGCGCGCGGCGAGCACGTCCGGGTCGGCCGGTCGGCCGGCGAGGTGATCTCGCTCGTGCATGGTGATCGCCGGGAAGTAGGACGACGGCCGAATGGCGGCTGCAAGGTCCTCTCTACCGGAGAACTCGAACGGATCGTTGTCCAGGCTCCGTCCGCCGGCTGCGGCCCCTGCCCAGTCCAGGTGGTAGTCGGGGCGATCCAACGGCTTGTAGCGCACCAGTGTGCGGTCGGCCAGATAGCGCACCGCTCGAGCCGAGGTCTCGAGATACCACGCGATCTCGCCCTCCGGCATACGGCCGCTGGTGGCCGCACGAAGATACTCCGCCCCGGCGTCGACCGAATCGGAGTATCCCGCAGCCGCCATGTGGTCGTTGGCCGGCACCCAGGCCACCCCGCCACCGACCGCCGTGGTGCCGCCCAACCGGTCAGCCTTCTCCAAGACGAGCACCCGCAATCCGGCATCCGCTGTTCGAGTTGCAGCGACGAGGCCGGCGACGCCACTGCCGACCACGACCACGTCATAGTCGCTGCTGATCTCCCGGATATTCGAGGTCAGCATTGCGGAACCTTCGGCAGATCGATGGCGATCTTTCCGACGAACTCATCAGGTGAGCGCAGTGTCTCGAAGGCCTTGGAGAGGTCGTCAAATGCGAATCGGTGGGTCACCAGAGACGACACGGTGTCGATATTGCGGCCGATGAGGGACAATGCGTCGTCGATCAGATCGAGGCTATTGCGGCTGCCTAGAAGGTCGAGTTCCTTCGTCGGCAGCAGATTCATCGGGAGGCTGAGCTCTCGCACCGAGATCCCGGCGGTGACGACACGACCCGCGTTCGCGACGAGGTGCACCGCATTGAGCAGCGAGTCGGGCGCTCCGGTGGCCTCGATCACGAGGGATGGCCCGTCTCCCTCCGTGAACGAATCGAGCAGCTGCTGCTGTTCGATACTCGGAAATGGCACGACTGGATCGACGACGAGCGTCTCTGCCGCACCGAATCGCTTGGCAACGACGGTGCGCTCCGGCGCGATGTCTGCGGCGATGACGTTGACACCGAGGTCGGTTAGACACAAGGTGACGAGCAGTCCAATGGGACCGCAGCCAAGGACCAATGCCCGCTCTCTGCGGACCGGTCGGCCACGTCGGACGGCCTGCAGTGCAATACTTGTCGGCTCGCACAAGGACGCGATGTCCTCCGGCACCGCGTCGGGGATCCGGCGTAACCGGGACAGCGGAATGACCATCTGCTCAACGAGACTACCGTCCTCGTAACAGCCATAGACCGACATCTCCCGGCACGCGTTGTAGCGTCCGGTGCGGCACGCGTAGCACGTTCCGCAAGAGATCATCGGTGAGACCGCCACGGCGTCGCCGGTGGTCCAGTCGGTGTCAGAACCCTGCCCTATCGCCTCGATGCGACCGACGAACTCGTGGCCCTGGATGATCGGCAGATCGGTGGCGTAGTCGTCCTCCCAGATGTGCAGGTCCGTGCCGCACAAGGTGACGTGCTCGACGCGGACTCGGGCCTCACCCGAGCCGGCCCGCGGCACCGGAATCTCCTCGAACTCGATCGTCTCCTTGGCGACCGTGCGTGCAGCACGCATCAGGCGACCTGCGACTGCGAGATGTCGAAGACGATCTTCCACTGCCGCACCTCACGGTGCCCGATCAGACCATTCACGTAGAACGGATCCTGGTCGATCCACTCCCGCAGTTCCGTCTCCGAGCCGGCCTCCCAGATGAGGAGCGCTCCGTCTGGTCCGGAGTCGGCGAAGGGACCGCTCACGCGCAGATGTCCGGCATCGAACTGGGAGCGCAGAAAGTCGATGTGGGCTGGGCGATGCTGGTCGCGACCGGCGTCTGTCCCGGAACCGTAGGTGTAGGTCACTGCATATGCCGTCATGGTGGATCTCCTTGATCACG
>CAZMLG010000163.1:0-7157 GCA_964566985.1 uncultured Intrasporangiaceae bacterium
CGATCGTCTTGGACGTCTGCATCCCGGCCCGGTGCTGGATCGCCCCGGAGATGCCGCACGCGACATACAGCTGCGGCGAGACCTGCTTGCCGGTCTGACCGACCTGGCTGCTGTGCGGATACCAACCGGCGTCGACCGCCGCACGCGAGGCGCCGACCGCGGCACCCAGCGAGTCGGCGAACGCCTCCACCGGCGAGAAGTCACCAGAGGTGCCCCGACCACCCGAGACCACCTTCGCCGCCTCGGTCAACTCGGGACGACCCGACTTCTCCTTCGGCTTGGACTCGGTGATCCGCGTGGCCTTCGCACCCTCCGACACGGACAACTCCACCGGCACCACGGTCGCGCCGGCCTGATTGGCCTTCGGCGCGCACGAATTCGGCTTCACCGTCACGATCGCCAGATCGGCCGTGACCTGCGACTCGACCGTGTAGGCCGACGCGAACGCCGCCTGCGTCGTGGCGACCCCGCCGCCCTCACCCGCGCGCACATCCTGCGCATCGGTGATGATCCCGCCACCGGTCTTGATCGCCAACCGCGCCGCAGCCTCGGTGTTGACGCCACTCGCGGGCACCAACACCGCGACCGGGGACGCCTGCGCCACGATCTGCGCCAGCGCCTCGGCCAGCGGCGCCACCAGGAACTCGCCGGTCGCCGCGTCGTCGACGACATACACCTTGCCCGCGCCGAACTGCGCCAAGCGCGGCCGAGCCGCCTCCACGTTCGACCCGACGAACACCGCCGACGGCTCACCCAACCGGGCCGCCAACGTCAGCAGTTCCGCCGTCGTCTTCTTCACCTGGCCATCGACGTGATCGACCAGCACCAGCACTTCCGCCATGCTCACACTCTCCTTCAACCAGACCAGGGACGACTCAGACGAGCTTCTGCGCGGCCAAGAACTCCACCAACTTGGTGCCACCGTCGCCCTCGTCGGTGACGATCTCACCCTTCGAACGCGGCGGCCGCGCCGCGACCGACGTCACCTGCGTGGTCGACCCCGACACGCCGACCTGATCGGCGTCCACGCCCAGGTCGGACAGCGACCACGTCTCGACCGGCTTCTTCTTCGCCGCCATGATGCCCTTGAACGACGGGTACCGCGCCTCACCGGACTGGTCGGTCACCGACACGACCGCCGGCAACGGCGCCTCCACCTGGTCGGAGGACACATCCGAATCCCGGCGCCCCCGCACCAGCTTGCCGCCCACGAACTCCACAGCCGACAACTGCGTCACCTGCGGAAGGCCCAACCGCTCGGCCAGCATCGCCGGCACCACGCTCATCGTCCCGTCGGTGGACGCCAACCCCATCAACACGACATCGGGGGATCCGATCTTCTCGACCGTCTTGGCCAGCACCAGCGACGTCGCCGGAGCATCCGACCCCGCGATCGCCTCGTCGGACACGTGCACCCCCTTGTCCGCACCCATCTGCAACGCCTTCTTCACCGCGTCGGCAGCGCCCTCGGGGCCGACCGTCACAACGGTCACCTCGCCCTCGCCCGACGCCTCCTTGGCCTGCAGAGCCTGCTCCACCGCATACTCGTCGAGCTCGGACAACAGCCCGTCAACGCCCTCTCGATCGGTGGTCTTGTCCTCGGTGAACGTCCGGTCGCCCTGAGCGTCCGGCACGTACTTGACACAGACGACGATATTCATCGCTCGTTCGTCCTCTTCCGTAGTGCGGATCGGTCCTCCGGGCCGGTGGCCCGGCTTGGTCGCGCATGCGCTGTGCGACGCACGATCATCATGTTACTGGTCAGTAATAGGGGTGGACAGGAGGGGTTGTGCCCCGTTCCGGCGAGCCTGCCGCCGACCGGACCTGCCTCATCCCTTCGTCAGGGAGACTACCGCCGGCGGCAGGCCGCAGGTCACCGTCCCTCGAACGTCGCCTTGCCCGGGCCGTTCTCGATGAACGACCGCATCCCGATCGCCTGATCGCGCGTGGCGAACAGCGGAGCGAACTGCATCGCCTCGATCTGCAGGCCGGTCTCCAGATCGACCTCCAGCCCCCGATCGATGGCCGCCTTCGCGGCACGCAGCGCGTAGGCCGGGCCGCCGACGAACTGGCGCATCTTCGCCTGTGCGGCCTCCAGCACGTGACCCGGCTCGCACAGCTCGTCGACGAGCCCGATGTCGAGCGCCTCCTGCGCGCCGACGAAACGACCGGTGAAGACGATGTCCTTCGCCTTCGAGGGCCCGACCAGGCGGGACAGCCGCTGGGTGCCACCGGCCCCCGGGATGATGCCCAGCAGGATCTCCGGCTGGCCCAGTGAGGCGTCGTTCGCCGCGATGCGGAAGTCGCAGGTCATGGCCAGCTCGCACCCGCCGCCGAGCGCATACCCGGCGATGGCGGCGACCGTCGGCTTGGGGATGTGCGCGACTGCCTTGAAACACTCCTGCAGCCGCTGCGCCCGGGCCACCATGTCGGTGTAGTCGAGCTGCTCCATCTCCTTGATGTCGGCTCCGGCGGCGAACACCTTCTCCCCGCCGTAGACGATCACGGCCGCGACCGACGCGTCGGCACCGGCATCGCGGGCGGCCTGAGCGAGCCCGTCCTGGATGCCGCTGTCCAGCGGGTTCATCTTGGGCCGGTCGACCCGGATGACCCCCAGGCCGTCCTCGACCGTCAGCGAGACGTAGTCGCCGTAGGTGGCCATCGCTCAGCCCTGGCCCTCGGCGCCGTCCTCCGGCGGGGCGCTCGTGGCGGCGTGCGGCCCGTCTCCGGTGACCGACTGGTGCCAGAGCTGCACGGCCTGCAGGACCATCTGCGTGGTCGACTGCAGCATGCCGCTGAGCGCGGCCTGCTGATCGACGAGGTGCTCACCGGTGACGACGAGGGTGCCGTTGGCGATGCCGGCCTTGATGATGTTGAGGCTCAACGTGACGTCGTTGGCGGCCAGCAGCTGCTTGGTGACGTCGGCAGGGATCTCGTCGGTGATCTGCCACTGGCCGAAGACGCGCATCATGGCGGGCTGGCCGGGCTCCTCGCCCTCCACGCAACGCACGAACAGTTGCTGTCCCTCGACCTTGAAACCGACGTCTCCGTCACTGTCGATGTCGGGGCGGTATCCCTCGTCCTTCAGGGCGTCCAGGACACGGCCCCGCAACGGGTGTTCGTCGGCGGGCGGCGGGAAGTTGGGCATAGATGTGGGATCTGTCATACGACGACCGTACTTGAGTCCCTACCCTGTCAGCTATGCCCACCCTGGAATCCGGTGCGACCCCCTGCCACTATGACGTTCCCCCGCCCCTCGGCGCCACGTTGGTGGACGACGGCGCCCAGTTCGCCTGCTATGCCGATCGGGCGACCGCCGTCGAGTTGTGTCTGTTCGACGAGCACGGCGGGGAGCGCCGGGTGAGTCTGCACGAGCACGCGCACGGCGTGTGGGCGGGGCACGTGCACGGGGTGCCGGCGGGCCAACACTATGGATTCCGGGTGCACGGGCCCTACCGGCCGCGCTCTGGTGACCGGCACAACCCGGCCAAGTTGCTGATGGACCCCTATGCCCGCGGCCTCGTCGGGGAGGTCACATGGCGCCCCGAGGTGTTCGGTCACGTGGTGGACGAGCAGTTCCACGGGGACGGCGACGTGCGGGACGACCGGGACAGCGCGCCCTACGTGCCCCGCAGCGTCGTGGTGTCCAACGGATTCGACTGGGGCGAGGACCGTCCGCCGCGCACGCCGTGGACGGACACGGTGATCTACGAGGCACATGTGCGCGGTCTGACCATGCAGCATCCGCAGATCCCGGAGCCGCTGCGCGGGACGTATGCCGGAGTGGCCCATCCGGCGACGATCGCGCACCTGAAGCGCCTCGGTGTCACCGCCGTGGAGTTGCTGCCGGTCCAGGCCTTCACCTCCGAGCCGCATCTGATCCGACACGGCCTGACCAACTATTGGGGCTACAACACCCTCGGGTTCTTCGCGCCCCATCCGGCCTATGCCTCCTCGCGCGAACCGCTCGAGGTGATCCACGAATTCAAAGGCATGGTCAAGCTGCTCCATGCGGCCGGCATCGAGGTCATCCTCGACGTCGTCTACAACCACACCTGCGAGCAGTCCGGCCGTGCGGGGGCGACCCTGTCGTGGCGGGGGCTCTCGGCGTCGACCTACTACCGGCTGGACGATCAGGGTGACGACGTGGACGTCACCGGCTGCGGCAACACCGTCGATCTGCGCGAGCCGGTCGCGTTGCAGATGGTGCTCGACTCGCTGCGCTACTGGGTCGAGGAGATGCACGTCGACGGCTTCCGGTTCGACCTCGCCGTCGCCCTCGCCCGCGGCGCCGACGACAACTTCCGCCCCGACCATCCCTTCCTCGTCGGTCTGCGCACCGACCCCGTCCTCTCGCGAGTCAAACTCGTCGCCGAGCCGTGGGACGTCGGATCCCACGGTTGGCGGACCGGTCAGTTCCCGGCGCCGTTCGCCGAATGGAACGACCGGTTCCGCGACACCGTGCGCACCTTCTGGCTCACCGACGTCGCCACCGATCTGGCCGGAGGATCCGGCCACGGTCGCAGCGATCTCGGCACACGCCTGGCCGGTTCACAGGACCTGTTCGGCGGCTCGCAGCGGCCGCGCATGTCCCCCATGTCGTCGGTGAGCATGGTCACCGCGCACGACGGATTCACCGCCGCCGACCTGACGGCCTACGACCGGAAGCACAACGAGGCGAACCAGGAGGGCGGGCGTGACGGGAGTGACGACAACCGCTCGTGGAACTTCGGGGTCGAGGGGTGCGAGGGCGTCGATGACGAGACCGTCAGCCACCGTCGGCGGGCGGTGCGCAATCTGTTGGCGACACTCTTCGTCAGCGCCGGCGTGCCGATGCTGTTGGGCGGTGACGAGCTCGGACGCACACAGCAGGGCAACAACAATGCCTACTGCCAGGACAACGGAATCAGCTGGTATGACTGGGATCTCGCCGATGCTGATCGCGACCTGATCGATACCGTCGGCTTCCTCACCGAGTTCCGCGCGGCGCACTCGGTGTTGCGTCAGCGCGCCTTCTTCCCGTCGACGCCGGTCGTCGGCGACGACTTCGCTGCGCTGCGATGGTATGCCGCCGACGGCGAGATCATGACGGCGAACGAATGGGACGATCCGCACGGCCGCACGGTTCAGGTGGTTTTCGACGGCACTGATGTGGGCGACACCAGGCTGTTGCTCGTCCTGCACGGCGGAGCCCACGACGTCACGGTGCGGTTGCCGTCGCCGCAGGGGTCGACCGGATGGGATCTCGTGTGGGACAGCGCGTGTGACCGGCCGGCCGACGTGCCGAGCACGCAGTTCGCGCCCGGTGACTCACTGGAGGCGACCGCCGCGTCGTTCGTGATCCTCCAGGCGGCCTCCCCGATCGACTGAGCATCGCCGCCTCGCCACCACCGCTGGTTGAGTTTTCTTGGCACTGTTCGTGACGCCTTGCGGGCGTGAAAGTCGCGCACGAGCACGGACCCCCACCCGGACGGTTGAGTAGTCCGCTGACGCAGTCGAGGACGTATCGAAACCCGGTGAGCCACACGGCAGCCCGACCACACGAGCCAGCCGACCACCCCGTCGCGCCAGGACCAGCACGCCCAGGGAAAAACATCGAACACATCTCGCATAACCTCTTGACCTCATCGAACTGGTGTGCGTAGAATGGAGCATGGGACACAGGGGAAACGCCTTCGAGGCACCAGAGCCGGACCAGGCCGCCCTCGACATGCTGGACCAGGAGTTCCAGCCCCTGGACCTGACCCCGTTCGAACCCGACGACCCAGCGACCGACGCGGGCGTGCTGGCCGGTGGCTCGACCGCGAGAGCGGCACTGACCTCGGGGCCTGCGGGTGCGGGCCGTGATGCAGCCTCAGCGATCCAGGAACTGAGCCGTCAGGTCGACGCGCTGGTGCACGGCATGCATGAACTGACCGGTGAGCGGGTCGACGCGATGATGGACGTCCTGCTCGACCTGGGTGCCCGGATCGAACGGGCCCAAGTCTTCCTGCTGGCCGAGGCGATCGACCGCGGCGTGGTCGCCGACTCCACTGCCGCGACCCCGACGCAGTGGCTGCGGGTCAAGTATCCGTCGATGGAGCCCGGACAAGCCGCACGGATCGCGCGGGTCGCGGAGATCATCCGCGACCCCAAACACCCGGCATTGGCGGGGGTGTTGGATGCGGGGATCGTCACCGTGCGGGGCATGCAGATCGCGGTGCGGGAGGCTCAACGCGTCCACCCCTTGCTACCGCGGTTCACGTGGTACGACATGCTCGGGTATTTCCTGGCCGTGGCGACCCGCCGCCCCGCCAAGGACCTGATCACGTTGGCGGACGGGCTGGTCAGCCTGCGTGGCGGGGACCGCCTGCCCGAGGACGAGAACCGCGCCCGCACCGCCGAGACCCTCTCCTGGTGGGACCTACCCTCGGGCTTGACCCGGATCCAGGGGGACCTGTCGGCCGGGGACGCCGCGACGTTCACCGCCGCCATCGAAGCCCTCGCCGCCCCACGGCCGGGCACCACACCCGACGGAGACACCCACCCACCCAGCGACGCCGTGGACGCCTGGCACGACACCACCAGCAACAACACCAACGACAGTGACAACAGCAGTAGCACCAGCAGCAGCACCACCAGCAGCGGTGGTAGCGGCGGCGGCAGTCAGAAGGGGATGGATTGGCGCCCGGTCGGCAAACGCCGCGCCGACGCCCTCATGGAGTTGATTGGCGCCGCCGCGCGGGCCAGTGGTAGTGATGCGGGCAGGTCGCCGGTCAAGGCCACCATCACCTTGCCGTTGAGCGTGTTGATCGGGTCCTTGTCCAATGCCGGATATGCGACCACGAGCTTCGGGCAGGTCATCGACGCCGGCACCGCCCGCACCATGGCCTGCAACGCACAGATCACCCCGATGGTGCTCGGTACCGACTCGCAGCCGGTGGACCTGGGACGGGCCACCCGCCCGTTCGCCTCCGCCACCCGCGCCGCGATCACCCGACGCGATACCGGGTGCTCTTTCCCCGGGTGCGACCGGCCGGCGCCGTGGACCGAGGCGCACCACGCGATCCCCTGGTGGGTCGGGGGCCTGTCGGACAAGCTCAACGGGACCCTGTTGTGCTCTCGGCATCACCACATCGTGCACGCCAAGGGATACCTCCCCTGGATCACCGACACCA
>CAZMLG010000164.1:0-7157 GCA_964566985.1 uncultured Intrasporangiaceae bacterium
ACTGGGCGATCTCGGCGCGACCGCCGTAGTTGACGCACATCTGCAGCGTCATGACGGTGTTGTCCCGGGTGATCTCCTCGGCGCGGCGCAGCTCCTTCATCACCGATCGCCACAGCCTCGGACGCTGGCCCGACCACCGGCAGCGCACGCCCCAGGAGTGCAACAGGTCGACGCGCCGGTGGATCACGTCGCGGTTGAAGCCCATGAGGAAGCGCACCTCATCGGGTGAGCGGCGCCAGTTCTCGGTCGAGAACATGTAGGCCGACAGGTTGGGCACGCCCGCCTCGATCGCCCCGGCGATCACGTCGATGAGCACGGCTTCGCCGGCCTCGTGGCCCTTGGTGCGCGGCAGGCCCCGCTGGTTGGCCCAGCGGCCGTTGCCGTCCATGACCATCGCGATGTGCTGCGGCACCAGCTCCTTCGGCACGGCCGGGGGGCGGGCACCGTCGGGGGACGGGGGTGGGGCGGCGGGCACCTGTTCACGCTCCTACGACGGGGACGGGGTCTCGATCCACCAGGCGCAGCGAACGCACGCCGCGTTCCAGGTGCCACTGCACGTAGGCGGCCACCAGGCCGTCCGCCTCGCGCCGCACCCGCGGGTCGGCGGCGCCGACACCCGCCCAGTCTCCGGTGAGCAGCGCGGCCAGCAGGGTGAAGGTGTCCGGCCGGGGCGCCGCCGATCCGGGCGTGCGGCAGGACCGGCACACCGCGCCGCCACTGGCGAGATTGAACGCGCGATGCGGGCCGTGCGCACCGCATCCGGCGCAGTCGACGAAACTCGGCGCCCATCCGGCGATCGCCACGGCCCGCAGCAGATAGGAGTCCATGATCATGTCCGGGTCGTGCTCTCGATGGGTGAGCGCGCTCAGCGCGCCGGCGAGCAAGTTGAACTGTTGCACGATCGGCGCGTGCTCCTCGCTGATCCGCTCGGCCGTCTCGAGCATCACCGTCGCGCAGGTGTAGGCCGTGTAGTCGCGGGCGAGCTGGTCGCCGTAGGGCGCGATCATCTCGGCCTGGGTCACGGTGTCGAGCGAACGTCCCTGATAGCACTGCAGGTCGACGAGCATGCCGGGTTCCAGCCGTGACCCGAAGCGTGACTTGGTGCGTCGCACCCCCTTCGCCACGGCCCGCAGTTTGCCCTGCCCGCGCGAGAGCATGGTGACGATGCGGTCGGTCTCACCCAGCTTGTGGGTGCGTAGCACGATCGCGACGTCACGGTAGGTGGCCATAGGACTTCCCATTGTCTCCCATCGACGTCCGCGAGCCATGGACCCCGGGCCGTAGGCTGAGCGCATGTCGCAATCCTCGTATGACGTGATCGTGGTCGGCGGCGGCCACAACGGCCTGACCGCGGCGACCTACCTCGCCAAGGCCGGACTCTCGGTCCTGTTGCTGGAACGCTCCGGACACACCGGCGGGGCCTCGGTCTCCGCGGAGACCTTCCCCGGCACCGGGGCACGGCTGTCGCGCTATTCCTATCTGGTCAGCCTCATGCCACGGCAGATCGTCGACGACCTGGGTCTGGGCCTGACCCTGGCGCGGCGCCGCTACGCGTCCTACACCCCGTCGCCGGAGGCGGATGCAGGGCTGCTGATCGACCACCTCGACCAGACGGCCACCGAGGAGTCCTTCGCCCGCATCGGTGCGTCCGCCGACGTGGCGGGGTGGCGGCGATTCGGCGAGCGCACGGCCACGCTGGCGGAGGCGATCTGGCCCACGATGATGACGCCCTTGCCGACCCGCTCGCGCATCCGTGAACTCGTCGGGGACGACGCGACCTACGAGGACTTCCTGACCCGGCCCCTCGGGGACGTGATCGAGGCGTCCGTGAGCGATGACCTGGTCCGCGGGATGCTGATGACCGACGGGCTGATCAGCACGTATGCCCGGGCCCACCAGGAGGACCTGTCGCAGAACATCTGCTTCCTCTATCACGTCATCGGCGGCGGGACCGGCGATTGGGACGTGCCGGTCGGCGGGATGGGCGCGGTCAGCGACGCGCTGGAGCGTGCGGCCCGCGATGCAGGCGTCACGATCACCTGCGATGCCGTGGTCGAAGGCGTCACCCCCGAGGGCGAGGTGACGTCGCGCACCGGCAAGCGCAAGATGACCACGGTGCATGCGAGCCACGTGCTGTGGGCCGCCGCCCCGGCGGGCCTCGACACCGTGATGGGCGTGGCACCACGTGAGGCGGAGGGTGCCCAGGTCAAGGTCAACATCCTGCTCGATCACCTTCCGCGGCTGCGCGATCCGCAGGTCAGCCCGCAGGCGGCGTTCGGCGGCACGTTCCACGCGCACGAGGGACTGGAGCATCTGGAGACGTCGTATGCCGAGGCCGCGGCCGACCGCCTGCCGGATCCGCTGCCGGTCGAGGTCTACTGCCACTCGCTGACCGACCCGAGCATCCTCTCTCCCGAGTTGCACGCCGCCGGTGCGCACACGTTGACGGCCTTCTCGCTCCAGACGCCCCATCGACTCACCCGCTCGCGCAACCCCGACCAGTTGCGCGCGGACCTCGAGCAGGCCGTGCTCGATTCGCTGTCGTCCGTCCTCGACGAACCGATGTCCGAGGCGATCCTGCGCGACCAGGACGGCCGGATGTGTCTGGAGACCAAGACGACCCTGGACCTGGAGGACGCGCTGGCGATGCCGGGCGGCAACATCTTCCACGGGCCGCTGTCGTGGCCGTTCGCCGAGGACGACGAAGAGCTCGCCGACCCGGCCTCCCGCTGGGGCGTGGCCTCCGGCCACGACGGGATCCTCCTCGCCGGTGCCGGATCACGCCGCGGAGGCGGCGTGAGCGGACTCGGCGGCTATCACGCGGCCCAGGCGGTGCTGGAGATGCGACGCTCCTGACGCACTCGGCATACGCCTGGACAGGCGTTCGATCTCGGCGCATACTGGAACGCATGTCCTACGCGCTGCAGGGTTCGTTGCTCGATCAGGTCGAGCACGTCGGTCTACGGGACCTGCACGGATGCGTCCAGCGCACCACGCTGACCCGTGGCGCGTGGGTCGACGTGCGACCGGGCTGGTTGACCGGCGCCGACGCGCTCTTCGCACGCCTGGCCGACGGCGGGTCGGCGGGCGTCGACTGGCGGGGTGAGCGCCGGATGATGTATGACCGCGAGGTCGACACGCCGCGCCTGCTGCGCTTCTACACCGCTCACGAAAAGTGGCCGGATCCGGTTCTCGGCGAGGCGCGTTCGATGTTGTCGGACTACTATGCCGCGGAGCTCGGCGAACCGTTCACGACCGCGGGCATGTGTCTCTATCGCGACGGGCGGGATTCGGTCGCTTGGCACGGTGACCGCGAGGGGCGCTCCCGCACCGAGGACACCTGCGTCGCGATCGTCTCGATCGGCGCGCCGCGCGCCCTGATGTTGCGGCCCGTGGGTGGCGGCGCCGGGCAGACGATCCGCCGCGTCCTCGGGCACGGTGACCTGCTCGTGATGGGCGGCTCGTGCCAACGCACCTGGGAGCACTGCATCCCCAAGACGAGCAAACCGGTCGGGCCGCGCATCAGCATCCAGTTCCGGCCGCGCGGGGTGCGTTGAGGTCCCCCGCGATCCGGCCGTAGACCTCCAGGTCGACACGCCCGTCGTGGACGTATCCGGCGGAGCGCAGGCACCCTTCATGGGTGAACCCCGCGGCCAGTGCCGCACGCGACGACGCCGCGTTGCCGACGGCGGCCCGCACCTCGACCCGTGCCATCCCCTGCTCGCGCAGCGCCCAGTCCGCCAGCACCTCGGTGGCGCGGCCCGCCAGGCCGGCTCCCCGGTGGCCCGGTGCGATCCAGTAGCCGATCTCCGTGGTGCGGCCACGCCAGTCGGTGTGCTTGAGGTCGATCATCCCGGCCAGCTCGCCGTCGGCCTCGATGGTGCGCACGATCCCGTCCCCGCCGGTCAATTGGCTCGATGCGAACTCGTCGACGAAGAACCGCGCGTCGGCCTCCTCGTAGGGCGTGGGAAGGGGCAGCCAACGCTGGATCAGATCGTCCCGGCAGGCAGCCGCGATTGGGCCGACGTCCTCCGCGCAGGGAGCACGCAGCACGAACCCGTCCCCGTGCAACGTCACGTCGTCGAATCGGTGTGCAGTCGTGGGCATGCGGCAAGGCTACGGGGCGGACGTGCCGTGGCGCACGCGCCTTTCTGCCGGGTTCGCGCCTCGCGCGGGCTCGTGATCGCCGACCCGGCCGTGCGCGAGCGGTTAGGCTCTGCTCATGGAGGAGCACCCGGGTTCGTTCAGTGACCATCTGCGGCACGACAGCGCCCGCTTCCGAGAGGCGCTCGTCGATGCGCCGGCCGACGCGCCGGTGCCCACCTGCCCGGACTGGCGGGCGGACGACCTGCTGTGGCACCTCGGGGAGGTCCAGTGGTTCTGGGGCACGGTTCTCACCCAGGGACTCCGCACCAAGGACCAGGTCGACGCCCTCGCTCACCCCGAGCGGCCAGGGGACCGCGCCGGACTGCTGACCTTCTTCGACCAGGCGAATGCCCTGCTGATGCAGGGATGCGAGCAGGAGATCGGCGACGAGGAACGCTGGATGTGGGCAGCCGACCCGTCGCTGCACACCGCCCACTACATCCGGCGCCGCCAGGCGCACGAAGCACTCATCCACCGCCTCGACGCCGAACTGACGGCCGGCGCCCCGATCGCGCCGGTCGACGTCGATCTGGCGGCCGACGGGGTCGACGAAGTCCTCTCGGTGATGTATGCCGGGGCGCCGGACTGGGCGACCTTCACGCCGGACGGAGACCAGCTGCTCCAGATCCACGCGCAGGACACCGAGGACACCTGGATCGTCCGGCTCGGGCGACTCACCGGCCAGGATCCGACATCACGCGAGGACGTGGACGAGGCATCGATCACGGTCGTGACGCAGGGGGTGCCGTCGGCGACCATCACCGGTCGGGCCGTCGACCTGGACACGTGGCTGTGGGGACGGCCTACGGCCGAACCACTGGATTCGCACGGCGATCAGGAGCTGCTGCACCGGTTTGGCATGCTGGTCGACGAAGGGCTCCGATAGACATGACACCGACGAGGACGAGGTGACCTATGACCGACCACGGCCGGACGGTGACGTTCGGGATCTTCCCCTCCCCCGACACCGCCAAGCTCGACGACACCGTGGCCGCGTGCCAGGCCGCGGACCGGGCAGGCCTGGAGCTCATCGGGATCCAGGACCACCCCTACCAGCAGGCCCATCTGGACACGTGGCCTCTCATGGGTCTGGTCTTGGCGCGCACCGAGCGCATCCATGTCTTCCCCGACGTGGCGAGCCTGCCGCTACGACCACCCGCGGTCCTGGCCAAGACCGCGGCCACGCTCGACGTCGTCTCGGGCGGCCGTTTCGAGCTCGGCCTGGGTGCGGGTGCCTTCTGGACGGCGATCGAGGCGATGGGTGGCACGGCGCGGACGCCCGGGCGGGCGGCCGGTGCCCTGCGCGAGGCCGTCGAGGTCATCCGCCTCATGTGGTCCGGCGAGCGCTCGGTGCGCTTCGACGGCCGGCATTACCGCCTCGACGGTGTGCGGCCCGGGCCGACGCCGGCGCACGACATCGGCATCTGGCTCGGCGTGGGCGGCCCGAAGATGCTCGATTTCGCCGGTCGGGCGGCCGACGGGTGGGTGCCGTCGAGTTCGTTCTTCCCACCGACCGCCCTGCCGGACATGCAGGCACGCATCGACGATTCCGCCGTCGCCGCCGGGCGCCTGCCGGACTCGATCCGCCGCATCTACAACGTCTTCGGCACGATCACCGACGGACCGTCCAACGGTGACTTCGACGGTCCCGTGGACCAGTGGGTCGACACACTCACCGAACTCGCCGTCGAGGTCGGCATGGACACCTTCTGCTTCGGCCCCGCCGGCGACGACGTCGCCCAGATGCGTCGCTTCGCCGACGAGGTCGCCCCCGCCGTCCGCGAATCCGTCCAGCGCGAGCGGCGAACCCCGCCCCCGGCCGGTTGACCAGCGAGCCCAGCCCCACCCCTGGCTGGTTGAGTAGCGAGCCGCTAGGCGAGCGTATCGAAACCCGGTGAGCCACAGGACTTCTCGACCGTCGCGTCATGCTCACCGGGCTTCGATACGGACCTCCTCGACCGGCCGTGGTGGCAGGATCGCCGCCAGGACACGGCCTGTCGAGATGCGAGGGGGCGCGTCGGTCAGACGCGCACCGGAATCGCCGTCTCGGAGTCGTCGGCGGATCCGTAGCCGTCGCGCTCCGCCCGGTTGACCGCCGAGAGCACCGCGGTCAACGAGGCTTTCACGATCGAACTGTGCACGCCCACTCCCCACAGCACCCGCTCTCCGATCGCGCACTCGAGGTAGGCCGCAGCCTGCGCGTCCTCTCCGGCCGACATCGCGTGCTCGGCGTAGTCCAGCACCCGCACGTCGACGCCGACCGTGTTCAGCGCAGCGATGAACGCGTTGATCGGACCATTGCCCTCACCGGAGATGGTGATCTCCTTGCCGTGGTCGGTCATCATCGCCTCGATGTGATCCCGGCCGTCATCGCTGCTGTCGATCGTGTGCGTGATGGGAGCGAAGCGACCCCAGGCACTTTCACCTTCGCCGGTGCCGGGCAGATACTCGTCCTGGAACGCCTGCCAGAGCCTCGTGGGCTCGACCTCGCCGCCGAACTCGTCGGTGTACTTCTGCACGACGCCACTGAATTCGATCTGCAGTCGGCGCGGCAGGTCGAGCTGATGCTCCGACTTGAGGATGTAGGAGACCCCACCCTTGCCGGACTGGCTGTTGACCCGGACGACCGCCTCGTAGGAGCGTCCGATGTCGTGCGGGTCGATCGGCAGATACGGGACACCCCAGACGAGTTCGTCGATGTCCTTGCCGGTCTCCTTGCCCTGCCTCGCCATGTCGTCGAAGCCCTTCTTGATCGCATCCTGGTGCGACCCGGAGAAGGCGGTGAAGACCAGGTCCCCTCCGTAGGGGTGGCGCTCACCGACCGGCAGCTGGTTGCAGTATTCCACGGTGCGACGGATGTGGTCGATGTCGTGGAAGTCGATCTGCGGATCGATGCCCTGACCGTAGAGATTCATACCCAGGGTCACCAGGCACACGTTGCCGGTGCGCTCCCCGTTGCCGAACAGGCAACCCTCGATGCGGTCCGCACCGGCCTGATAGCCCAGTTCGGC
>CAZMLG010000165.1:0-7151 GCA_964566985.1 uncultured Intrasporangiaceae bacterium
ACGACGGGTTGTTGTAGTGCGATCCGATGCGCGGGTCCAGGCCGACCCCGTCGATGATCTGCCGGCTGTCCAGACCGCGGGTGAGCGCGAAGCTGTCGAGTTCGTTGAAATAGGCGACCCGCATCGCCAGATAGGTGTTGGCGAACAGCTTGATCGCCTCGGCCTCGGTGCTGTGTGTGAGCAGCACCGGGGGGTCGTCGTCCTCGGCGCCCTCGACGAGCATGTCGGCGAACGTCTTGCCGTGCGGTCCGGTGTCGCCGACCACGATGCGCGACGGATGCAGATTGTCATAGAGCGCCTTGCCCTCGCGCAGGAACTCCGGTGAGAAGATCAGTCGGTCGGTGTCGTGCCGCTCGCACATCTCCTGTGTGAAGCCCACGGGAACGGTCGATTTGACGACCATGACGGCCTCCGGGTTGATGCGGCGCACGTCGTCGACGACGCTCTCCACACTGGAGGTGTCGAAGTAGTTCGTCGTCGGGTCATAATCGGTGGGCGTGGCGACGACGACGAAGTCCGCCTCCGCATACGCCGCCTCCGGATCGGTCGTGAAGCTCAGGTTCGACGCGCGATGTGCCAGGTAGTCCTCGATCTCGGGGTCGTGGATCGGGCTGCGCCCCTGTCGCAACACGGCGATCTTGTCGGCATCGATGTCGAGTGCGACGACATCGTGGTGCTGCGCGAGGAGTATGGCGTTGGACAGACCGACATATCCGGTGCCGGCCACGGCGATCCTGGTGCTCATCGAAGTCCTGTCCCTGTGGTGTCCCGGCACGACGGCCGTGCCGGTCACAGCATACGTGCGTCTACCGTGGTGGCATGCGCGGTGAGTACAAGGTCGTCGGTGGCAAGCTCGTGGCGGTCGAACTGGAGGTGGACGGCGACCGGCTCACGAGTGTGTCGGTGTCCGGTGACTTCTTCCTCGAACCCGACGATGCCCTGGAGGACATCGACGCGGCCCTGACCGGTATGCCGACCTCGGCGACGGTGGATCAACTCGCCGGCGCGATCAACGGGGCGCTCGACCCGTCGGTGCACCTGATCGGCTTCAGCCCGGAGGCCGTCGGGATCGCGGTGCGGCGTGCGCTCGGACACGCGACCAGCTGGGAGGACTACACGTTCGACGTCATTCCGGCCACCGTGCTCCCACCGGTCATGCACGTCGCACTCGACGAGGTGATCTCACGCGAGGTGGGGGAGGGCCGCCGGCCCCCGACGATGCGCTTCTGGGACTGGGACTCACCACTGGTCGTGATCGGCTCGTTCCAGTCCTACCGCAACGAGATCGACGCGGAGGGCGCGACGCGACACGGCATCGACGTCGTGCGCCGGATCTCCGGAGGCGGTGCGATGTTCATGGAGCCGGGCAACTGCATCACGTATTCGCTCGTCGTGCCGAGCTCGCTGGTGGAGGGGCTGTCCTTCGAGCGGTCCTACAACTTCCTCGACCAGTGGGTGCTGGCGGCGCTCGCCGACGTCGGGATCAACGCGCGCTACGTGCCCCTCAACGACATCGCCTCCGACAAGGGCAAGATCGGCGGGGCGGCCCAGAAGCGCTTCGCGTCGGGTGCGGTCCTGCATCACGTGACGATGTCCTACGACATCGACGCGGACAAGATGCTCGAGGTGCTGCGGATCGGGCGCGAGAAGATGTCCGACAAGGGCACCAAGAGCGCCAACAAGCGGGTCGACCCGATGCGTTCACAGACCGGTATGGCGCGCACGGACCTGATCACCGCCTTCCAGGAGTCCTTCATGAGCCGTTATGACAGCGTGCTCTCGGCCTACCGCGACGAGGAACTGGAGCAGGCCCGGTCGCTGGTGGACGAGAAGTTCGGGACGCGGGAGTGGACGCACCGCGTGCCGTAGCCCAGAAGTACCGGGCCGTGAACCGCTCCTGGTCGGCAGGATGTGTGGCATGATTGTGGCATGACTCGCATACGACTGAGCACGACGGTCGACGCCGACCTCCTGGAGAATGCCCGGAAGGTCTCCGGAGGCACCGATGCGTCTGTGGTCGACGAAGCACTCGCGGCCCTGCTGGCTCGACGCCGCTCCGCCGAGATCGACGCGAGTTATGCCGCCTACGACGAGCATCCTCTCGACGAGCAGGACGAATGGGGTGACCTGGCCTCCTTTCGCCGAGCGGCTGCCGCTTCGTGACGGCAGGTCCGGCACGCGGGGAGATCTGGTGGTGCGAATTGGCAGAGATCGGCAGGCGTCCGGTGGTCGTCTTGTCGCGTGACGCAGTCATCCCACGGCACCGGAGGGCGCTGGTCGCTCCGTGCACGACGACGATTCGCGGGCTGCCCAGTGAGGTCGTCCTCGAGCCGGGCGATGATCCGGTGCCTCGCGTCTCGGTGGTCAACCTCGATTCCGTCGAGAGCGTGGCGACGTCGATCCTCGTGGAACGCCTTGGCCGTCTGGCCGAGGGGCGAATGCGTCAGATCTGCGCGGCGCTGGCCGTCGCGGTCGACTGCGCCGACTGAGTTCGAGGTGGGGTTCGCGCGTCATCTCAGGTGGTTCGACGGGTCATCTGGGGTGAGCGTCGGATCGCGGTGGCGGACACCAGTGCCGCCAGCAACGGCACCCCGATGACCACGACGGCGAGCCAGACCCAGGGAATGTCGATCACCGGGGGAGGGAGGGGCGCGCCTTGCGTTGCCTCGGAGTAGGTGGTGATCCCCGTCGCGGGGTCGTAGCTGCCCGTTGCCTCCGCGGTCAGTGGCCAGGTCAGGGCCACGCCGGGAACGAACCCGATGACCAGGCCGAGCAGGCTGCCGACCATCCCGACGACGAATGCCTGAGATCCCGCGATGGCACGACGCAGTCGGCGGGTTGCTCCCACCGCGGCCAGGGTGGCCAGGTCGGCGCGACCCTCTGCCTGGGCGAGCGCGGTGGAGATCAGGGTCGCGACCAGCACGAGCGTGCCGAACACGCCGAACAGCACGAGATAGAGCATCAGCAGATATCCCTCGTATCCCCGCTCCACGTCGAGGTGGGCGTTGACGGAGAGGTGCTGGGTGATCGCCTTCTCGGTGTCCTTCGAGATCGTGCCGCTCGGGTCGCGCAGCGACAATGCCTCGGTGTAGGTCGTCCAACGGTGGGCGCGGGCGGTGGCCGGTGTGATCAGTGCGCCGGTGGAGCCGGCCGTTCCGAACCGATCCAGTTGCGTGCCCGTGACGGTCGTGGCGGGCAACCGAAGGACGTGCGGCGTGTGGATCCTGCCCATGGCCATGCCGTAGTGGTCGACCGTGCGGGTGCCGGACAGGGCCGTGACGTGGCCCGCGCTGATCGCGTGCTTGTGAGCGGCGACGAGCATGCCGCCGTGGGCCAGCGTGTCGGCCTGCGCATCGGTCAGGCCGAGGCGTTCGCGGCCCGTGGCGACGTCGACGACGCCGATCTCGGAGCGACCGGAGGCGAGGTCTTGACCGAGCGCCGAACACGCGCGGACGGGCCCGAATCCGTGGACCGTCTGGCCGTGGCCGTGCGGCCGTGTGGTCGGTTCGGCGCAGGAGGATCGCTGGACGCGCACCGCGGTCGTCTTCGTGGCCGCGACTCCCGCCGCGTCGGAACCGACCCACTCGGAGACCCCGATCCGCTGGACCCGCATGATGTCGAGCGTCGGTGCCTCGCGGCGCACCACGTCGACGGTGTCGCCCGGCCATCCCGGGCCGCCCCCACTGATCAGCCCTTGGCCCATCACCGTGGTCGGCTGGTAGTCGCGCGCAGCCTGTGCCTGGTCGCTGGCGTTGGCGATGGCGAGCGCGGTCAGGGTGGTCACCGCCGTCATGATCGCCGCGACCGCGGGCGCCGACCGGCCGCGCTGACGGCCGATGTCGCGAGTTGCCATGCGCAGTGGGAGCGGCATCGAGCGTCCGAGGCGGCTCGCGACGGACAACATCCAGGGGATGAGCAGCAACGCCCCGCCGACGAGCACCAGGGCGCCCGCCGTGATCTGCGCCTCGTGCCCGTGATTGATCACGCTCATCGCCAGCACGACACCGCCGATGCCGGCCAGGACCACGCCGAGCACTGGCTGCCCGCGACGCACCGGCCGCGCCGTGAGGCCGTGACCGCGCAGCACCGCCACCAGGTCCAGCCGGCCCGCCCCGCGTGCCGGGATGTAGGCCGCGACCAGCGAGGCCACCGCCGCGCACACCACGACGCCGAGCACCTCCCAGACCGGGACGTCCACGGGGCCGGGCGCGTTGACGGCATACCGTGAGGACCCCCACCACCGGATGCCGGCAACGCCCACCAGGACGCCGAGCGCGCCACCGATCACGGCGGCGAGAGCACCGAGCAGCACCGCCTGCGCCAGCACGTACCGGCGAATCTGTGCCCGCCGGGCACCGTTGGACGCGATGAGGGCCAGCGACCGGCGCTGCCGTGCCGCGCTGATCGCGAAGGCCGGACCGGCCAAGAGCATCGTCTCCAGCAGGATGCCGACCACGATCAGCGCGATGATGCCTGCCACGACGGTGTCGCCGCCGCTCCCGGAGAACTCGCGCGCGGTGGCGTCCCGCTCGGCTCGCTGCGGATGCTCGAAGACCTGCCGGCTCTCGACGATCAGGCCGTGCGCATTGAGCTTCTTGACCACCGGCCAGGTGACGGGATCGGTGCCGGTCACCAGGTAGGCCGAGCGGTCGGTGTCGGTGTCCCATGCGCCGGCCGCGGAGGGCAGCGCCACGAGGTCGGCGTGCTGGGCGTCGCTCAGCCAGGCGGTGCCGACTCCGACCACGGTGACGGTCACCGGGTCGGCGCCGTCCGGGTCGAGGGTGAGTGGGCCGTGGGTCGGCAGCCCGTCGGAGATGCCGCGCGTGGTGACCAGCACCTGGTCATCCGTGCGCGGCCAGTGCCCGGAGGTGAGCGACGCCATACCCCGTGTCACGGGCTTGCGGCCGTCGACGAGCAGCACCCTGGAATCGATGTGTCGGTCGCCGATCACGGCCTGCAGCGCAGCCGTCGCGGTCGGCAGGGCGCTGCCCCCGGTCAGGTGCTCCACGCGTCGCGCGGTCCACGGCGCATTCGCTGCCACGCCGGGCTCTCTCGCCGCCTCGCCCCGAGAGGCGTACCCGTCGGCCCACGGGCCCTGCTCCACCCGCTGGCCGCGCACGCCCTCCAGATCCAACGGTGTGACCCGGGCCTGCGCCTGTCCCATCAGACGGGGGATCGATTCACCGTGGTTGACGTCGTCGGTGGCGAAGGCCGTGGCACCGGCGCAGATCAGCAGCACCGGCAGGCCCACCAACAGCACGACCAGCAGGCTGCGGCCGCGATGCTTCGCGACGTCGCGTCGCGCCAGCCGGAGCGCGCTGTGCCATCCCGCCCACCAGAGCCCGAGTCGGCCGGTCTCCCGATCGGAGGCAGGCATGTCAGACCGCCCGGTGCGGGTCGAGCAGAGTCTCCGCGGCGGGCGGGGCGCCGGTCGTGTCGACCACCACGCCGTCACGCAGGAAGACCACCCGGTCCGCCCAGGCGGCGTGGCGTGCCTCGTGCGTGACCAGCAGCCCGGCGGCGCCCGCGTCGCAGCGATCCCGCAGCACCCGGAGCACCGCCTCGCCGGTGTGCGAGTCGAGCGCACCGGTCGGTTCGTCGGCCAGCACGATGTGCCGTTCACCCACCAGCGCCCGGGCGATCGCGACCCGCTGCTGCTGGCCACCGGACATCTGCTCGGGGAATCGGTCGGCCAGCTCCGCCACGCCGACCGTCTCCAGCGCGGCGGCCGCCTGCTCTCGTGCAGGGCGGGTTCGTATGCCGTCCAGCTCGAGGGGGAGCGCGGCGTTCTCCGCCGCGGTGAGCGAGGGCACGAGGTTGAGGTCCTGGAAGACGAAGCCGACGGTGCGGCGGCGCAGTTCCGCCACACCCCGCGCGTTCAGATCGGCGACGTCCTGGCCGTCGATCCACACCCGCCCGCTGCTGGGCCGGTCGAGTCCGCCGGCGAGGTTGAGCAGGGTGGACTTGCCCGATCCGCTCGGGCCCATCACGGCGACCAACTCCCCGCGGTGCACCTCCAGCGAGACATCGACCAGCGCGTGGACCTTGGCGGCGCCCTCGCCGTGGACACGCGAGACCCGGTCGAGTGCGAGCGATGTGTGGCCGACGTCGCCGCTCATCGCGCGTCCCGGTGCAGCGCTTCGGCGGCCTCGGTCGAGCTCGAGGGTCCGGGCACCCGATGCGCGTCGTCTCGCGCGTGGCGGGGGGCCGCCGCGCGGGCCAGGCTCGCCTCGACGTGGTCGAGCCACCGCACCTCGCCCTCGGCGGCGTAGACGAGGTTCTCCAGCACCAGTTGCCAGGCCAGTTCGCGCGGCGCCGCATCGCCCGGTGCGGTGCGCGCCTTGAGCCTGGTCAGGTCCTGCAGATGCCGCAGCGTCGCGGTGCGCTGGGTCTGCACGACGCGCTCGACGTCGACGCCGGGCACGGTGACCGCCAGGGCCAGTTTGATCGCGAGTTCGTTGCGCGGCGCCGTGTCTCGGCCGACGGGGGAGGACCACCAGCGGTCGACCTCCTCCCGGCCGGACACGGTGAGGCGGTAGGCGATGCGTCCCTCGGCATCGGGCGCTCCCGCGGCCTCGACGAGCCCGTCGCGCTCCAGACGGGTCAGGGTCGTGTAGACCTGCCCGACGTTCAGCGGCCAGGTGCCGCCGGTGCGCTCCTCGAACTCGGTGCGCAGGCGTGCGCCGTACATGGGCTCCTGCGCGAGCAACGCGAGCAGGCTCTGTCTGATGGACATGTCCGATCCCCTCCGGCAGTACATACTCAGTATTGTCACTGGTGAGAGCATGTATACCGAGTATCCTCAAGGGTGTCAACACCCGTAGGCGATGCCGGCGAGCCGCGCGTGTGGGCCCTGTCGGAGGGTGCGTCTACCGTGGAACCATGCGTCCCACCACAGACATCCAGCGCAAGGTGGCCCCGTTCGAGGTCGTCTCCGAGTACTCGCCGAGCGGTGACCAGCCGACGGCGATCACGCAGCTCGCCACCAAGGTCCGGGACGGCGAGCAGGACATCGTGCTGCTCGGCGCCACCGGCACCGGCAAGTCGGCCACCACGGCCTGGATGATCGAGCAGGTGCAGCGCCCGACGCTCGTCATGGCGCCCAACAAGACGTTGGCGGCACAGCTCGCCAACGAATTCCGGGAACTGTT
>CAZMLG010000166.1:0-7134 GCA_964566985.1 uncultured Intrasporangiaceae bacterium
AAGCCGGTGGCCTCGACCTTGCCGCCGTAGTAGCGCCCCACCTGCTCCTCGTCGACGACTCCCTCGGTGTCGGCGATCAGTTGCCGGCACGCGGACGCGAGCTCGCGCAGGTCCTTGCCGACCGCTTCCAGCAGCGCGCGCACCCCGCCGGGGCTGATCTTGCGGCGCGCGGTCTGGAACTCCCCCGTCACGAACGACGACTTGTCTCGGTCCGACTTGATCGCCGGTGCGTCGATCGTGCGGGCTCCGGCCTTCTTCACGGCAGTGAGCACCTTCTTGGCGCGCTGCCCGCCCTTGTGCAGCAGGATGAGCGAGGCGCCCTCGAGGCCGGTGTCGATCACCTGCAGCACGTCGGTCACCAGGTCCTCGCCCGCCTCATCCAGATCCTGCACGACGAGCACCTTCGGTCCGCCGAACAGGCTCGGGCTCGCGTGAATCGACAGATCTCCGGCCTGGTAGGTGGACGCCTGCATCCGCACCACCTCGGTCTCCGGGTCGTCGGCGCGGTAGGCCTCCAGGGTGTCGGCCAGTGCTCGCTCGGCGAGGACCTGCTCGGGTCCGGCGATCAGCACGTAGGTCGGCATCGACGTCATGGACGACAGCCTGCCACGCACCGCCGACGGCTGCACCCCGGCGTCGCTCCCGTGCGCTTCGCTCGTGCAGGAGGGGCACCACGTCGGCTCGCCGTCGACGGATCGCCCACTGGATCATCCGGGTTCACGGGCCTTCGGCGACGGGCATGGTGACACCGACGTCCTCGGCCGTGCGGCCGCTCATCGTCGCGAGGTCGCGCTGTGCGGGCTCCTCCACGGGCACGAGTGGGCCGGCGGTCTCGTCGAGTCGCTGAAGAGCCTTGAGCACCAGCCCTCGGTCGGTGGTCGGCCAGAAGGGCGGCAGCGAGCGCTGCAGGAACCCGGCATAGCGGGCCGTGATCATCCGCGAGTCGAGGAAGGCGACGACGCCACGGTCGTCCGTGCGCCGGATCAGCCGCCCGGCCCCCTGTGCGAGGCGCAGCGCCGCGTGCGTGGCGGACACCGACATGAAGCCGTTGCCGCCCATCTTGGCGATCGCCTGCGAGCGCGCGGACGCCAGCGGGTCGTCCGGCCGCGGGAACGGGATCCGGTCGATGAGGACGAGCTGACATGCCGGGCCGGGCACGTCGACCCCTTGCCACAGCGACATCGTGCCGAAGAGGCAGGTCTTGGCGTCGGCCGCGAATTGCCGCACCAGTGTCGAGGTCTGATCGTCACCCTGGCAGAGGACGGGGATCTCCTCGCCGAGTCGACGGCGCATCTCCTCGGCGGCCGCCTTCGCCGCCCTCGTGGAGGAGAAGAGCCCGAGGGTGCGCCCGCCCGCCATTCGCACGAGTGTCTCGATCTCGTCCATCTGGGCCGCAGGCGTGCCGTCCCGGCCGGGCGGCGGCAGGTGTTGCGCGACGTAGGCGATGGCTTGTTTCGGGTAGTCGAACGGCGAGCCCACGTCGAGCCCGGTCCACGGCGGGCTGTCCTCGCCGCGCAGGCCGAGGGTGCCCGCCACGGCGTCGAAGCTGCCGCCGAGCTCCAGGGTCGCCGAGGTCATCACGACCGTGCGATCCTCGAAGAGCTTGTCGCGCAACAGCATCGCGACACTCATCGGAGCCACGTGCAGCACGCTGCCTCGCCGCGGGTCCTTGCCGATCCACGCGACATCGAGCTCTCGCTCCTCCAGCACGCGCTCGGCGGTGTCGAACACGTCGTCGACCGCGGCGCGCGCCATCTGCAGTGCCCCGTCGGTGTCCTTCTTCGCGGCGTCCTTGAGCTGGCTCTGCACATCGCGCGCCGCATCCCGCACCCTGGACAGCGCGAGGCCGAGCGCGTCGGGCACCCCCATCAGGCGCCCTTCCGCGAGCTGGTCGAGGGCCTGCCCGAGGAACTCGCCCACCTCGGCGAGCGTATCGGTCTCGGCCAGCCGGCCACACCGCTTCACCGCGGCCGAGATGGAGCCGGCGGTCAGTTCGTCGGTGATGGTCGAGGTCACCCGGTCGACCAGTTCGTGCCCCTCGTCGATGATCAGCAAGTCGTGCTCGGGCAGCATCTGGCGGCCCTCGAACGCGTCGATCGCCATGAAGCTGTGGTTGGTCACGACGACGTCGACATCTCGGGCGGCCGCGCGCGCCCGCTCCACGAAGCATTCGTGCACCATCGGGCACTTCTGCCCGAGGCACTGGTCGGCCGAGACCGACACCTGCCGCCAGGCGCGTTCGCTGACGCCGGGCACCAGCTCGTCGCGGTCTCCCGACTCGGTTTCGGCGGCCCACTCGCGCAGGCGCGTCACCTCCCGGCCGAGCCGCCCGGCCGCCGCGTCGACGTCACCGACGGACAGCAGCCCGTCGTCCTCGTCGGGATACCCACCCTCGAGTTTGTGCAGACACACGTAGTTGCGCCGGCCCTTGACCAGTCCGTAGGTCGGGCGCCGCCCCAGCACGGGCTGCAGCGCGTCGGCGATGCGCGGCAGGTCGCGATCGACGATCTGAGCCTGGAGCGCCAAGGTGGCGGTCGCCACGATCGCCGGGTGCCCCTCGTCCACCGCGTGGGCGATGGCCGGCACCAGGTAGGCCAGCGACTTGCCGGTGCCGGTGCCCGCCTGCACCAGCAGGTGGGCGTCCTTCTCGACGGCGTCGCGCACGGCGTGCGCCATCTGCACCTGACCCGGCCGCTGGACACCGCCGACTCCCTGGACGGCGGCGTGCAACAGGTCGTCGAGGTCGGCAGGCATTGACCCAGCGTATTCCGTCTGCGTCACCACCTCGGTGCGGCGCCCACCTTCCTGTGGACAACTATGGACGGTCGGCGAGGGCACCGCCGACCGTCCGGCGAAGACCGACGACGCCGGCGCTCGCTACTGACCGGAAGGTAACCGGCTGGTCGAGTAGGCGAGCCCCCAGGGCGAGCCAATGGGGGTCCCTCCCGCATGGAGCGGAGTGCGCGGGGGACCGAGGCCTGGCGAGCATGCGCTGCCAAGCTGCCCGGCGCGCGTGCTTCAGAGGTTTCGATACGCTCGCGCCAGGGCGCTCGCTACTCAACCAGCCGGGTTGGGATGAGAGAGCCTGCTACGGGGCCAGCCGGGTTGGGGCCGCGGCTGCGCGCGACCTTCACGCCCGCAAGACGTGTGCCGCACCCACTCAGGCGAACATGCGCCCGTGCGGCCGGCAGATCAGGTGGGCGACGACAGCGGTCCATCCGGTCTGATGCGTCGCGCCGAGGCCGGCGCCGGTGTCGCCGTGGAAGTACTCGCTGAAGGTGACGTGTTCGTCCCAGAGCGGGCCGCCCGGATACCACCGCGGCGTGCCGGGGCGGCGCCCGTCCTCCCCTGGCCGGAACAGATCGACCAGGCGGTCGGTCAAGTCCTCCGCGGCCTGTGCGATCGTCGCCCGGTCGCCCGAGCCGGTCGGCAGTTCGACGCGTGTCTCGGTGTCGGCGACCGCCAGCACCCGCAGCGCGTCCAGCAGCAGGAAGTTGACCGGGAACCACACGGGCCCACGCCAATTCGAGTTGCCGCCGAACAAGCCGCTGTCCGACTCCCCCGGGGCGTAGCGCAGGGAGAGCGTCTCCCCCGCCACCTGTGTCGTGAATCCGTCTCGGTAGGCCGCGGACAGCGACCGTATGCCGTGTGGCGAGAGGAACTCCGCCTCGTCCAGGAGCCGCGCGAGCAGTGCGGCCCGGCGTTCGGAGGGCACGAGCGACATCGTGATCCGGCGATCGTCGGCGGTGCCGTGGTGGGCCAGCACATCGGCCAGGCGAGGATCGCGGCGTTCGACCCAGTCGACCTCCCCCAACAGCCCCGGCAACTCGTCGACGACGGCCGGGTGGACGGATTCGATCGCGATCAGTGGCAGCAGCCCGACGAGGGATCGCACGGGAAGCTGCGTCCCGTGCCCGTCGGGATGCACGATCGCGTCGTAGTAGAACCCGTCCTCCTGCGACCACAGCGAGATGCCGCCACTGCCGAAGGCGTCCATCGCGTGTGCGAGGCGGAGGAAGTATTCGAAGAAGGTCCGCGCGGTGTCGTCGAATCCCTTTTGCGACCGGGCGAGTTCGACGGCGATGCGCAGCATCGACAGGGCGTAGAACGCCATCCAACTGGTGGCGTCGGACTGCTCCAGGCGCAACCCGCCCGGCAGCGGCTTCGAACGGTCGAACAGGCCGATGTTGTCCATCCCGAGGAACCCGCCCTCGAACAGGTAGGACCCGTCGGCGTCCTTGCGGTTGATCCACCACGAGAAGTTCATCAACAGCTTGGAAAAGATCCGCACCAGGAACTCCCGGTCGCGGCGTCCGTCGATGAGGTAGACCTGCCACGCCGCCCAGGCGTGCACCGGCGGGTTGACGTCGGTGAAGTTCCATTCGTAGGCGGGCAACTGGCCGTTCGGGTGCTGCGCCCATTCGCGGCACATCAACTCGAGCTGCCTCTTGGCGAACTCGGGGTCGATCTCGGCGAGTGGGACCGTGTGAAACGCCAGGTCCCAGGAGGCGAACCAGGGATATTCCCACGCATCCGGCATGGAGATGACGTCCGCCAGGTCCAGATGCGCCCATTCGGCGTTGCGGCCCCGGTGGCGCTGCCGTGGCGGATCCGGCTGACCCGGGTCGCCGTCGAGCCACGCATCGACGCCGTAGCGGTAGAGCTGCTTGCCCCACAGGAGGCCGGCGAACGCCCGGCGGGCGATGTGCCGGTCCTCGGCGCTGCTGTGGGCCGGCACGACCGCGGCATAGAACGCCTCCGCCTCCGTCCGGCGCCGTCGGATCATCCGGTCGGCGTCGAGGCCGCCCTCCCCGGGGTCGCTCATCGGCGCGGCGGCGGAGGACGGGGACGCGGCGACTCCATGCAGCCGCAGCCGGACGGTGACGGTCTCACCCGGGCCGACGGCGTCGACGTGCCACCAGAAGGCGACCTTGGTGCCCTGATCCGCTCGCGTGCGCGATGCGTCGCCGTGCACGACAGCGCGATCGATGCCGTCCTTCGGACAGTCGGTCACGCTCGGCACGCCGAACAGAGCTTCGTTGTCGGTCTCGTTGTCACAAAACAGGACCCGCGGTGTCGGCCCGCCCGCGACGCTCAGCTCGTAGCGGCCGAGCCAGTCGTGATCGAACTGGACGACCCCGTCGTCCCGCAGGCGCATCGTGGGGCGGCGATCGTCGCGTCCCCAAGCCCACGTGTTGCGGAACCATCCCTGGGGCACCAGGTCCAGGGGAGCCGGATCCGGGCCCTGGTTGGTCGCGGCGAGCTCGATCAGCACATCGGTGGGAGTCGACTTCGCGTGGGTCACGCGCACGTCGAAGAATCGGGACCCCTCGAAGATCCCGGTGTCGGTGAGCTCGTATTCGGGGTCGCCGAAGTCGCGGTCGGCGGCGGCGGCCACCAGCTCGGCATACGGGTAGGCGGCCTGGGGATAACGGTAGAGCCAGGAGGCGTAGGAGTGGGTCGGGGTGGCATCCAGCGGCCACCAGACCTCCTTGACGTCTTCGCCATGGTTGCCCTGCCCGTTGGTCAGCCCGAAGAGCCGCTCCTTGAGGCGGTCGTCGTGCCCGTTCCACAGGGCCAGGCCGACGGCGAAGAACCCGAACCGGTCGGTCAGCCCGGCGAGGGCATCCTCACCCCACCGGTAGGCGCGCCGATGGGCATGATCGAAGGGGAAGTAATCCCAGGCGTCACCGTCTGCGGAGTAGTCCTCGCGGACGGTCCCCCACTGGCGTGCGGCGGTGTAGGGACCCCAGAGCTTCCAAGGGTCGTCGTCCCTCGGCGCGGCCGCGAGCCGCTCGTGCTCGGCGGTCCGGTGTGTCATGCGCCGGGTGGGCGGTCAGAGGCGCACGCCGAAGACCGACAGCACCGCCTGCAGCACGCACGACCCGATGAACAGCAGGAAGAACAGCCCGATCACACTGGCCGTGCCCGCCACGATGCCGAACTTGAGATCCATGCCCTCTGCCTTTCCGTCGGTCTCCGCCGGGGACAGCCTACGACCTCGGCCCGCCCGTGGCATCACGGGGCACGGCGTAGGCGGTCAACTCGGCCTCCAGCACGGGCGTCACACGGGCGTGCACACGGGTGCCCTCGCCGGTGTGGTCGCTGCTGAGCAGTTCGCCCTCCTCGTGGATCCTGCTGAGCAGGTCGCCCCGGTCGTAGGGCAACAGCACGTCGACGTCGATGTCCGGGCGGGGCAGCTCCGCGGCGATGAGGGCCTGCAACTCCTCGATCCCCTCGCCGGTGCGGGCGGAGACGACGATGCAGTGCCGCTGGGCACGCCGCAGCCGATCGACGACCTCGGGTGGTGCGAGGTCGGCCTTGTTGACGACGACGACCTCCTTGACGTCGGCCGCGCCCACATCGGCGAGGACCGAGCGGACCGCGGTGATCTGCGACTCGGGGTCGGGGTGGGACCCGTCGACCACGTGCAACAGCAGGTCGGAGTCGGCCACCTCCTCCAGGGTCGACCGGAAGGCCTCCACGAGTTGGTGGGGCAGATCGCGGACGAACCCGACCGTGTCGGCGAGCGTGTAGAGGCGCCCGTCGTCGGTCTGCGCCCGTCGGACCGTCGGATCCAACGTGGCGAACAGCTGGTTCTGGACGAGGGCTCCCGCCCCGGTGAGCCGATTGAGCAGCGAGGACTTGCCGGCGTTGGTGTATCCGGCGATCGCCACGGACGGCACCTGGTGGCTCCTGCGCGAATGACGCTTGGTGTCGCGCATGGTCTTCATGCCCGACAGATCACGCTTGAGCCGGGCGATCCGAGTGTTGATGCGTCGCCGGTCGAGCTCGATCTTCGTCTCGCCGGGACCGCGTGAGCCCATGCCCTGGCCCGCGGCCGCCTGGCCACCGGCCTGTCGGGACATCGATGCGCCCCAGCCGCGCAGGCGCGGCAGCAGGTATTGCAGCTGGGCGAGTTCGACCTGTGCCTTGCCCTCCTTGGACTTGGCGTGTTGCGCGAAGATGTCGAGAATCAAGGCGGTGCGGTCGATCACCTTGACCTTGACCACATCCTCCAACCCCCGTCGTTGGCTGGGGGCGCGTTAACCGTCGGCGATGACGGTGTCGGCGCCCGCCGCGAGCACGATGTCGCGCAGCTCATTGGGCTTGCCGGACCCCCAACAGGTGCCG